>JBBDIO010000147.1:0-29799 GCA_040880365.1 Litorilinea sp.
TGTGTACTGCCAGCAGACTGTGTACTGCCAGCAGACTGTGTACCGGCGCACTATACAATACTAATGTACCGGCGTCAGTCGCCTATTTGTTTATGCCCAAACGTTGGCGACGTTCCAGCAACTGGGCGTCGAGCGTGCCGCGTTCCAGAACGGTGTCCATCTGTTCGTCCAGGCTGGCCGCCCGCATCTCGCTCAGCGTAGAGGCCTTGTCCAAACGCGAGTGGACACTCTCGGCAATGCGCCGAATGTCGCTATCGCCCGACCCCATGAGGTCGTCCAGGCTGCGCATGGCCTTGACCGTGGTTTCCTTGCTCTTGGCCAATTCCAGCAACGCCTGCAACTCCTGGCGCTCCATGCGCATGGTTTCCAGCCGTGCTTCCAGCTTCACCTTGGCGTCCAGCAGCTTCTTGAATTCCGATTCCTGGCGGGTCAATTGCTCCCGGAAGGTTTCCACCAGCCGCTTGGTGCTGTTATAGCGACTCTGCACAGCCACCGCCGCCGATTCATTGCCTTCGACCAAAAAGGCGTCGATGGCCGAATCAAACTCGGTCATGCGTTGTTCGTGCTCGTCCAGGCGGCGCTTGATGGAACGTACTTCGCCCCCCACCGCGCCGGCGGCGTCTTCCAACTCGGCCAGATTGGTTTCCACCTGGCGCACGTACTGGTCGATGACCGCCAGGCTATTCGTCTTCAACGCCTGGTCAACCAAATAGTGCAGGTTGGCCGAAATCAGCGTAGAGACCTTGTCTAATAACGATGCCATTACATATCCTCCTATGGATAGCGTTTGTTGCGCCAAAAAATTGAATTCCGTACTACTTTACGTTCGGCCTGATCCAAAAGTTTCTAGCGACAAAGGGGACAACCGGCTGCGCTGTCCAGATGCGAACGGTTCGGTTTCGTGACGGAAGTCTGATACAAACTGTGCCGGTCCGACAAATGAACGCCACCTGCATCTACTCTGGTATCTCTGGGCCGGCGACTGCATTTTGTCATAGCCGTATTATACCCCTGGCATCTGTGCGGCGCAATGACAACCGGCTGACATTCGCCCGACGAAAACCCGCAAGTCTGACCGCGCCGCGCCTGGCACGCGTCCACGCACGTCGCTTAGTACCACCCGTAGACCTGCGAAACCGGAAACGCAGGGCTTCATCCTGTGCGTTGCAATAGGGTGCCAGCCAACGTTGTGGAGAGTCAGGATCCGTGGACCTGGAGCAGGCTATTGATAACCGTGAGGATTTGCGTATCGTGTTGCGCCAATGCGCTTTCGCCAAACCCGCGAATCGCGTGCAGCTCTTCCAAAGAACCGGGCGCGCTTTCGGCAATGGCCCGCAACAGTGTAGTAGAGGCAATTTCCTGGCTTTTGTAGCGGCTTTCTACGCTGATTTTTTGACGCATTTCCTGAAGCTTCATAAAGATGCGCCGTTGCATCTGGGGCGAGACGGCAGGCGTGGCAGCAGGCCCGCGCCCGCCGCCGGTCGTGCCCGCGGCCCGCTGGGCCTGCATCAGCGCCTCGTCCTCCTCCTGCGCGGGGTGAAGGTGGATTAGATCCAAAATAGTCGGCCCATAATATTCCAGCCGCTGTGCGCCCATGCCAGGCAAGCGCGCCAGGTCATCCAAAGATTGCGGACGCGCCTCGGCAATGCGCAAAATCAGTTCATTGCTCATAATCATATACGAAGGCTGACCGTTGGTTTCAGCCGTCCGGCGTCGCCAGTTCCAAATGGCCTTTTGCAACGCAGTATATTTTTCACCGGCAGAGGATGTATCTGCATCTTCGCCCCCGGCTTCAACCTCTGGCGCATCTCCCAATTGCGCCAATTCGGGATGCTGTTCGAGCCAGCGTTCGGCTTCGCCCCGCCCGCGCAGCGTCGCCGCCAACACGGGATAGCCCTGGCGGTCATACGCGCGCAGCCGATTATCCTCGACCATATCCTCGATATAGGCGATGATGGCCGCTTCGCCGAGCGCCTTGAGCCGCCCATGATGGCGCGCCTGATCGGCAGTCACCGGCGCACGCAGACTGCCCGCCAATATCCGTGCCAGGCCACTTTTACCCACATGCTTCGAGACACTCAACAGGCAATCAATAATCATCGGCTCCACATCGGCATCGTCGGGCAATTCCAGTGTAGGCGTCGCGCTGGGCGGCACTTCGGGACGAATGCCCGTGCAACTGTCGCACACATTACAGCGGCTGCGCGGCGGGCTGCCAAAGTGGGCGCTGATATACCCGTGGCGGCAGGTTTCGCCGGTAGCATAGCCCACAATATCGTCGATGCGCCGTTGGGCCACGGCGCCCGATTGCGCCAGGATCCGCTCCAGACGATCCCGCATATCGGCAGGGCGCGCGGGCAGCGTAATCGCCATCACACGGCGCGCCGGAAAGAGTTGCAGCGCGCCGATTGCCTCCCACTCCAACAGCGCCGGCTCCACCTCATCCAACGCCCATCCCATAAAACCGGATAGATCGCTCATCTTGAAGGTCGCGGCCTCGCCGGGTCGCAACGCCAACCCCTTGCGCAGCCGTTCAAATTCGGGGTCGATGGGCAACGGGGGGGCAGCCTTTTTCCCGCGCGGTGGTTTGGGCAGAATAATCGTAAACTCCTGGGGCAGATCAAAGCCGCGCGTGAGCAAATCGGCGCGCTCCAGAATGCTGACCGCCACACGGCTGGTGGTCTCATCGGTATTCAAAATCTGTTGCAGACGCCGATTGTCCACTGGCCCCACAATAGTCTCCCAATCCGCGGGGGCGTCTTGCTCGTGGATATGCACGCCCAGTTGCGTCGCGACCGCGGCGTAGACACTCTCCAGGAAATCCACCGACATTTCGCCCGATTTTGCCCAACGGCGCAGGTTCGTCCAATCGTTGTTGCTATAAAAGAGGATCCCCTGGCTGGGTTTGCCATCACGCCCGGCGCGGCCCACTTCCTGATAATAGGCCGCCAGGCTGCGGGCCGGATGAAAGTGGATGATGAAGCGAATGTCCGACTTGTCAATCCCCATGCCAAATGCAACCGTCGCCACCACCACACGGGTCTTGCCCGCCATGAAGCGATCCTGGATAGCGCCCCGCGCCTCGATGCCTGCATGATACGCTTCGGCCGCGACGCCAATCTTGCGCAGTTCAAACGCCAGCGACTCGCTCTTGTGGCGGCTGTTGACATAGACGATGCCGCTGCCGTCCAGCTCGCCTACCAACTTGAGCATCGCCGCCAGCTTGTCTTCTTCGTTGTGAAATTGCAGAGCCGAGAGGAACAGATTGTTGCGGAAGATATCCAGCGTCAGCACGCGTGGGCGCGCCGACTGTGCAGTCAGTTCGTCCCCGTCATGCCCCCCCATATCATCAGCGACGCTATCCCCGCCATTGGCGCCTGCCACGCCCATACGCCCATTCGCACGTTTGTCGGTGCGGGCATCCGCCATCGGCTTGGCCGAGGGCGACCCAGGCGGCGAAGGGGCCGAATCGCGAATATAGTCGATAATCTCATCGCGCACCCGTGGCGGTGCGGTGGCGGTCATGGCCAATGCCGGCGGATTCGCCAACGCGGCCCGCGCTTCCTGAATAAACAGATAATCCGGGCGAAAATCGTGCCCCCAGAGGCTGACACAGTGGGCCTCGTCCAACACAAACAGACCGATGCCTGCCTTGCGCAACGCGGCCAGAAAGGCGAGCTGGCGCAAGCGTTCGGGTGCCGCATAGATGAGCTTGTAATCCCCATCGGCAATGCCCTGGAGCCGTTGCGCCATCTCCACATCGGTCAGTGTGCTATTGACAAAGGTCGCCAGTTTGCGCGCCGCCGCCGGCAACCCTTCTACCTGGTCTTTCATCAACGCGACCAGCGGGCTAATGACCAGCGTGGCCCTGGGCAACATCAATGCCGGCAACTGATAGCAGAGCGATTTCCCCGCGCCGGTGGGCATCACCGTCAGAATCGATTCTCCACGCAACACGCCCGCAATCACCTCGGTCTGGCCCTCGCGCAGTTGCATATAGCCAAAATGACGCACAGCTTCCAGCTGAATCTTGCGCTCTTCTTTGCGATCCAGCGGCAGCGAGGCCGGTCCGCTCAACCGTTCAAAAATTGCCGCGGCGTCGGCGATCTGGTCCATGCCCAGCTCGCGCAAGGGATGCAGGGCCGCGTGCAGGCTCTGAAATGCATCCACACGACGCCGTTCCAGCTCCAGCCGCACCGCCTGCTCGCTTTCGCGGCGTTCCATGTGCGCCAACAACGTGGCAAATTCCTGCAACTCCCGCGCATCCAACCCCGCGGGCACGCCTGCGCCCAGCCGCTGGAGAAACTGATCTGCGGTAGCAAAATCGTCGGCGCGCTGCGCATGGCGCGCCATGTGCAGCATAACTACCGGATCATGTGCGCGCGCGATCAACAGGCCATCCAGCAATGCCCGGCTCTGGGCAAATTCGCCCAACGCATCCAGAATTTCTACAGCCGCGCCAATCACCATCAGATTGCGGGGATAGCTTTCGCCCAAATCCTCGGCCAGGTCGCGCGCCGCTTGCGTGTGGCCCATTGCCAGCAGACAGCGGGCCTCCCACACCTGCCCGGCAATGGTCGGGCTGCGCCGCTGCCGCCGTTCGAGAGTGTCCAGACATTCGGCATACTGTCCCGCTTGAAACCGCGCCAAAGCCAGCAGATCCAACAGGTGCAGCAGCGGGCCAAATGCCTCGCGCAACGTCTCGGTGATTGCTACCAATTCCGCCGGCGGACCCCACGTTGCCAGATAGTCCAGCAGACTGTCGCGCAATTCAGGCGGCAGACCGATCACTTGATCCGGATTAAGGGTGAGCTGTTGCAGGAGCGAAGGCGCGTCCTGTGTCATATGTACATCGATTTTTGCGCGTTCTGCCATGTTTGCCAGACTACACGAGAGCCTCACAACTGTCAATCCGTCAACGGATAGCGCGGAGAGCACCGCGCATCCTCTGGGGCCGATTTTCGACATTGGCGATAGTTTCAGTTGCGCTATCTTCCCGTTGTACTATGCAGATATTGACGCTGTTTCCCGCCTTCCATATAATCTTGGGTCATTGCGCGTGCATTGCCCACCAATCTGGAATCATACGGCACACGCGATACGTTCGATTGCTTGCGACATGATTGGCGCACGTTCACAGCTTGCGCCTGGCACACAATCAGAAAAGGTGTTGCGGCATGACATGTTGGCCTGATACCCGATCCAGGCGCTTTGGGATAGTATTTTGAGCCGTGATTTAAAATCGTAATTCGGAACGTTGTTTTGGCACGGAAGCTATCACGACGCTACTTTTGAGACACTGCCGTGTTGTACTCATATATGTTGATTGTGTAATGTAAAATCATCTGGTCTAAAATTTAACCGCAAACGCGTACTGTCGCATGTCGCTTCGGAAAAAAACCGACGTGCATCTATAAAATGGATGCGCAAAAATGTAGGAGATGGCTTTTTTATGACTCGCGTCTTTATAACCGGATTGGGCGCAGTTTCGCCCATCGGCAATGATGTAGAAACTTTTTGGAAAAACCTTTTGGCAGGTAAATCTGGGGCCGCGCCGATTAAACAGTTTGACCCCGGGGATATGCCCTTCAATATTGCCTGCGAAGTGAAGGATTTTAATCCCGCCGATTATATGGATCGCAAGCTGATCCGCCGCACCTCGCGCTCGACCCAATTCGCGATTGCTGCCAGTCGCCAGGCGTTAGAACAGGCCCAGCTGGAAGTGACCCCGGAAAACGCAGAACGTGTGGGCGTGATGCTGGCGACCGGCGGCGGTGGACTGACCGAAATCGAAGCCGCGACCGTGAACATGGTCGAAAAAGGCTGGCGCACCGTAGGCCCGTTTGTGGTGCCCAATGCCATGTCCAATGCCAGCAGTTGCCTGGTTTCTATTGAAACCGGAGCCAAGGGTCCCGTGATGACCAGCACCGCAGCCTGTGCCAGCGGGCACTATTCCATCATCGAAGGCTATCACTTCATTCAGCGCGGCGAAGCCGACGTCATCATTGCAGGCGGCGCAGAATCCGCGGTCTCCATGCTCACCATGTCGGCCTTCGGGCGCATGGGTCCCCTTTCCACCCGTGGAGGCGATCCCGCATTGGCGTGTCGTCCCTTCTCGGTCGACCGCGATGGCTTTGTCAGCGGCGAAGGCGCGTGCATCCTGATTCTGGAAAGCGAAGAACATGCCCGCGCGCGCGGCGCAACCATCTTTGCCGAAGTGCTGGGGGGACGCCTGACCGCCGATGCGTTTCATGTGACGGCGCCCGACCCCGAAGGCGACGGCGCCGCCCGCGCCCTGAAAGGGGCCGTCCAAAGCGCCGGTCTACAGCCTACCGACATCGATGTGGTCTATGCCCACGGCACGGGAACCGTGCTCAACGACGTGGGTGAATCCAAGGCCCTGCATCGCGTCTTTGGCGACCATGTCAACGACATGAAGGTGACCAGCATCAAAAGCATGATTGGGCATGGGCTGGGCGCAGCCGGTGCGCAGTCGGCAGTGGCCGCGGTGCTCACGCTCAAACACGGCGACGTGCCCCCCACCATCAACTACACGCCCGATCCCGAAATTGAATTGCCCATTGTCGGCAATCATGCCCAGCGCGCCGACGCCCAATATGCAATCGTCAACGCATTTGGCTTTGGCGGCCAGAACGTGGTGGCAGTTTTTGGGCGCGTGGACGAATAAACTCGCTTTCTCTTTAATCAATCTACCTGTTAATCAATCTACCTGAATGCACAAACACAAAAAGAGGGGGGCTGCACGCGTAAAGTGCGGCTCCCCTCTTTTTGCGCGCACACATGCCTGTGTTCTCACATACCTGCCCACTACGTCCCACTGTGGGTACAGATTTGATACCTCGCCTGCAAAAGAAGGAACCAATTCCGTGCGCCCGGCGTATATACGACGGAAAGGTGGGTTGGTTAGCCTTTGGTCACCTGTGGCTACCCTATCTTTCACGACAGCGCAGCCATGTAGCCATGCCGTGAGTACGCGTAGGCCAATGACAATGTGAACCCAACAAAAAAGCGGCAAGACCCAAATTGGGCCTGCCGCTTTCGAAGCTACGAATTTGATTAAACCAAACTTTTACAGACGTAACCCTATTGGCGCACGCCCAGCAAGCCTTCAACCGCGGCGCGTTCTTCCAACAGTTCCTGACCCGTGGCTGCCAGCATCTGGCGGTCGAAATCGCTCAATTCCAGGCCATCCACAATGGTAAATTCGCCATTTTGGACGGTGACAGGATAGCTGAATATGACACCTTCGGGCGCACCATATGCCCCAGTCGAGGGGATGCCCATGCTCGTCCAATCCCCGGCGGGCGTACCATGATACCAGGTTTGCACATGATTGATGGCCGCGTTGGCGGCGCTGGCCGCGCTGCTCTGGCCGCGCGCTTCGATCACGGCCGCGCCTCGCTTCTGCACCGTAGGAATGAACGTTTCGCGCAACCACGCGTCGTCATTGATCACCTGGGCTGCGGGCGTGCCATTGATTTCCGCGTGATAGGCATCGGGATATTGGGTGGCGCTGTGGTTGCCCCAAATCGTCACCTTCTTCACGGCAGTAATGGGCGTGCCCGCCTTGCCTGCCAGTTGCGTCATGGCGCGATTGTGATCCAGCCGCGTCATCGCGGTGAAGCGTGTGGCAGGCACATCCGGCGCGTTGTGCATGGCGATCAGACAGTTGGTATTGGCAGGGTTGCCCACCACCAACACGCGCACATCCTGCGCCGCGTGGCGGTTAATCGCCGCGCCCTGGGGGCCAAAAATTGCGCCATTGGCATCCAGCAAATCCTTGCGCTCCATCCCCGCCGAGCGCGGACGCGCCCCCACGAGCATTGCCCAGTTCACATCGGCGAAGGCGGTATTCGCATCATCGGTGAGCACCATATCGGTCAACAATGGAAACGCGCAGTCGTCCAGCTCCATCGCCACGCCTTCCAACGCTTTCATGGCAGGCGCAATTTCCAGCATTTTCAAAATCACCGGCTGGTCGGGTCCAAACAGATCACCATTGGCGATCCGAAACAACAACGCATACCCAATATTGCCCGCAGCGCCGGTAACGGCTACGCGGATTGGTGTCGACATAGCATTTTCTCCCATAAGTTTTGTATCTCAGACAAGCTAAACTCTTTCATGTTGGGGATTGCGGCGTCTGCACGCGATTTCTTGACCCCGACAATCACAATGCACTATAGTTTCCAGAACTCTAGCAATGTTTAGGATACCGTCATTCAGCCAATTGAGCAATGTGGCGCCGCATTTTTCACTAGAGTTGCCAAATCTCAGTTCACAAGGAGTATCGTTCATGGTACCAACTATTTCACACCTGCGGTTCCCATCGCGGAGACCAACCGCACCGCGCGCCCGGAGCATTCCGCAACCCCTTTCCTGGCTCTTAATCCTGAGCCTGGCGCTAACCCAGATGGCAGGGCTGTTCACACTGGATACTGCTCGGGTCCAGGCCCAGGCCGAAACATCTGGCCCCGCCCCCACACCGACCGCCACGCCGTTCGAAACAAATGGAGAAGTGGAAGTGCCCGTCGCACCTGCGGCAGCCACCCAGACCACTACCGACGAAGAGATCATCTATATTGATGCCAGCGGCACCATCCAGGTCATCGATCCTTTTGTCCCTGCGGGCCGCATTGCGCTCCGTTGGTCCAGCCCCACCAGCGGCTGGCAAGACCTTGCGGCGGGCGATGTCAACGGCGACGGCGATATGGAAATTATTGCGCTATCTGATACTTCGGGCACCATCCGCCTCACCGTCTTCGATCCGGTGGTTGCGTCCGGTGCCATCTCCGACCAGGGTGGCACGCTCGATGGTGTACCGTGGGATGTGCTCTATGAGACATCGTTTATCGGGGCCAATCCTATTATGGCGGTCGGCAATTTTGACCCCGGTATCAATGGCGACGAGATATTTATTGGCTTCCGCAACTTCAACGGGCTGTTTCAGGCCATTATTCTCAACGCCAACGATGGCAGCATCAACCCTACCACCCAGCGCCCCTCTGGCCGCGACTGGAAGCGCCACGTCGACAAGTTCCTCGATATCCCGTTCGACTACGCCGCCGCCGGTGATATCAACGTAGACGGGCGCGGGGTAGACGAAATTGTGCTGGCAGAAGCCGCAGGGCTGGCCGACGCAGCCTTCCGCGTCTACGAGGCCGAAAACGACTTCCGCTTTGTGACTCGTTTCGGGCGCAGCAATAGTTCGCCACTCCATTTGGCAATCGGCAATGTGGTTCCCGGCAACAGTGCGGAAGTCATCTTTTCGACCAGCGCCAGCAATCGCAACAACTTCTTCGTGACCGAACGCCAGTCGAATGGTGATATGGACATTGACGGCGAAGACCCGTTCGGGCAGGAATTGCTGGTACCGCCCGCGCTCAATATCTTTCTGGCCGATGTCACCGGCAACGGCGACAAGGAAGTGTTCTTCCTGCGCGAGTGGAACGGCACCGACCGCGACCGCCTGATTCTGCGCAACGCTTGGGGCGATGATGTTGATGACACCGCCGATTTCGAAGTCGCGCTGGATACCGATAACGGCTATCGCGTCGGCGCAGGCGGCAATTTCGACGGGAACTCCAACGGACGCGAAGCAATTGCCATCATGCGCGATAATCGCATTCGCCTCTATAAAGAACCGGTGCGCGGCCCCCGCGATTCCAATCCCTTCGACTACAATGTAAACACCAACGCGCGAGCCATCGCCTTTGCCAACCTGGATGCCATCGGCTATGTGCAGGGACCCCAAATCCAGATCACACCCGAAAGCATCGGCGCCACGCTGGAATTTGGCGTGAACGAAAACATTGGGCAGATCAACGTCACCAACCTCTCGCCCAATGAAACCATTCAGGTTTCGGCCCAGGCGTTCAACACAAATGGCACCGTCGCCGGTTTCGTTTCCTTCACCCCGTCGTCGGCCAATACACCTGCCAATTTGGGTGTGCGCTTCAATGGTGCCGGCCTGAATTCCGGCCTCTACCAGGGTTACATTCGCATCACATCACCGAACGCCAATGTGGTGAATCTGCCCCATGATATCCCATTCTCGGTCACAGTGCTGGAACCGCCGCCGCCCGGCTTCAATCCGTCGACCGGCGGCACAGGTTTCTTCTACTATCGCTGTGAAGATTACTTCGCCACCCTGGACGACGAGCCAGAAGACGCGCAGGTAAACGATACACAAAGCCCGGCAACGCTGCACCAGCCAACCATGCCCCAGACAGTGACGGTGCGCTTTGCCGACACACTGGGATCGACAGGCAGCGGTGGCACGGTGACCATGGCAGTCATCGACGCACCGGACGGCGCAGGCAGTGCGCAGACCGGCAGCGGCGCACCCGGTTACATCAGTAACTATGTGGATGCGTTTGTAGACCACAACGGCGACGTTGTGCTCATCGACGACGCCGGAGGGCGCACCGTGGTCGAAATGCCCAGTGCCGACACCGCGGCCATTGATCAGGAAATGTGGCCCAGCCTGGTGCCGTGGGTGACTTCTGTTCAGTCTAACCGCGATCAGATTCCTCTGACTGTAGAACTGGTCGGCGATCTGTCGCCTGTGATCAGCGACATGGATGAGCCGGTTGATTACATCCGCCGCGCCGCCATGTTGGTCGTCGTAGGCGATCAGCTCTATGGCCCGCCCCCGCGCAACGTGCGTGTCGTCCCGCTGACCCTGGTCTGCACCAATTCGTTCCTGGGTATGCCCCTGATCAGCGACCGCCGCTAGACAGACGCTGCATTCGCGGCTACAGTATAGCGGCTACAGGTTAAAGGATAGGCGCGCGTCAATTGGCGCACGCAGGATTGTGTAAACAGATCCTCTACCCGCCGGACCAACGTTGGGCCGGCGGGTAGAGGATAGCAGCACAGCCTATACGGCTAATAAACACGCATAATAAACACGCAGTATATCATGCACGCGGCGGCTTCGACAGCACCGCGATTTTCTATATTCTGTACATCGCTTGACGTTATGTAAAAAACTAGGTAACATTATGTTTAGTGCCGGGATGGCATATCCGGCTAGGACATGGCTAATGATCTCTAATTTGGGTCGTAAACTTGTCGCCCAACCCCTGGCCCAAATCGTGGCCTGGATTCAGGATACGGGAATTACGCCAAATGCACTGTCGATAATCGGGTTTATCCTAACCGGCGTCTCGGCCTTGCTCATCGCATTCGGCTATTTTCTATTAGGCGGCGTCGTACTGTTTTGCGCCGGCTTTTTTGATATGCTCGACGGCGCGCTGGCGCGTGCCACCCAACAATCCAGCGTGTTCGGCGCTTTCATTGATAGCACACTGGATCGCTATTCCGAAAGCATTACGCTGTTCGCATTTGTCTACTATTATTCGGTCAATTTTGGTCACAGTATCGAACTTATCCTGGTCTTCCTGATATTGGTTGGCTCACTGATGGTGAGCTATGTGCGGGCAAGAGCCGAAGCACTAAATATCGAATGCAAGGGCGGCCTGTTGCAACGCCCCGAACGGGTACTGCTCTTGATTTTTGGCCTGGTCACCGGCTGGATTGTGCCCGTGCTCTGGATTCAGGCTATTTTCACCAACATCAGCGCCATACAACGCATATTCGAAGTCTATGCACGCACCCGCCAAAAGGCAGTCGATTCGGATGCAACAAGCTCTACCCCAAAAAGCCAAAAAGCAATGGAACCACGCGACTCGACCTCGATCCAGCGTTGATCCGGGGATCGCGGCTGCGGATTTCTGCACGGACGCCATACAAAACCCAGCCCCAAAATCATCTTCAAAATTATACCGTCAACCGTTTCTGCGGCCAGTGAACCCGAAACACGTCTTGGGTAAATTGGCCGTATTTATTTGAACCTAAGAACGTCATCATGGACAGAAGGCTTTTGCACAACACAGTAGACGACACTGCGACGCAACGGAGCGCGGAAAATGACACCGCCAGGCTAAGCAAAGTGGAGGTCGCTGCGACGAGCGATCTATTGTCGAACAACGAGCAAAAATTGCTTAAAGAGTGTACGGAAGAGGAATTACTGACGCGCGCATCGGCATTGGAAGATGCTGCGCTCGGTGAACTCTATGACCGCTACGAACTAAAGATCTACAACTATATCTACCGGCGCACCAGCGACCCCACGCTCTCCGAAGACCTGACAGGACAAGTCTTTCTGAAGATGCTCGAAGCGATTCACAACGGGAGGGCCTGGCACAGCTCGTTTTCCGGGTGGCTCTATCGCATTGCGCACAATCTGGTCATCGATCACTACCGGGTTCGCGACCGCCAGACACACATTTCGCTGGACGAGGCACCCAACATGCCGGACCCGGATGATAATCCGGTGCAGGCCGCCGAAGTGCGTCTCGATTCAGAATATTTACAGGCCGCCATTCGCCGGCTCACCGACGAACAGGCCCAGGTCATCAGTCTGCGCTTTCTCGAAGGCTATAGTTTCAGCGAGATTGCCGACATGATGGATAAAAGCGAAGGCGCCGTGAAGGCTTTGCAACACCGAGCCGTCGCCACCCTGCGCCAGATTATGGTCTTCGAGTAGTTGTCTGGTTCGAGCAGACTGCTGGCTTGAACAGTAGTCTATCGGATGTTTTATACGCAGTAACTGAAATCCTGGTGTGGGTCACGTCGAACCGACGCACACCAGCTAAGCAGAATCGTTTCGTGCCTGCTCGCCCGGCAGGTCCGATTGTTAAACAATGAGTGTATGAGTGCGAATCATCTTATGAATAGTTTGAATGGTGTACCCAACAAACTAAGCCCCGACGACATTTTCGAGCAGGCAATCGCCCGTCTCGAAAAGGGAGAAGCGATTGACGCCATCATCGCAACCTATCCCACTGCCGACGGGGAAGAGCTGCGCGATTTCCTGATCATTATCCAGGCAACGCAGCAAATCCGCACGGCGCCGATTCCCGAACCGACGCCGGCACGCCGCACCCAGGCCCGCCAGAACTTTCTGGCGGCTGCCGCAGAGTTGCGTTCCCAGAGCGCAACCGCTACCGCGGGTGAGACCCCGAATCTGGCCGCGCTGCCCTCTGCCCCGGCTCGCCAGCCGCAAAAATCGGCAGCACGGGCGCGGACGACTGCACGCCGCGCACATTGGCTGACAGACATCATGGAGACGCTGCGGAGTGTTTTCTCCGCACGTACCCTGCGCCTTGCGCCCATGATCCTGGTGCTGGCGGTCGTGCTGCTCAGCACAACAACGCTGGTCACCGTTGCGCAGACAGCAGTCCCCGGCGATCTCACCTACACGTTGAAGCAATGGATCCGCAAGCACGAGTTGGAACTTGCCCCTGCGGATCAGCGTGCACTGGTGCGGCAGATGCAAGAAACCGAACTTGCCGAAGATGTGCGCCGGGCCGCCTTGCGCGCCGATACCAACGCCACCGTCATCCAGGCCGAAGATACTCAGGTATTCTACGGTCGCACCGGACGCGTGCTGCGCATCGGTGGGTTAACGGTGCTGGATCGCTATCAACCCGACGCCAACGAGGAAATCTTTGCCGCCATGACGATCGAAGGCGACCTGGCTTCCGGTGCGCTGGTCGAATTGGCCTATCAGATTATGCCGGGCCAGAGCGATACGGTGCAGGGCATTACGCTGAATGTCATCAGCCCGCCCGCCACGCCGGAAGTAACCGCCGACCCGACCAGCGAAGCGGCCACCCCAGCCGCACCCGCCGCCGTGACCTGTAGCGCCGAGCTGCCCGCCGACTGGGTCACCTATCAGGTGCAGGCCGGCGATAACCTGACCTTCATCGCCAACCGCGGCAACATCAGTGTGGCCGAACTCATGGCCATGAACTGTCTGGAAAATGAAACACTGCTCATCGGCGCAACGCTCTTCGTGCCCACCGAATCCACCGAACGGGGAACTCGATCTGGCGCATGTGCCGCCGATATTCCCACCGCCTGGGGCGAACATGGTGAATACGAAGTGCAGGTTGGCGACAATCTTTCCCGGATTGCCCAGCAGACCGGCACAACCATCGAGGAAATCAAGGCGGTGAACTGTCTGACTTCGGATACAATTCTCATCGGCGCAACGTTGCTGGTGCCCGAAAGTGTGCCGGCTGCCCAATAAGCAAGGCACAACAGTCCCACACACGACCCTGTCGGACCCCAGATCCGGCATGTGAACCATAGCAGTTGGTGGAACACAGCAAGTTGTGTAGAGAAGTGGAACCAAACGGAAACGCACAGGCGGCAAGGCTTTCGGGCTTCGCCGCCTGTGCGCGTCTATATAATTTGACCGCGCACCCATTCCCCGGTACAATTATGTTTTGTGTAGCGTCGAAAATCGAATTGAGATGATAGTATGATTTTCGGCGTGCCGGAAGCGTCACGTGCCAGTGTGCCACTGGAACATTTGCGGCTTGAATGCCATAGCAGGTAAATGCGACCGTGTTTGAAAGTCTGACAGACAAACTCCAGGGGATATTCGACAACCTCGCGCGCCAGGGCAAGCTGAGCGAAAGCGATGTAAATGTCGCGCTGCGCGAAGTACGGCTGGCGTTGCTCGAAGCCGATGTCAACTTCAAGGTTGTCAAAGACTTCATCGAACGCATTCGCGCCCGTGCCGTAGGCAAAGAAGTCATGGAGAGCCTGACGCCTGCCCAGCAGGTTGTCAAGATCGTCCACGATGAACTGATCGAATTGCTGGGCAAACCCGCGCCGCTCAACACATCCGGCCAACCGCCCCATGTGATCATGCTGGTCGGTTTGCAGGGCGCAGGCAAGACGACCATGGCGGCAAAACTGGCGTTGCGCCTGCGCAAGTCGGGCCAGCGTCCTTTGTTGGTCGCCGCCGACATCTATCGCCCGGCCGCTATCCAGCAGCTCGAAGTGCTGGGACGTCAGATCGAAGTGCCGGTCCACAGTGAAGGCACCGAAGTCCCCGCGGCCACAATTGCCCGCAATGCGCTGAAGGTGGCCCGCGAAAAGGCGTATACCACGGTCATTCTGGATACCGCAGGCCGTCTGCAAATCGACGACCAGATGATGCAGGAGCTGGAACAGGTGCGCATGGTTGCCCGCCCTTCGGATGTCCTGCTCATTGTAGACGCGATGACCGGTCAGGAAGCGGTGCGCGTGGCCGAAGGCTTCAACGAACGCGTGGCAATCACCGGCCTGATCATGACCAAGATCGACGGCGATGCCCGCGGCGGCGCCGCATTGAGCGTGCGCCATGTCACCGGCGTGCCTATCAAATTTTTGGGGACAGGCGAAAAATTACCCGACCTGGAACCCTTCCAGCCCGACCGTCTGGCAGGGCGTATTCTGGGCATGGGCGATGTGCTTTCGCTCATCGAACGGGCGCAGGATTCCATCTCCGAAGACGACGCCCGCGACATGGAACGCCGCCTGCAAGAAGGGCAGTTCGATTTTGAAGATTTTCTGGATCAATTGCGCCAGATCAAGAAGCTAGGCCCTATCACCGATATTCTGGGCATGATTCCCGGCATGAATCGCATGGTCAAAGATATCGACAGTCAGGAAGCCGAAGGCAGCCTGAAAAAGACCGAGGCGATTATCAATAGCATGACCGCCCACGAGCGGCGTCAACCCGACGTGCTCAACGGCAGTCGGCGGCGCAGAATTGCCACCGGCAGCGGCACCAGCGTGGAAGATGTGAACACCCTGGTCAAGCAATTCCGCGAAATGCAGAAAATGATGAAACAAATGGGTATTATGGGCGGGGGCGGCAAGAAAAACAAGCGCAAAGGCAAAGGTCAGCGCAACGGCATCCCGCGCAATTTCATGAACATGTTCGGTGGAAACGGCTAAATATTGCCTGGCCGATTTTTCATGCTATCTAGTATCTGTACCGCCGATTACCTGAAGCATTAACGCAGTCGATGGTGATCTGCGGGTGAATTCCGATTATTAGTTTATCTAAGGAGCAAAAATCAAGTGGTTCGTATTCGACTCCGCCGCATGGGCGCAAAGAAAAATGCATTGTATCGTGTTGTCGTCGCGCGTCAGCAAAACGCACGCGATGGTCGTTTCATCGAAATTGTAGGCACCTATAACCCCCACAACGATGACGTCAAGCTGGTCAACGACCGCATCGCACACTGGTTGAGCGTTGGCGCCCAGCCTTCAGACGCCGTAGCGCGCATGTTGCGCAATGTCGGCCTTCTGGATTCTGCCAACAAGCCGGTTGCCCAGGCTGCTATCGACCAGGCCGCTATCGACCCGGCAGCCGAGAGCAGCGAGAGCCAGGCCGTCGCCGCCTAAGCAGGTTGCACCCGTCGATTGGGTTGGCGCATCTATCGCACCAGACACGCCCCCATCGCGAGTGCAACCTTGTTTTATTTTGCCGCACACGCAAAAGTCGCACAGGGAAGACCGCACAGGGAAGAAAGGTCAGAGAGTTTCGCCATGGAAGATCTCGTGAAATTCATCGCACGATCTTTGGTCGAAGAGCCGGACTCGGTTTCGGTCTATACCAAAGATACCCGGCGCGCCACCATTCTCAAGCTGCGCGTGGCTTCTGAAGATACCGGGCGCGTCATCGGCAAAGGTGGACGGGTCGCCAATGCCATTCGCTCGGTAATCAGCGTGGCGACGCGCCACGAAACCAAGCCGGTTATGCTGGAGATCGAATAGCATTGTCCAGCCGTCCAGACCGCGCCCAGGGCACCTATTACCCCTTTCGCAAACGTCGGGTCTTCGTACCCGACGGCTATTTGGTTGTGGGACAAATTACCAGCGCCCACGGTCTGAAGGGCGAAGTCGCGGTCGAACTGCACACCGATTTCCCCGACCGCTTTCAAAGCGGCATAGAAGTGCGGGCAGGCGATAAACTGACCCCCATGGAAATTGTTCATGCCCGCCCCCACAAAGGGAATCTGCTCATCCAGTTTGCCAATATGGCTTCGCGCGAAGATGCCGAAAGCCTGCGCGGGCTGTGGCTCTACATCGAAGAAGACGAAGCCGCCGAGCTGGACGAAGGTGCCTATTGGATTCACGACATCATCGGGCTGGATGTCGTCAGCAGCGAAGGCGTCGCATTGGGCACGGTCACCGATGTCATGGCGACCGGCGCCAACGACGTCTATATTTTGCAACCGGCGCCGGGTATCAATGGCGGACGCGAACTGCTCTTGCCCGCCATCCCCGAAGTCATCCAGGATGTAAACCTGGAAAAAAGGCTGATGACCGTGACGCTCTTGCCGGGTCTGGTAGATGACCCTGCACCTTCTGCAATTGACACCGCACCTAAAACAGAAGCGGATCCCGAGACAGAAGCGGATCCCGCACAAAAAAACGAGTAGGCCTGTACCTTACCAGCTTCGCTACGCCCAACTCGAGGCCCGACACTAAGCGAGACACGACCCCACGTTCCCTCTCTCCAGCCAGCCTCACTCCCCTACCCCAGCCGCAAACAGTTTGACAAATAGCTGCTACACGAGTATCCTCGCGCAATAGACAAGCCAGTCTTTACCCTGCACCTACAACGATTCTCAATAACTTATGTCAAGCAAATGTTCGACCATATCCAGCGCACATCCAGTCCATACGATGCTCCATTTTTGCCGCGCCGTTGCTGGCATTGGTTGCAGACCTGGCCCCACATCCAGTCGCCAACGATAGGCATACGCCCGTGAATCCCAAAGCATACTGGATCGGCTTCAACAAAGCGCGTGGCATAGGCGCCGTCCGGCTTAACCAGCTTCTGGCGACGTGTGGCTCCATCGAAGCCGCCTGGCGTGCCCCGATTCATCAGCTGCAACAGGCCGGACTGGATCGACGCAGCCTGGAGAGTCTGCTGGCTGCGCGCCAATCGCTGGATTTGGCCGCCGAATGGGAACGCGTCCAGCGCGCCGGTATCCAGGTGATTACGTGGGAAGATGCCGACTACCCCGAAAACCTGCGCCATATAGACAACCCGCCGCCCGTGCTCTATGTGCGCGGCACATTGCTGGCCGCCGATATCTGGGCCGTCGGCATTGTGGGCACGCGCCGCGCCTCTACCTATGGGCGCGAAGTCGCCTATCAGCTTGCCCGCCAGCTGGCCCAGGCCGGGGTCACAGTCGTGAGCGGGCTGGCGCTGGGCGTCGATACCGTTGCCCACAAAGCTGCGCTCGAAGCCGGTGGGCGCTCGCTCACCGTGCTGGGCAGTGGCGTAGACCAGATCTATCCTCCCGAAAATCGAGGTCTGGCGCGAGCGCTGGCCGACCAGGGCGCGGTCATCAGCGAATATGCATTGGGCACGCGGCCCGATGCCAGAAACTTTCCACCCCGCAACCGGATTATCAGCGGCCTGAGCAAAGGCGTTATCATTGTAGAGGCCGGCGTGCGCAGCGGCGCATTGATTACCGCCCGCTTTGCCGCCGACCAGGGGCGCGACGTCTTCGCGGTGCCGGGCAGCATTCTCCATCCCGGCAGCGCCGGCTGCAACGCGCTGATCCAGGATGGCGCAGTTCCGGTCGTGTCGGTGCAGGATGTGCTGGCACAGCTCAATCTCGAACGCGTGCATCAGCATAAGGAAGTTCAAACCATCGCCCCCGGTGATGCGGGCGAAGCCGCCATTCTCAGCCTGCTCAACGGCGAACCACAGCACATGGACGACATCATCCGCCGTGCCAGATTGCCCCAGACCCAGGTCGCCGGACTCCTAACATTGATGGAGCTAAAAGGGATAGTACGGCAGGTCGGCGTGCAGCACTATGTGCGCAAGTAGCACACAGGCCCCGATCCGTCCTCCGATTTCCGGCGCAAACCGGACGGGCACACAGCAGACACGCAGCCCGTGTCGGCGATTAACACCGGCGCGAATAAACCGGGGCCGCTAGCATAGTGGCGCATATCAACATCAGGCTATGGAGTAGATAACAAGTTGCAAATCGACCAACACACCTATATCGCCATTCTGGCCGGCGGGGTGGGCACACGCCTCTGGCCGCGCAGCCGCCAGGATCAACCAAAACAATTTTCCCACATCCAGAATCCCACGCGCACCATGATCCAGACCACCGTCGACCGGGTGGCCGATCTGGTGTCCGCCGATCATATTTATATTGTCACGGGCGAACGCTATACACAGATGGCCCAGCAGCAATTGCCACAAGTTCCCTCGGCCAACATTCTGGCCGAACCCTGTGGACGCAACACCGCGCCCGCCATCGGCCTTAGCTGCCTGCATCTACGGCGGCGCGATCCACAGGCGGTGGTCGCAGCGTTACATTCAGACCACGCTATCCCGGATGTAACCGCCTTTCAGCAAGCCCTGAAAACGGCGTTTGCAATTGCCCAGGGCAATACAGATGACACAAACTATATTGTCACCCTGGGTATCGAACCCACGTTTCCCCACACAGGCTATGGCTATATCCACTGCCACGCCCAACCCCTGCCGCCCGAAGCTTTCTCAGAAGGCGAGACTCCTCCCACGCCCACAACTGCCTACGCGGTTCGTCGCTTCTTAGAAAAACCGCCCCTGGCACAAGCTGAAGAATTTCTACGCACAGGCGGCTATTACTGGAATGCAGGCATGTTCATCTTTCGCGCCCAGCACATGCTCGCCGAAATCGCACGCCAATTGCCCGAACTCTATGCCGGGCTGATGGAGATCGACCAGGCTCTGGATCAAGGCCCCACCCAGGCCCAGGCGGTGATGGCGCGGGTCTGGCCCACCCTGCCCAATGTGAGCATCGACCACGGCATTATGGAAGGCACGCCCCACGTCGCAGTGGTGCCGCTGGATGCAGGCTGGAATGATGTGGGGAGTTGGGATGCGCTGGCGCATGTCATCCCGCCCCAGGCCGACGGCAATGTCGTAGCCGGGGGCAAGTTAATGGCGCTGGATAGCCACAGCAACATTATCTATGCCGGTGACAAGAAACTGGTCGCCCTCATCGGTGTAGACGATCTCGTCGTGGTCGATACGGGTGATGCGATTCTGGTCGGCAAAAAAGATCAGATGCAGCGCGTTAAGGAAATTGTAGACGGCTTGGATAAATCTTCATCTTGACATAAACTAATGATACAATCGTGACCACATGCCCGCTTTGACACCACCTGACCGGCAGCCCTGCAACTCGCCGACTAACAATCCGAAAGCCTGGCAGCCCGCCAGATAAACAGCGCACAATCCGAGGAGTATTTCATGTCCGAACGCCACACGAAATCCACACCCGATTCGAGAAACTCGGTCGCCAGACTGCGCAACGAATGGTTCAAAAAGGTCCTAAGCTGGCCCGCCTTGGCGGTCGGAATCGTTACGGGCCTGATTTTGGGTCTGTTCCTTGGCTGGTATGTCTGGCCTGTGCAGTGGACCAACGCCTGGCCCGGCGATCTCAGCCCCGAAATCCGCGCCCACTACATTGCCGCCGTCGCCGAGGCCTATGAGTATTATGGCGACGACCGTGCCGCCGAGATTGCCAGAACGCGCCTCTACGATCTCAACGACAATCTGGGCGAAGAAATCGCAGCCGCGCAAGCCTATTTCAACGATAGCGGCCTGCGCGAAGCGCGCCAATACATCGTCAACCTGGGCGTGCTGGCCCAGGTGCTCAATGCCGAATCGTCCGATCTGATGGCGGCAGAGGATGTGGGCGCAGCCGCCAGTGGCACAGATAATGTGCCGCAAACGGATACAGCCGGCACCTCACCCGCCACATCCCCCGGCGTCGTAGATACCGGCGCGCTCGATTGGCTCAACTGGTTCTTCGTGGTCATCGCGGCCATCGCGCTCATTGGCGGCGGCGTCTATATTGTCTATGAACGCAGCAAGCGCCGGCAGGGTCAGGAATCGGATGTGGTTTTCACCGATGTGGACAATGCCGAGGTTGGCGGCTTCGATGACGACGATTGGGACGCGGAAACCGATGCCGGCTCCGGCGCAATTTATCGTCGCCCTCTGACCACGCCCGCCACGATGGGCAGCGCGCCGCCCGAAGGCGATGTCTATTTCGACGACGATGATCTGTCGGATGATGCGCCTCTGGACCAAAATCTGCGGCGTGCCGATCTGAATGCCGCCTCCTTTGATGATGCGCAGGACGATGAGGATGCGAACCTCGATGACCGGAACGCGGATCAAGCCGCCGACGACAGCCGGGGGCGCGCCGGTTCTCCGTTCACACGCCCCAACGTCCTGCCCGAACTCGACTATGGCGATGGCGACGATGCACCGCCCGCCAAACCCGCCCGATCTACCCCCACCCCGGTGGCGGCAGTAACTGCGGCCAAACCCGACGCAAAGCCCGACGCCAAACCCGCTACAAAATCCGCCACTGAGCGCACACCAAAGTCTAAATCCAACCAGACTGCACAACCACCCGCCACACCCCCTGCCGAGAAGTCGGATCGCGGCGCAGAAACAGTGCTGGGCGTCTATACAGTGCAATATCTCGCAGGTCTGCTCGACTATGACGAACCCCACGACATCATCGACGACGCCAGCGGCAGCATCATTGGCGAATGTGGCATGGGCGTCAACATGAAAAATGGCTATCTCCAGAATAACCCCGAACACGTCATCGCCCTGGATATCTACCTGTTCGATAAGAAGGACGACACCCGAATTCTCAGCCAGAACCGCATTTTGCTCTGCGATTATGTGCGCGACAACAAGCTGGAACACGCCTTCAGCAAAGAACGCCCCAACGACCCCGAACCGCTCATGGTTAAACCCAAAGCCACCTTTCAGCTCATCGGCAACAGCATGGTGATGGACTGTGAAGTGCTGGAAGTAGATTACGTAAAAGATGGCGATGCCAAAGGCATTTTCCAGAATCTCAAGCTCCAGCTCACGGTACGCGACCGCGCCTGAACCACCCCATAAAAATCACCACATAAAAACGGGGACAGCGCTCAAAGGCTGTCCCCGTTTTCTATTCCCCGTTTTCTATTCATGGCATCGTTTCGTATTGTTATCTTGTACGTGGCATATTGCCCCTGCGGCTAGGCACGCTCCTCCGGGTCGAACAGGCGGTTATATTCCTGGATGGCATAACGGTCGGTCATGCCTGCAATATAGTCACACACGACCCGATGCAGTCCGTCGGGGTGGTTTTCGGCCTGGATGCGGGTCGAGGTCGGCAATTGCAGCGGTTGCTCCACATAGGCGGTAAAGAGCAGACGCAACAGCCGCTCGGCCTTGGTCGCCATGCGCACAACCCGAAAATGGCGGTAGAAATTGTCATACAGATACTTCTTCAATTCGCGATTCTGTTTGCCCAGTTCGGCAGAATAGCCCGCAACGTTGGCAGGCTGTTGACGCAATTCAGATAGCGACTGGATGTTGGCAGCCGCAATATTGGCGGCAGTGGCATCAATCGTGTCGCTCACTTCCAGCCCTACCAGCCGCCGAATGAATCGGTGGCGCAACACAGGCTCGCCCAAATTGGCATCCGGCGATTCGCCCAGGCTTTTCAACACACGCTGGGCAATCGCCAGCTCGTTCACCGCCTCGGGGTGGAGTGTACCGCTGCGCAGTCCGTCATCCAGATCACTGGTATTATAGGCAATTTCATCGGCCAGGTTGCTCAACTGACATTCCAGCGTGCCCCGCTCATCGGGGAAAAAATCCTTTGCATCCACAAGATCATATTCCGTATCGTGTTTCACCACGCCTTCCAACACCTCATATGTCAGATTCAGACCCGCATGGTCGGGATAACGGGCCTCCAAATCCGTAATAATGCGAAACGTCTGCCGTTGATGATCGAAACCGCCATGTTCCTGCATCAGCATATTGAGCGTGGCTTCGCCCACATGTCCAAACGGCGGATGCCCCAGATCGTGGGCCAGGCAGATGGCTTCCGTCAGGTCTTCGTTGCAGCCCAGCGCGCGCGCCAACGTGCGCCCCACCTGGGCCACCTCCACGCTGTGCGTCAGTCGATTGCGATAGTGGTCACCTTCGGAATAGACAAACACCTGCGTCTTATATTCCAAACGGCGAAACGCCGTCGTATGAATCACCCGATCCCGATCCCGCTGATAGGCCGTGCGATAGGCGTGTTCATCTTCTTGCACCGCGCGCCCGCGACTCTGTGCGCTGCGCATGGCGTAGGGCGCCAGACAGCTATCCTCGCGTGCTTCCAGAATATCGCGCGTAATCTTCATGCTCACCCTCCCCGGAGCCTCTGATCTAAAATTGAGAACAAGCTGCACGCCTGTTGCATAGCAATTAGCATATTACTGGCTGGCGCCAAAGTGGCGCGCATGCCCAAAACGTTCGCCGCCGTCTACCGTCAGCACGTCCCCGGTCACAAAATCGGCCTCTACCAGATAGCGCACCGCGCGGGTCACATCGGCGGGCGAACCCCAACGTTCCAGCAACGTGCGCGCTGCGACGGCGGCCATCTGCTGGGGGTCCGCATTGGGTGGTGGCAACACCGGGCCGGGCGCAATGGCGTTGACCCGCACATGCGGCGCAAGCTCCAGCGCCATCTGCCGGGTCAGCCCCAGCAGCCCCGCCTTGCCCACGGCGTGCGCGGTGAAACGGGGCCAGGGAATCCACGCCGAAAGATCCACAATATTGATGATTATCCCGGCGCGCAGCTCTAGCATACGCGGCGCAAGGGCATTGCTCACATAAAAGGCCCCGTCGATGGAAATACGCGTCACCCGCTGCCAGGTTTCAATATCGTCGGTGGGAAAGTCTATCTTGTCAAACAGGCTTGCGCTGTTCACCAGCACATCCACCGCGCCAAACCGCGCCAACGCGATGTCGCACATTTCCTGCACTGCGGCAGGGTCTGCCACATCGGCCTGCACGGCCATAGCATCTACACCCAAGTCTCTGGCTTCGTCCACAGTCGCCTGGGCAGCATCGGCAGAACTGTGATAGTTGACCACCAGATTATAGCCCATCTCGGCCAAAGCCAGCGAGATCGCCTTGCCCACCCGATGTGCGCCCCCCGTTACCAGCGCAGTCTTACCTTGTGCCTCTGTCATCTTGATCCCCTGTAGGAGTTTAGGGCTGCTTGTCCCCGGTTATTGTGCCCGCCTGCCTGTCACAAATTGCCATTGGGTTGCGTTGGATGGTCCTAGCCTAGCCTGCGGTGGCGTTGTGTGCAGCAAGATATCATACAAGGTCGCGGCAGGGGATAATGGCACCCGACCAACCCTATCCGTGGCACGGCAACTGCGCACAATAAAAAAGCCGGGATCTTGTAAAAGAACCCGGCTTCCGTCACTTTGAATTATATTGGTGGTGCAAAACCCTGCA
This sequence comes from Litorilinea sp., assembly GCA_040880365.1. Lineage (GTDB taxonomy): Bacteria > Chloroflexota > Anaerolineae > Caldilineales > Caldilineaceae > JBBDIO01. The sequence goes on from JBBDIO010000147.1 coordinate 24,224, forward strand.
CAAACGCTGTAGCAAAACCCAGGAGCAAAAACCAGGAGTCTAGCGGCGCCCGTCAGTCAGCGTTCGTGAGATAATCTCATCCTGAATCTGACGTCCGGTGGGACGGCGTCCGCGCTTGCCGCGCTTGCCCTCTTCGGGCACTTCCATCCCTTCGGCTTCCATGGCGCGCTTAAACGCAAGCTCCATGGCCGAAAGCACTTCCACATTTTCAAATGCGTCTTCCACCACTTCTTCCGGGCCATCCGCGACACTGTCCTGGCTCTGACCGTGGTGCGGCACAGCAGCTTCCGGCTCGGGACGCAGCCCCTTAAGGCTCAAATCTACCCGACTGCGGCGGCGGCTCAGATCGATGATCCGGGCTTCCAGCTCCTCTTCCACCTGCACCACATCTTCGGGCTTGGCGACAAAGCCTTCGGCCATTTCGCGCACATGCAACAGCGCATCGCGACCGATGCCAATATCTACGAACGCGCCATAGGGCAACAGGCGGGTGACCCGTCCCTTCACAATATCGCCCTTTTCCAAATCGCGAATCGTCTTGGTGTCAGGATCAATCAGCGTCAGGCTAATGCGATTGCGATCCCGGTCCAGCTTCTTGATCCACGCCTGGATTTCCTGGCCTTCCTGCAACACATCGGTCACCTTACCTACGCGGCGTACCGACAGTTCAGAAATGTGGATCAGACCATCGCGCCCCACACCGATGTCTACAAATGCACCAAATTCAGAAATGCGCTTTACTGTGCCGGGAACCTGTTGGCCCACAGCCAAAACACGCACAACTTTTTTCTCGTTTTGGGAATCTTCTGATTCTGCATCGGCGCTATCTGATGCACTTTCAGATTCTGCCACAGGGGCAGTGGAAGTTGCGTCTTCCGCGCTTGCCGAATCAACATTTTCGGCTTCCGTATTGGATGCCTCCGGGCTGGCTACAGCCTCGGTACTGGCTACAGCCTCGGTGGCAGAATCATCTGCCGCGGGGCTATCGGCTTGTTCGGCTACCGGCTGCGCTGTGGATTCCTGCGCTGTGGATTCCTGCGCTGTGGATTCCTGCGCTGTGTCCTGTTGCTCCGCAGACTGAAGATTTTCTTCGCTAACCTCTTCCTTTGCGACCGCTTCTACTTGCTCACTCATTTGTATTTCCTTCCGAAAACTGTCGCACGCCTCTAATGCCTGCGACTACCCTCTGAAAACTATATAAGTCAATTGTTTGTATAGTATAACCGCGGCCATTGGGTCTGGGCAAAGATTTCACGCGCTCGTGAACAATGTAACAGATGAAATCGGCGCACCATTTGCCACACGCCACACCGCTCACTGCCCCAGAGGGGTCATCAGGCGCGATCCTCTGGAGGGCAGGTTAGCAGGCTCGACCCCGGTTGCTCATATGCAACTCTAGACCATATAATGGTTTCGTTCAGAAAGCAACCATCCCATATGCACAAGAATCCACCATTTGGGGCAGGCCAGGAGGGCACTGTGGAGAGTTCATTTTCAGAAATTACCGCGCAACTGCGCGACAAGCTGGCCGAAATTGACGACATTCAGGCCGCCGCCGCCGTTTTGGGCTGGGATATGACCACCTACATGCCGCCGGGCGGCTCTGCGGCGCGGGGGCGACAACTGGCTACCCTGGCGCGCCTGGCACATGAACGCGCCACCGATCCCGCATTGGGCAAGACACTTGATGCGGCAGAAAGCCGCTTTGAGGCGGAAATCGGCACGACAATAGCAGCAGCCGCGGATAATGACGATGCCGCGCTGTTGCGCCTGGTGCGCCGCGAGTATGAGCGCCGCATCCGCATCCCCAGCAAATTCGCCGCCGAAGCCGCCGATCATAGCACGCGCAGCTATGGCGTCTGGGCCACGGCGCGCGGTGAAAACGATTTCGCCGCCGTGCAACCCTATCTGGAAAAAACGCTGGATTTATCACGTCGTTATGCCGACTTTTTCGATACCTATGTCCACCCCGCCGACGTCTTTATCGATGACAGCGACTTTGGCCTCTCTGTGGAATTGATTCGTCCCCTCTTTGCCGAGCTGGGCGCGGGATTGAAGCCGCTGGTCCAGCGCATTGCCGCCCAACCCAAACCGCGCCACGAGTTTCTCCACCGCCACTATCCCGAAGCCCAGCAAATCGCATTTGGCGACAAAATCGCCCGCCGCCTGGGCTATGATTTTACACGCGGACGGCAGGATAAAACCCACCATCCCTTCATGACCAAATTCAGCCACGGCGACGTGCGCATCACGACCCGCGTCAACGAACAGGACATTGGCGACAACACATTCAGCGTCATGCACGAAGTGGGCCACGCGCTCTACGAACAGGGCGTAGCCGAAAAATACGAATCGACCCCGCTCAACGGCGGCACCTCCAACGGCGTGCACGAGAGCCAGTCGCGCCTGTGGGAAAATCTGGTAGGCCGCAGCCGGGGCTTTTGGCAGCACAGCTTTGGCGATTTGCAAGCCGCCTTTCCCGATCAGTTGCGCGATGTCTCTGCCGAAGAATTCTATCGCGCCATCAATCTCGTCGAACCCTCACTCATTCGCACCGACGCCGACGAGGTGACCTACAATCTGCATGTGATCATCCGCTTCGAGCTGGAATGTCGCTTGCTGGAAGGCGACCTGGCAATCGAAGATCTGCCCGCGGCGTGGCACGACGCGTATGAAGATGCGCTAGGTGTGCGTGCGCCCAGCGATGTCGATGGCGTCTTGCAGGATGTCCACTGGTACGCAGGCTTCATCGGCGGCTCGTTCCAGGGCTATGCTCTGGGCAATATTATTTCGTGTCAGGTCTATGAAACCGCCCTGGAAGAAAACCCCAACATCACCACCCATGTCCAGCGCGGTGAACTCATGCCCCTGCTCCACTGGCTCCAGAACAACATCTACCGCCACGGCAGCAAATATACCACCCAGCAACTGCTGGAACGCGTCACCGGTTCCGGCATCACCCTCGCACCCTATTTCCGCTATCTCCACGAAAAATTCGGCGATCTCTACGAGTTGGACAATCTGACCGGCACGTAGCGCACAAAGCTGATTTCACCCGCCTTTAAGCCTGCGTCCGCGCAAAAATTCGCGGACGCAGGCTTGCGGTCACGCGCCACTTGCTGCAACAGACTTCCATGCACGCTGCGTTGCCCTCACTTTCTTTATAATGCAACTTTGCCCGTTTGACCTTGCGCATGGTAAGGTTTCAACTATAGAAACCTTAATGAATATTGGCATACGATTTTTTCCTAATCGCATCTATTTGCACGTCCAGAGTCGGCACATCTCACAACTGCTCACCCGATTTTTGCCACAGTCCGTGGCGGGCACTTGCCGGGAAGGGTGACATACGCCACACCGGCCGATCTGACCCCGCCCGATCCCAGATTTCTCTCTACTCATCCAGACCGGCGTATATCAATGCCGCGCCACACAACCACAGAGGAACCCATGCTCAACCGAACTGTTTACCCCGTCCGGGTATTATGCTGCGCGCTGGCATTCGCCGCGTGCGCCTTTCTGACCCAACCCCTGTGGGCTGTTGGCGCGACCGCCTTTGCCCAAACAACCATCGAGGTTACTTCCGACTGTACACAGAAAGAAGCCATCACCATCGCCAATGAGGGTGGCGACCCGGATGACACGTACGGCTGCGGCGCCATCTCTGCCGATACCGAATACATCATTGAATTCCGTCCCTTCGAAATTGCATATGGATCCGGCACCGACGAAACCTACGGCTATACTGTATTTCCCACGATCACTAGCAACGTGACTATCAACGGCAATGGCGCCAGAATTGTACGCCCTAGTGCGTGGGGTTGTCCCACCGCCACGGCAAACCGGAACTATCGCTTTTTTCATGTTGCATCGGGATCGCTCACACTCAACGATCTCACACTGGATGGCGGCTGTACCGTGGGTAATGGGATTGGCAGTCAGGGAGGGGCCATCCTGGTAACCGGCGGTGAACTTGCGATCAACAACAGTCAGTTCCTCAACAACCGGGCCATAAGCGAGGATACTGACGAATGGTATACGGGAGCCGGTGGCGCAATCGCGTTCCGAAGCGACGCCCCACTGAGCATTGAACTGAGCTATTTTGCCTACAATAGTACCGAAGGAATCGACACATCCGGCACGTCATCTTACAAGTCCCTGGGCGGCGCGCTGTTTATCACGGCGCCGACTGGAACCGGCGATGGGGTCACGATTACCGACACAGACTTCTACAGCAATTCCACCCACGCAAATGGCGCACGACAAAGCAGCCGCGGCGGCGCCATTGCAAAGTTCCAGGGGTCGCACACGGTGACTATCCAGGGTAGCAGCTTTGTGGAAAACCAGGCCATCTCTCCGGATCTGTTTCGGAACGGCTTGGGGGGCGCGCTGTACATCTATGACAGCGGCCAGATAACAATCAGCCACAGCACTGTTTTCAGTGCCAATGTCGCGTCGAATGCAGGCTCCAGCTCGGCCGGTGGACGTGGCGGCGCCATCGCCCTGTTCGGGAATAATGCTGAGAGTCTGCATGTAATCGATACCATTTTCCACAACAATCGGGCGCAACAAGGCCCAGATGCCGAACTCGGTTATGGCGGCGCCGTACACAACGATTCCGAGGCCCCAGTGAGCATTACGCAAAGCTGTATTGTGGGCAACAATCAGAACGCAGAGCCCATCACAACCCTCGATTACGCGGCGGCCATTAGCGTGAACGATCACGTGACGCTCGTGGCAACCAACAACTGGTGGGGTTCAGCCGATGGGCCTGAGAGGCTGGTCAATGAAACCTCTACCGCCACTGTGGGCAGCGGTGACCGCGTTTCGAGGAGTGTGGATTTTGCAAACTGGGATACGGCCCCGCCTGCCCTTTGTGCTGATCTGTACGAAGAAACCAGCCTCGATCTGAGCAAATCCGTCTCCCCGACCGGGGAAGTTACCGCCGGTGATACGCTCACCTACACCCTGCGCTATACCAATACCGGCTCTACCGCGACCTTCCACACACTGCTCACCGATACGCTGCCCGCGTCGCTGGAAAATCCTGTTATCTCCAGCAATCCCACAGTTACCAATACCGGCACTCTACCGACCCTACTTTGGGATCTGGGCGTCCTTGTGCCCAATGCCAGCGGCATCATCACCGTTCAGGCCCAGGTCGCCGAAAGCGTTGGGGCAAGCGCAATCCTGCTCAATGTGGCCCAGGTGGGCGCAGGCAACGCTCCGCAAACCAACGCCAGCGCGAGCAACCTCGTCGCACTGCCCCTTGTCAATCTGGATGAGACCGTCATCAGCATCGACGAAGATGATGGACCGGTGACTATCAGCATTTCGCTGTCTGCGGCAATGCCCAGCGACTCGGTCACAGTCACACTTGCCACTGCCAATGGCAGCGCGCTCGCCGGCACCGACTATACCGCCGTCAACCAGGCCGTCATCTTTGCGCCCAATGAAACCCAAAAGACGGTAAACATCCCCATCACCAACAACTCTATCGCGGATGGTCCCCGCAGCTTTACGGTGTCAATCAGCAATCCCGAAAAGGCTGTATTGGGTGACGACACGACCGCCAC
>JBBDIO010000148.1:0-29674 GCA_040880365.1 Litorilinea sp.
ATCGGGAAGCACAGTACGCCCCGGCGATGTGGACGGGTGGGCGTGGGCCGCGGGTGTGATTGGCCGCGAGGCAGACAATCAGCCGCCGCCTATACCTTTGACCAGATCTGCGCGCCGCCCGCGACTGCCACGCCAGAGGCGACTGCCACACCGACAATGACCCCTACTCCTACGTCCACCAACACACCGGTCGCGACGGCAATACCTGTCGCGGATCAGCCGCCGGCGACCGCTACGCCAACCTGGACGGTCGCGCCCCTGCCCACGGCAACATCACTGGCAACACCGACAAGTGCACCGGACAATCTGCCGACACAGAGTGTGGCCCTGGCGGAAAGTGCAACCCGCCCTCTGATCCAGGAATTTCGCGTGGACCCCAGTCAGATCGCCTATGGGGAACAGGCCATGCTGACCTGGGTGGTGGAACAGGCGACGCAGGTGACATTGCATCCGGCCGCGGGTGAAGACGCCAACGGGGTGGATAGTGTGGCTTCTGTGGGAAATCGCAGCGTGGAGCCGGCGCTCTCCACTCGATATACGCTGATTGCCGTCAATGGGGCAGGCGAAACCCGCGCCGATGTGATGCTCTTTGTGAAACCGTCGCATACGACACCTACGCCGCAACCTACACCTACACTGGATCCTGCACCGGCGCTGGCGCAACCGGCGACACCCGCGCCTGACCCGACAGCTGTGCTCGACCTGCCTGCTCCAGAAGTGGCAACTGCAACTGCGATAGCGATAGTACCTACACTTGTTCCGGAACCGGAGATCGCATCGGCGGCAGAGACGCCAACGCCAGAAGATGCGCCTACTGTAGCGGACGCGGCCACCGTGGCACCTCTGGCGTCTGTGACACCCGTAGCATCTGTGACGGAGATACCTGCGCCGGAAGCTGTCTCTGGCGGCGAATCGGAACCAGAGTCGGACCCTGCGCCAGAAGTCGTGGCGCTGGTTCCTCCAGTGGTGACGGCCTTGCCTACGATTGAGAGCAATACAGACGCACCGCCCTCACCTGTGAGTGTCGCTGATCCCGAATCTGACCGGGTGCGGTTGCTGGCCCTGATTACCGGCAGCGCGTTGATTCTAGGCGCGCCTCTGCTATTCGCCTTTGTGTGGGTGATCGTGTGGTCGATCTGGAGAAAGCCATGACCCGGACGTCCACACTCGCCACCTGGATGAGCGGGGCCATCTTTCTCCTGGCGACGCTCATGGGGTTGGTCGCGTTTCTCTATCCGTTCTGGGTGCCGGCGCTGGCCCAAAGTGGCAATACGGGCTTGGCGCACAGCCAGGATGCGCCCTATGTGCTGGCGTTGCTCACGGGGATCTGTTTCGTCGTGCTTTTGCTCGAAGTGCAGGGCGCGGGCATGAGCGCCAAAACAGTCGCGCTGCTGGGCGTGTTGATTTCCATCAATTCGCTGCTGCGCTTTGTGGATCTGGCTGTGCCCGGGCCGGGTGGATTCAGCCCCATCTTTCTGCTCATCATCCTGGTGGGCTATATCTATGGGCCGCGCCTGGGCTTTCTCATGGGGGCGTTGACGCTGCTGGTTTCTTCCATCATCACGGGCGCGATGGGTCCCTGGTTGCCCTATCAGATGTTCACTGCCGGCTGGATCGGGATGAGCGCGGTCATCTGCCGCCCGCTGGTGGGGGGGCTGGGGATGCGCGGGCGTCTGGGCGAAGTGGTGGTCCTGGCGTTGTTTGCGGGGCTGTGGGGACTGCTCTATGGCGTCATTATGAATATCTGGTTCTGGCCCTTTGTGGTGGGCACGCCGGACCAATATTGGGAGCCGGGGATCGGCGGGATGCAGACTGTGCAGCGCTACGCGGTCTTTTATGCGGTGACTTCGCTGGGGTGGGATCTCGTGCGCATGGCGGGTAATGTGGTATTGCTGCTGGTCTTTGGCGGCCCGGTGTTGCGCGTGCTGCAACGCTTCCAGCGGCGCTTTACTTTTGTATATTCGCCTGTGTCGCAGCCTGTGTCGCAGACGGTATCTCAGGCCAATGACGCATGAGTATACCCCGCGATTTTGCCCGCGGTATTGCCCCCGGCCCGAATCGAAGCTACGCGCCGCCACCGATTCACGCTGCGGCATGGGGCACATGGCTGGCCGCGGTGGTCGTGGTGCTGGCGGTCACGCGCAATCCGCTCTATCTGCTCTTTACGCTCACCTGGATTGGATGGGCCACACTGCTGGTCAACCGGATTGCGCAGAACGCAGCGCCCGGCGCGGATACGCTGGGCCTGCCGCCGGTGCAGTTCTCACCGCTGACATTTGGCCTGGTCGTGGTGACGCTTTCGGCCTTGTTTAATGGGCTGAATGTGCATGTGGGCACGCACGTCTTGTTTCGGCTGCCCCGCGGGTGGCCTTTGATCGGCGGGCCAATTACCGCCGAGGCGTTGCTCTATGGCGCGCTCAATGGGCTGGCGCTCACGGGCCTGTTTGCCGCGTTTGTGTTGCTCAATCGGGTGGTGCCGGTGCGCAATCTGGTACGGCTGGCCCCACGGGCGTTCTATCCGGTGGCGGTGGTGGTGACGATTGCCGTCACTTTTGTGCCCGCGACGGTGCGCCAGTTTGCGAGCATTCGCGAGGCGCAGGCCATTCGCGGACATCGCGTGCGCGGGATGCGCTCGTGGCTGCCCTTGATGCTGCCCCTGCTGATTGGCGGCATGGAGCGCGCACTCCAGCTTGCCGAAGCCATGATGGCACGCGGCTTTGCCGCCGGCGACGAACAGCCGCAAAGCACGCTGTGGGTGCGGGCGGCGCTGATTCTGGGCATGGTGGCTCTGTTGGCAGGCATGTTGCTGCATCTGGTCTGGCGTATGCCAGTGTGGGGGCCGGTCTTGTTGCTGGTGGGCGCGTTGCTGATTGGCGGCGCGGTCTGGCGTATGGGCCAGGGCCAAACCTACACCGTCTATCGGCCTACAGCCTGGCGCGTGCAGGATAGTGTAATCTGTGGCGGGGCGTTGCTTACGGCGCTGGCGTTTCTGGTGGAGTTGCCGGGGTTGGCGCGCACGAGCGCACTCTATTATCCCTATCCGGCGCTCACCTGGCCCCAGCTGGATTTGGGCATGGGGCTGAGTACGTGGGGGCTGTTGCCGCCCGTATTTGTACTTTTGTGGAGTCTGGCAAAGCAAGATGGCCCGGCCAATGGAGCTGATGTATCCGATGTATCCGAGCAGTAGACCGAGAGATTTTATGCAACCACGACAACCAGCATTACGCCATTCATTCACGGGAGTTATTGACGGAGCGGCAGGCGCGCCCGCTGCCCTGCCGTCTGCCGTGGATTTTCGCCAGGTGCGCTATACCTATCCCGAAGCCGCGACGCCTGCCCTGGACCAGATCGACGTGCAATTGCCCGAAGGCGAATTGATTGTGGTGGTGGGGCCTTCGGGTGCGGGCAAATCGACCTTGCTGCGGCTGGTGAATGGACTTGCGCCCCATTTCAGCGGTGGACATCTGCAAGGTTCGCTGCGGGTGCTTGGGCTGGATCCGGTGGTGGCGACGCCTCGGCTCATGAGCCGTGAGGTGGGCTTTGTCTTTCAGGACCCGGAAAACCAGTTTGTCATGGATCGGGTGGAAGATGAGATTGCCTTTGCGCTGGAAAACGCAGGCATGGCGCGCCAGGAAATGCGGATTCGGGTGGAAGAAACGCTGGATCTGCTGGATCTCGCACCCCTGCGTGGGCGGCGGTTGGATATGCTTTCGGGCGGGGAGCGGCAGCGCGTGGCGATTGCTGCGGCGTTGGCCTTGCGCCCGCGCATCCTGGTATTGGACGAACCGACTTCGCAGTTGGATCCCAAATCTGCCGAAGATGTGCTGGCCGCGCTGGTGCGTCTGAACACAGATCTGGGGCTGACGGTTTTGCTGGCAGAACATCGGCTGGAACGCGTGCTGCCCTATGCCGACCGGGTGCTCTATCTGCCCCAAGAGGGCGCGCCGCGGCTGGACACGCCTCGCGCCCTGCTGGGAGATGAACCCGCGGCCACTACCATTCCGGTGGCGCTCTCTCCGCCCCTGGTGCGCCTGGCTAAGACATTGGGCTGGGAGCCGCTGCCGCTGACCGTGAAGGAGGGCCTGGCATGGAGTCGCCAGCTGCGCGTGCCCACCGCGCGCGGCGCACAACCACCCGTAGCTGCGGATACCCAACCGATTCTTTCCACACACAATCTTCACGCCGGCTATGGCGATTGTCCCGTGTTACACGGCACCGACTTTGCCGTGCGTGGGGGCGAGATAGTCGTGCTTTTGGGGCGTAACGGATCGGGCAAAACGACGCTGCTCAAGAGTCTGGTGGGCTTGATTCGCCCGCAGCGCGGCGAGGTGCGCTTGCAGGGCGTCTCCATCAAGGGCAAGGATGTGGCAGACATCTGCCGGCAGGTTGGCTATCTGCCCCAGGACCCCAATCAACTGCTTTTTGCCGATACGGTCGCCGAAGAAATGGCGATTACGTTGCGCAATCACGGCTATGATCCGCGCGGCTACGATCTGCCCATTGCCCCGCAAACGTTGCTGGAACGGCTGGGATTGGCGCACAAGGCACATGCCTATCCGCGGGATATGAGCGTGGGCGAACGCCAACGCGCCGCGCTGGCGGCCATTCTGGTGACCCGTCCCCAGGCTCTGTTGTTGGATGAACCGACGCGGGGGCTGGATTATGCCGCCAAGGCCCGGCTGCGCAGTTTGTTGGAAGAATGGCGGGGCGAGGGCATGGGGATTGTGATTGTGACCCACGATGTGGAGCTGGCCGCCGAGGTTGCCGACCGTGTGGTGCTCATGAGCCAGGGCGAGATCATCGCCGATGGCGACCCCTATACCATTCTGGGCAGTTCGCCGCTCTTTGCTTCGCAGGTGGCGCGCTTGTTTCCGGGCACGGGCTGGCTGACGGTGGAGGATGCGTTGGACTATTTTCGCGGGCAGACGCACGCACCGTACGCCACTGACGATTATCCCGACGAGGGCGCATAACCCAGTCTGCGTGCTTTTTTATATAGTTTTGGCTGCCCCGGCACTTGTGGCAGCACTTTCTACAAATAAAACGAATCCAGGAGGCAATTATGCCGCGTTTGACAAAAATTTATACCAAAAAGGGTGACGGCGGGACAACCGCGCTGGGCGGGGGGCAACGTGTGCCCAAAGACGCGCTGCGGGTGCAGGTCTATGGCACTGTGGACGAACTGAATTCGCAGATCGGCGTGGCGCTGGCCGGCGGGCTGGTCGATTCACTGGACGAATTGCTGCGCAGCATCCAGAATGAGCTGTTCGATGTCGGCTCCGATCTCTGTTTTCTGGAAGAGGACAAGAGTAAATATCCCCTGCCCCAGATTGAAGCGCGGCATGTGACGCGGCTGGAAAAGGTGATCGACGATCTCACCCAGGTAGTCGGCCCGTTGGAAAACTTCATTCTGCCCGGCGGCACACTGGGCGCGGCCCAGTTGCATGTGGCGCGCACGGTCTGTCGCCGCGCCGAACGGGAAGCCGCGACACTGGCGCGTACCGAAGGCATCGGCGCCTGGGTGCTGGCCTATCTCAATCGTTTGTCCGATGCGCTCTTTGTCATGGCGCGTTTTGAAAATCACCAGCGCGCCATGACCGAACCGCTGTGGAAGCCAGGGCAATAGGCGCACTGGCGCGCACGCACGCCCGGCGCATGGGGTTGGCGCTGGGCTTTCTCACAGTGATTCCCATGCCCAACCTGCCCTATTCGCCCGCGGAGATGGGGCGGGCGGGCGTTTGGTTTCCGTGGGTAGGGCTGCTGATGGGCGGTGCGCTCTGGGCGACCCATGCGGCCGCGACTGCGCTCTTTGCGCCCTGGCTGGCGGCGGTGGCGGTAGTGGGCTGCTGGGCCGTGCTCACCGGCGCGCTGCATCTCGATGGGCTGGCCGATTGTTGCGACGGTCTGCTGCCGCCGGTGGCACAGGAACGCCGCCTGGAGATCATGCGCGATCCGCGCGTGGGCGCTTTTGGTGTGGTGGGGCTGGTGCTCTTTCTGGCGGCCAAGATTGGCGTGGTGGCCGAATTGGGGCAGGCCGGCTGGGTCTTGCTGCTCGCGCCGGTGTGGGCGCGCTGGCTGCTCTTGTGGCTGGCCCGCCAACCCGCGGCCCGCCCCGGTGGAATGGGCGCAGCATTTGGCGACGCGCTGACCGGGCGCATAGTGGGGCAAGCCGCGCTCTTGCCGGTGGCCTTGCTTTTGCTCAGCATTTCGGGTCTGATTCCTGCCTGGGGTGGGAGCGCGTGGGCATCCGGTTGGGCGGCAGTCGGGGCAGTTGTGGCCGCGACGCTGTGCATGGGCGCAATTATCCGCTTTGCGCGGGCGCGGATTGGCGGCGTCACCGGTGATGTTTTGGGGCTGGGTGTGGAGCTGTGTGAATTGAGCGTGCTGCTGGCCTATTGTGCGATTGCGGGGCTGGCTTTCTGATGCTGACCTATCCGTTTCGGCTGGGTACGACTTCCTATGTCACGCCCGGTGAGTTAACCGACAATGCCCGCTATCTGGCAGAGCTGCTACGCACGGCCGCGGGCGCACTGACGCCGGCACTGACGCCGGTAGACATGCAACTGGTGCTCTTTGATATGCCCGACGGACCCAGCAATCTGCCCGATGCCGCGACGGTGGCCGAATTAGCCGCCATCGGCCAGGCGGCAGGGCTGAGCTACACCGTGCATCTGCTGGCAGATCTGGAGGCCGTGCCCCACGGGGAGCGGGATTGGCCGGACTCTTGGCGCGCCGCGCACGATGTGATCACACGCACGCGGCCGCTGGCCCCATTGGCCTATGTGGGACATCTGGACGGCCGCGCGCTGCGCAGCCGCGGCTATGCCGATCTGCGCACATGGGCGGCGGGCATGGCAGATGCGCTGCGCTGTGTGGTTTTCAGCCAGCCTGCACCTGTCCCGCTGGCGATTGAGAACCTGGAAGGCTATCCGCCCGATTTGGTGGAATGGCCCGTGCGCCAGGCCCGCACGCGGCGCTGTGTGGATGTGGGCCATCTCTGGCTCGACGGGCACGATCCGCTGCCCCATCTGCACGCCGCGCACGCGCCTGCGGTGATCCATCTGCACGGCGTAGGACACGATCCTGCGCGCGCAAGGCTGGTAGATCATCAAGCCCTGGATGTCACCCCTGCCGCCCAACTGGATCCGGTTTGCCGGTGGCTGGTGGAGTCGCATTTCACCGGGGTGGTCACACTGGAGGTCTTTGGCCCCGACGATTTCGCGCGCTCGCTGGCGGCGTTTCGCGCGGCCATGCAGCGGGTGACCGCCGCGCCAGAATGCTAGCTTGCCCGTCATCGAATTTTTTATTTGCCACAGAGGAGGCAGTCCCATCAATCCACAGCTTACTTTTCTTCTGGGCGGCGCGCGCAGCGGCAAAAGCGCCTATGCTGAAACGCTGGCCCAGGCCCTTGCGCCGGGCGGGGATGTGCTCTATGTGGCGACTGCCCAGGCGTGGGACGCGGATATGCAGGCGCGCATTGCCCGCCACCGCGCCGACCGTCCACCCCAGTGGCGCACGGTGGAGGCTGCTCACGGCGTGGGCGCGGCAATCGGCGCGGCGCTGGCGGCTGAACCGGCTGCCGTTGTGCTGCTGGATTGTCTCACGTTGCTCACCAGCAATGTACTGGTGGCGTTGCCCGAAACGATATCAGAAGTGGAAGCGATGAACGCCATGCAGGACGAGATGGCCCCGTTGCTGGCGACATTTGCCCACAGCCAGGCCACATGGATTGTGGTTTCCAACGAGGTGGGGTTGGGGATTGTGCCCGCGTATCCCCTGGGGCGACGGTATCGGGATGTGTTGGGGCGCGTCAATCAACAGGTCGCGGCGGCCGCGGATCAAGTCTTGCTGCTGGTGGCGGGGCTGCCTCTGCAAATCAAGCCTGCGCCGGCTGGGGTTATCCTGCCCTAGCCTGTCTTGCCGCCCTATTCTGCCGCGCGCAACGCCTGGATGGTCGTCACTGCCGCATCCAGCGCCATAGCCGGGTCCATACCTTCCAGCACCACCGCGTTATAGGCGGCGCGCAAGGCCGCGCGCTCTGCGATTTCATCCACATAGATGGGCGCGTGGGCATAGTCCAGCCCCGCGATAAACGCGCTCAGCATGGGGTCATTGCGCAGGGGGCTGTCCTCCAGTGCCGCCGGCTGGGCAGGCAGTTCACCCACAATATCGATCCACAGCAATCCGGCTTCGGGGCGGGTGATGAACTGGAGGAACGTGGCGGCGGCTTCCAGGCGCTCGGGGCTGCTTGCCCCTTTTTGGGTAATGCCGTGTGCCCAATACGCGCCAAAGGTGCTCTGGATGTCATTGTGTGTGGGCAATTCGACCACGCCGAAATTCAGATCGGGCGCGTTGGCGGCGATGGTCTCCAGGCGAAACGACGTATCAATATGGAAGCAGGCCCGCCCGGCCACAAAATAGTTGGGATCGCTGTCGAAATCGGTGGGGTCGCCGGTATCGAGTTCGGTCTGGAATTTCAGAAACTGGTCCCAGGCGGCATAGCCTGCGGCCTCGCTGTTCCAGCGGATGGTGATGCCATCTTCCGCATAGGGTTGCTGCCCATATTGACGCAGCAATACCTCGCGGAACCAGGCGTCGGCCTGCCCGGTCATGGTGATGGGAAAGCCCAGGATTTCGTAGGTGCCGTCTTCGTTGCGCTGGGTGCATTGCGCGCCCTGTTCTTCCAGTTCGGCCACTGTGCGCGGCGGGCTATCGGGGTCCAGACCGGCTTTGGCCATCAGATCGCGATTATAGTAGAGCGCGCCGGTGCGCACGGCAGTCGGCAGTGTGTAGAGCAGCCCATCGCGCACGCTGGCTTCGATGATGGGGCTGAACTGTGCGCGGATTTCGGCCAGAGGGAAGTAGTCTGTGGGCAGAGGCGTCAGATAGCCGGCATCGATCCACGCCGTCTGCCAGCCGTGATAGAGGGAGACCACATCCGGTCCCAGCCCGGCGGGGATGCGGGCATCCATCACCGTCTGAAAATCTTCCAGAGAGGTATCAAAGTTGTGGAGGATGCGAATGTGAGGATGGGCTTCGTGAAACTGGTCGATGAGGATATCCATGGCGGTCACATTGGCGCCATAGTCATACTGCCAGTATTCGATTTCGATCCATTCGGCGTCGGGCGGCGCGCCCGGTGCCTGGGAGGCGGCGCGCCAGACTCCTGGGTGCGCGGCGGCAGACAGCCTGCCACTGCCAGCATCCCCAGCAGAGCGGCCAGAAAAATCCACACAAAAGCGCGTCGCCGCACTTGTGTCGCGCGTGAGGCAGTGACCATTTGCCGATCTCCAACCGACCGCACGGACGTGCGTCGTGCGATCATGGCGTCTCCTGAAAGAATGCGGGCGGCAAATCGGCCTGGTGGGGAAAGCTGCTTTGGGTGCCCGGCGACTGGACGCTGATCCCCGCGATGTGGGTGGCCCGCTGCATGGCCGTGGGCAGCGCCACCCCTGCGCCCAGAAAATAGGCAAGGCTGCCCACAAAGGCATCGCCTGCGCCGGTTGTGTCTACTGTGCGCACTGCCTGCGCCGGGACAAAGGTTTCGGCAGTCTTGGCGGTCCCGGCTTCGGGCGAAATCAGCAGGCTGCCTCGCGCACCCAGCGTGAGGATGACGTGGCGCGGCCCACGCGCCAACAGCGTGGCTGCGGCGGCCCGCGCCTGTTCTTCATCTGCCACCGATTGTCCGGTCAGCGTTTCGGTTTCGCTTTCATTGGGGCACAAAATATCAATATGGGCATAGGCTGTGGCGGGCAATTCGCCGCGGGCGGGGGCGGGGTTGAAGATGGTGAGCGCACCCGCGCGATGACCTATCTCCAGCGCGGCCAGCGTAGCATCCAGCGGACATTCCCACTGGCCTACGACGACGTGCGCCTGGGCAAGGGCCGGACGCGCCCGCTCCACATCGGCAGGCGTCAGCAGATCGTTGGCGCCCAGCGCCACCAGAATGGCGTTGGCCCCGCTGCCTTCCTCGACCCAGATGGGCGCGACGCCGGTCGCCGCGCGGTCGGTCGCGGTCACATACTGAGTGTCGATGCCTTGTTCCTGAAAGTTACGCAGCGTGTCGTCGCCGAAAATATCCTGCCCGATTCGGGTGACTATGCTCACCTGTCCGCCCAGGCGCGCAGCAGTGACTGCCTGGTTTGCGCCTTTGCCGCCAAAGCCGGTCACAAACCGGGTCGCGGGTAGGGTTTCGCCAAGCCTGGGCAAGCGGGGAGCATAGCTGATTAGATCAATATTGGATGCGCCGACGACGCAAATGCGTGGCACAGGCATAGCTGGAATCCCGCCATTGGGTGGAAGATCGGGCTTGGTCGAACCGTTTCGCCAGTATAGCAATTTGTGACACAATGCGCAAGCAAAACCGTTCTGGTTTCCTGCAGGTGTCCACGGTCGCGTATCTAGCCGCGTATCTATCGGGGAAATACCTGTCGCGCCACGTCTTTCGGCATTGGGCTATGGCGTTGCGTATCTATCCCCAGCCCGCTAGCGTAATAATAGGGAGTATCTTGTGCTACAATGCTTGACTTGATTGAACGCAGGACCGATTCAAAACCGAGCCGGTCCAAAGATGTGCGTCAGGCGCATCTGAACATATGCGGAGATGGAGAAAATTGTCGAGTATGCAGCACTTCAAAGTAAGCATGATCGGGCGGTTGCGGTATCTGGGGTTTGTGGTGATGTTGTTGCTGGGGATCCTGGTGGGGGCGGGCCATGCGCCGTGGACGCGCAATATACGCATTGCGCGCGGGCAACAGAATCCGCCGCCTGTGCAGTTGACAACCGCCGAATATCTGCTGTTAAACCAGCCCGGCCCGCTTTGGCTGCGCAAAATTGATTTGCGCGACCACGATTTGATGGGTATCGAACTGCGGGGTGTCGATTTGTCGGGGGCGGTGTTGCGCCGGGTAGATTTGCGCCGAGCGTTGTTGGTGAATGCCAATTTGCGAGGTGCGGATTTGGATGCCGCAGACCTGAGTCACGCGGTATTGAGCGGCGCAAATTTGCAGGATGCCAATCTGCACGGGGCCACGCTGCGTTTTGCTGCGCTGGAAAATGCTGTCTTGCGTAGGGCAGATCTGCGCGCGACACAGTTGCAGGGCGCGAACCTGCGCGGCGCAGATTTGCAGGATGCCCTTTTGGATGGGGCAGAGCACGATGATTCGACCGTCTGGCCTGCGGGGTTTGCGCCACTGTCTGATGAACCCGCGTCTGCTGAACCGGCGACTGCTGAACCGGCGTCCGAAGCTACCCCACCTGTCGAGGAAGAGGATTAGGTCTGTCTGAGGGCGAGAGCAGGTGGTAGGGCAGGACACCAGGCGCGCAAATATTTTGCACGGCACGGTTGTTGCATTTTTGATAAGTCGATTTTGAGATTGATTTGATATTGAAGGGGATGTTGAGAGGGCTATGCACAGGGAAATCTGGAAGCTGGAAAACTGGAATAGGCAGGCGCACCAGGGCGGCGTGTGGATGCGGCGTCTGTCGTGGCACATGGTGGCGATGGCGGCGCTTTTGGCGGTGATGGGCGCGCTCTGGGACACACCGGGCGTTGTGCAGGCGCAAACCCTGCGCCCGCCGGCAGAGTGGCAGGTGCTGCCGGGCGCGGCAGCCGGTCAGTCGGTGAACTCATCTGTAAACCCGACAGGCACGGACACGCCTTCGATTTGGGCCATGAGTGAAGAAGAATATGCGGCGTGGGCAGGCCTGGATGCGCTGGCCGCGTCGACCGCTTCTGTGGCAGGTGTCGCCAGTGTGGATGAAGAGGCCCGCGCGGCGCAGGTGGCCGCAGTGTTGAATGCGGAGCACACGCTCTTTTTGCCCCGCACCCGCTTCGAACCCCAGTTGAGCACCCGTATGGGCTATGGGGTCGCCGCTCCCGGCCGTCTGGCAAATTTTCCGGTCGCCAACCAGTTAAATGCCGGCTGGTATCAGGATTGGACGATACAGAGTTCGCCCGCGCAGCCCAACAATATGGAATATGTGCAAACGGTGCGGCTTCACCAGGATCTGACCTGCCCCGTTGGTACCGATTTTGACCGCACGCGTTGCCCCTATGTCGTGCCCTATTCTTATTCGCTGCGTCCAGGGTTGAGTGCAATTCGCTCGATTGCGTTGGCGCGCCCCGGCAGCCTGTGGCTGATTGGCAATGAGATGGACCGCATCGACTGGGGTGATCCTACCGCGAATCCCCCTTTCTTTGGGCATCAGGATGAGATGTTGCCCGAGCTATACGCCAAGGCCTATCACGACCTCTATACCTACATCAAAGGGATTGACCCCACGGCCAAAATTGCGATTGGCGGCATCATCCAGCCCACGCCGGTGCGCCTGCAATATCTGACGCAGGTCTGGGATACCTATTTTAGCACCTATCAGACCACCATGCCGGTGGATGTGTGGAATACTCACAATTTCATGATTCGCGAGGGGCCAAACCGGACGGGCGAATGGGGCGCCGGTGTGCCGCCGGGTGTGAACGCCATCCAGGGCGAGTTTGTGGGCCAGCGCGACGCCAATGGCGACCGCAACTATCACATCGATATGGCGATCTTCGATGCCCAGATCCGCGCCTTTCGGCAGTGGATGAAAGACCGGGGACAGCAGGATAAACCGTTGATTGTGAGCGAGTATGGCGTGCTTTTTCCCAACGACGCCATTTTTCTCAACTACAATCTCTACTACGCCGAAACGGGCAGCTTCAACTACAATTTGCCGGATCCGATTGTCAATTTCATGCTCGCCACGTTCAACTATTTTATGACCGCACGCGATTGTGAAATCGGCTTTGTGCAGGACAATTGTCGGCTGGTACAGGGCTGGAACTGGTTCAGCCTGAACGTGAACAACGGGTTCAACGTGCATGGCAGCCTAGTGAGCGATGATGGCACCGCGCTGACGCCCGCCGGCCAGGCGTTTGGCGAATTTTCACGCCGCAATGTCCAGCCGCTTTCTTTGCCCTATCCGATTCCCGAATAGATCCCGGCGCGTGGAAACCACGCGCGCTTTATTAACCAAGTCACCGTGTCTGTCGCACGCCGGGCAGACACGGTGACTTTTTGGAGTTTGATTCGGGTGCGCGTGCGGTAATGCTTTGCGAATTGCGCGCGAACCGATTATGCTTGCTGTGCTCTGAACGCGTGCTGAATTTTGCGCGGCGCGGATGAGTGGTGGGTGGCGTATGTGTCTGTGCCGCAAGTCTGGGTAGCAAAGTCTGTGCGACGTGGTTATGATTGCCCGATTGATTCAGTTTTCAGCCAATAGATTCAGGTCTATGCGTTCAAATATTCCGTCATCCGAATATGCAGAACCCCATGCCCCTTCGCAGGATTTAACCACGCGCACGGTCACCAGTCTTTTTTGGCTGTTCTCCTCCAATTTCGCCAATACGACCATGCGGTTGGCAATTGTGCCGATCCTGGCGCGTATCCTCGCGCCCGAAGCCTTTGGGATTGCGGCGGCGGCATCGGTGGTGACAGGCTTTGCCAGTATTTTCTCCAACGTGGGTATTGCTCCGGCGCTGATGCGTCTGGAGAATGTTGAGCCGCGCCACACCAAAACTGGCCTGACGATTTCGACGCTGTTGGGCCTGCTGGCAGGTGCGATCTCGATTGCACTGGCGCCGTGGATTGCCCAATTTTTTAATTCTCCCGAATTGACCATGGTGCTCTATGCCCAGGCGTTACTCTTTCCTCTGCGTGGTCTCACCGTTGTGTGCGAGTCGATGATGCAGCGGGAAATGGCATTCCGCCGTCTCGCCATGATCGAATCGGTGAGCTATATTGTGGGCTATTGTCTGGTGGCGGTGACGGGCGCGCTGGCGGGCTGGGGCGTGTGGGCCATTATAGCCGGCACCATGACGCAAAATTTGATTCGCGTGGTGCTGGTGGTTTTCAGTCGTCTCGATTATGCCCGTGCGGGCTTTGATTGGGATGCGGCGCGCACGCTGGCGCGCGATGGCAGCGGCTTCACGGCCATGCGCACGCTTGCCTATGTAGCGACACAGCTGGATTATATGATTGTGGGGCGTTTTTTGGGCATGGACGTTCTGGGGCTTTATACCAAGGCCTATGAATTGTTGACGCGCCCTGCCAATACGCTGACTGCGACCATTCGGCGGCCTTTGTTTGCCGGTCTGGTTTCTATCCAAAGCCAGGAGGCGCGGTTGCGGCGCACATTTATGCGTGCCGTTTCCATCATGAGCCTGGTCTTTATTCCTGCCACGCCGCTTGCCGTCATTCTCAGCCCCGAGCTTGTGCTGGTGATTCTGGGCGACCAGTGGACAGAGGCGATTTTGCCCTTTCGGGCTTTATCGACCGCGCTCTACTTCGTTATCTGTGGGCGCATTACCATGACAGTGTTGCAGGCGCGGGGCGTATTGCTGCGCGGCACCTACTACTACATCTTTTTTGCCCTGGCGATTCTTGTGGGGGCATGGGTTGGACAATTCTGGGGCATTGGCGGCGTGGCGTGGGGCGTGGCCGGGGCATTCTTTGTCAGCTTTTTGCTTTCCACCGCATTGGTGTTGAATAATCTCCAGATTAGCTGGGTTGCCTTTGCCCGCATTCATGCGCGCGGTGTCATACTGGCGATTGGTGTGCTGGCGGTGGTCTGGACAATTACAGCGTTGGTTCGGCCCTATGATCAACCCTTGCTCACACTGCTGGCGGTGGGGCTGGTCTTTGGCGTTGTGGGGCTGGTTCTACTCGTCCTTGCGCCGCGTCGTCTGTTGGGAAACGACACCGATTGGCTGATGGCGCGCCGCAATGCCTTCCTGCACACGCTGGCCGGGCTGCGCCGAACCAAGGCAGGCAACGGATGAGATTTAACCTGGAGGCACTCCCATGACATCGTTCAGCGGATTTGCGCTGCGTTTGATCAGCAAAACTGATCGGCTGCGCCTGCGCATTATGGATCGGATCTATGCCGACACCTGGCCTGCCCGATTTGGCATGTGTGGTGAGGATGTGGGCATTCGCTATCCCTGCACAATTACCGCACCCCACCATGCCAAACTGGGCAACAATGTCCGCATCAACCGTGGGGCCTATATTCGGGCCGAGGGTGGGTTGACGATTGGCGACAATACCCACATCGCGCGCAACGTTACTATCTACACCATAAATCATGATTATCGGGGTGATGCTCTGCCCTATGATGAAGGTTTGATCAAAAAGCCGGTTGTGATTGGTGAGAATGTTTGGATTGGGATCAACGTCACCATTGTGCCGGGGGCGAGCATCGGCGACGGCGCGATTATCGGCGCGGGCAGTGTGGTGGCGATGGATGTGCCACCGCTGGCGATTGTCGGTTCGGCGCCGCTGCGTATTCTCAAGTATCGCGACCGTGAACATTATGAGCACTTGAAGGCTGCAAACAGGTTTGGCGGCGAAGATGGCAAACTCTATCGCAAAGCCGCAAAAGCATGAGCGGTGATCACGATTTGAAAATGCGCGGAAGTTGAAAGGATCTGGACATGTTTTTTGTGGTAGGAACGGGGCGCTGTGGCACCACAAGCGTCGCCCGCTTGCTGGATCAGGCCCCGAACTGTCGCTGTGTACATGAATGGAACCCCGCGCTGATTCGCGAAGGGGCCGAGCATCTCTATGGCAAACTGTCCGAAGCGAAGTTGAGCCAGATGCTGCGCGCCACACGCCCAGAGACCGTAGATGGAAAAATCTTTGGCGAATCCAATCATCAATTGGGATTGTTCATCCCTGTATTGCGCAAAGTCTTTCCCGATGCCAGGTTTGTTTGGGTAACGCGTGATGGACGCGATACGGTGGCTTCAATGTACGCGCGCAACTGGTATGCAGGCAACACGTTTTTGCTGAACGCGACCGCGTGGGAACGCTGGCGGCTGCGGGGAGACGGAGTCGGCGCCATGTCTACCTGGCAATGGCGGACACTGTTCCGGTTTGAACGTTGTTGCTGGCATTGGGCCTATGTAAACGAACTGATTGCTTCGAGCCTGAACGCGGCAGATTGCCCCTGGATACATATCCGCCTGGAAGAATTTAGCGACAAAGCCGAGGAACTTTTCGATTTTCTCGAATTGGAACGCCCTGCGAAAATGGAACTTCCCCATAGCAACAAAGCCGATGGGCGCGCCGGCTATATGCCGCCCAACTGGCAGCAGTGGCGCGCCGATCAGGCTGCGCAATTTGTGCATTTCTGTGGCGCGTCTATGGATAAATGGTATCCTCACTGGCGCACCGAAGTGGGCGAGACTTGGGGCGCAGCCACCGATCTGGCGGGCGCGGGTTTATCGCTACGGCGTGCCGCCCAGGTCGTTGCCAGCCCCTATACTGGGCACATCGGCCCAATTGACAACCTGAATGACTATGTACGCCAAAAGGGTAAGGATATTCTGCCCGCGGGCATCCAGTCGCAACTTCGCAAAGTCTTGCCGCCCAGAAAATAATGTCGGAAAATTACATGTCCCAAGTTTCTACTTCGCCGTCCCCCTTTTTTACCGTTGTGATTCCCACCCACAACCGCAGCGGCATGGTTGCCGAAACCATTGCCAGCGTATTGGCCCAAACCTGGACGGACTTTGAAGTGCTGGTGGTGGACGATCATTCTACCGACGACACCGAGGCCGTGGTGACGGCGTTCAACGACCCGCGCGTGCGTTATCTGCGCAATGCGCGCGCGCGCGGCGCATGTGGCGCGCGCAATACGGGCATTTTTCAGGCGCGTGGCACATGGGTGGCCCCCCTGGATGACGATGACTGGTGGCTGCCCGGCTTTCTGCAGGCGGTCGCGGCCAAAATCGCCACCGTGGACCGCAGCGTGGGCGTGATCTATAGCGGACACACCTATGTGCGCGACGGCGTGGCGGGCTATGTCAAAGTGCCCAACCAGGCGGGGTGGGCGCTGGATCGCTTTCTCTATCGCAATCTGGTGGGCTTCTCGTCGGTCGTCATCCGCCGCGATTATCTGTGGGCCGTCAATGGGCTGGATGAACGCTTCCCTGCCCAACAGGATGGCGAGCTGTTTATCCGCCTGGCGCACTTTTGCCAGATCGACTATGTCCCCGAATCGCTGGCCTGCATCCGCGTCGATCACGGCACTCAGATCACTACAAACTGGCGCAAAAAACTGGATGGCTGCACCTTGTTGCTGGAAAAACATGGGCATTTGTATGCGCGCAGTCCGCAGTTGATGCACCGGGCCCACTCGCGGATCATCCTCTATGGCGTGCGCGCCCGCGATTGGGCGGCGGTGCGCGGCAGTCTGTTGTGGTTTTGCGCGGGTATTTTTGTAGACCCGCGCAATGTGCTGCGTGTGCTACGCTTTCTGGCGCGCTGAGTCTGGTTAGGCGCAGTGATGGTTTTTGCCCTCGTCTGTTTCAGATGTGGGTACTCTGGCGATGCAGATCGAGCAACTGTTGCAAGGCGAGCAGGGCAATATCCCCAACGACTACAAATTTTCGTATTTTATGGGCAATGTGCCATGATACAGGCTGTTTCGACGAATTGACTCACAATCCCGGTTCGGGCATGACGCGATTTTATCCCCGTGCCCAGGATTTTGCGCTGGGGCAACGTTGGCACATCAAATCAGATTATTGGAAGTAAACCTGTATACATAACCCCTAAAGACAGGCTGGGCACGAAATATATGCTACAGAATTTGCGCGTGTGGTTCTATCATTTTGGATTAGCCATTTTTGCTGTGCTGAACCGTTGGACCGGCTATCCCTATCAAAGACTGAAATTTTATAAACGGCATGGCTACATGTTGCACCTCGCTCGCCCCCGTTCGTTCAGCGAGAAGGTGATCTGGAAAAAGACGCACGACCGCAATCCCCTGTTGCCCGTGGTCGCTGACAAATTGCGCGTGCGCGAATATCTGGCGACGGTGCTGGGCGAAATCCGCGCCCAGGAGCTGTTGATCCCTTTGCTCTATGCCACAACCGAGCCGCGGACGATCCCCTTTGCCGATTTGCCGGATGCGTATATCCTCAAAACCACCCACAGTTCGGGCTGGAATATTATTGTCGATGCCGAACACCCTGCCGATCCGGCGCGCATCATTGCCGAATGTGAAGGCTGGCTGCGCCAACGCTATGCTGTCTTTAAGAATGAGTGGGCCTATGACAAAATCACACCCCGCATTATTATCGAAGAGCTTTTATCGGACCCCAGCGGCGGCATTCCCCACGATCACAAATTTTTTGTGTTTCATGGGCGTTGTGAATTGATCCAGGTGGATTTCAACCGCCAAAGCAACCACGCGCGCAATATGTATGACCGAGACTGGCAACTCCTGGACTTTGTGCGCTATCGCGTGCGTCAGGGGCCAGACCTGCCCCGTCCGGCCAATCTGGAGAAAATGCGAGATTTGGCCGAAGAGCTGGGACGCGATTTTGACTATGTGCGGGTGGATCTCTATAGCGTGGGCGAACGTATCTATTTCGGTGAACTCACCCACTATCCCGGCTCGGGTATGACGCGCATTCAGCCGCGCCAATTTGATTTCGACCTGGGCAAACACTGGCAGATCCAGCCCGGCTACTGGAATACACAGACTGTCGATACGCCCGACGCAGGCTCTTCGGCGACAAAGGCAAGGACACAAGCATGAGTGTGAATTTTCTCTGGACAGGGGGGTGGGATTCAACTTTCCGCCTCTTACAATTACTGTTGGACTATGGCGAACCGGTGACGCCCTACTATCTGATCGACACGGTACGCCGATCCACGGCCATGGAACTCCAGACCATGCGCCGCATCAAAGAACGGCTGTGGGCCGATTATCCCCAGACGCGGGCCTTGATTCGCCCGGCGCAATTTGCCGCGGTGGAAGATATCGCGCCTGTCCCCGAACTGAGCGCGGCCTATCAACAGATTCTGACGCGGATGCCGCTGGGCACCCAATATGAATGGTTGGCCCGCTTTTGCCAGCAGCGGGGCATTGAGGATATGGAGCTTTCCATCGAGCGCGAGACGCGCCCGTGGATCGCGGCCGAACCTTATATTCAGCCATATACGGGTCCGGGGGGCGCGGTTTCCTATTGCCTGAATTCGGATTATGCGGATACGCCCGAATATGTGCTGTTTGCGCGCTTTCGATATCCCTTGTTCGAGATGACCAAGGTCAAAATGGGGGAACATGCCCAGGCCCACGGTTGGCGATATCTGCTGGAACTCACCTGGTTTTGCCATCGCCCTACCTGGAACGGCACGCCGTGTGGTCTGTGCGAACCGTGTCGCCTTGCCACCGAAGAAGGCATGGCGCATCGCGTGCCGCCTGCGCGCCGCGCTATGGGCCAATTTTATCGAAGATATCTGCTGCCCTTCAAGCCGCGCGTGCGTCAAATGCTGGGCCGACGCTAGGCATTGGGCGCGCTTTGGCGTATGATAATTCCTGCCCGGCGCGATCTGCGCGCGGCAGATGTCGGCACTGTGTACCCATTTGAAAATAGGTGACAAGCGCCCTCATGCGCGCCTCGATTCTATCCGTTCAATTGCCCCACCCCGTTTCTGATGTGCACCTGAATGCACAGGGAGATATGCGCGCGGGTAGCATTGCTGCGGGAAATAGTCTTGTAGCAATGGGCGATCTCACGGTAATCATCAATAATTTTGGTGAGGGCGGCGCGCAGCGGGTGGCTTCTATATTGATTGCAGCATGGGTGGCGCAGGGGTGGCGGGTGCGGCTGGTTACACTCGATGCCGCCGAGCATGAACCCTATGCCCTGCCCGCGGCGGTGGAACGGGTCAATCTGCAATGGGCGCGCCACGGTAAACGTTCCTGGCTCTACAAAGTGGGCAAGCGCGCACAGGCTTTTTGGCGTCTGCGTCGCCTTTTGGCGCGTCAACCCAGTGACACCGTCATCAGTTTTCTGACCCAAAGCAATATTGTTACGCTGTTGGCGTTGTGGGGAAATCGGGCGTCGGTGGTCATCTCCGAGCGCAACGATCCCGGACGACAGCCCCAGCATTGGGTGCTGCGCGTGCTGCGGCGCAGGCTTTATCGGCGGGCAGAGGTAGTTTCGGCGAATAGCCGCGGTGCACTCCAGGCCATGCGCGGCTATGTGGCCGAATCTCGGCTCGTCTATCTGCCCAATCCCTTGCCGCCGCCTACCTGTGCGCCGCAGGCGGCACGCGATCCGGCCTTTCTCATGGTTGCGCGCCTGGTCGAGCAAAAAGGTATCGCCCAGGCGTTGGCGGCTTTTCAACAGGCGAATATCCCCGGTTGGCATCTGGATATTGTGGGCGAGGGTCCGCTGCGCGGGGAACTGGAAGCCCAGGCGCACGCCCTGGGCCTTGCCGACCGTGTCACCTTTCACGGCTATTGTGATCCCTGCCCGTTTTATGGGCGCGCCGGTGTGTTTCTGCTGCCCTCACACTATGAAGGCACGCCCAACGCATTGCTGGAAGCCATGCAGATGGGAATGCCCTCGATTGTGAGTGATAGCGCAGCAGGATCGGTGGAAGTGCTGGCGGATGGGCAAAGCGGGCTGGTGGTGCCTGTGCGCGATGTGTCTGCGCTGGCCGCGGCGATGCAACGTTTGGCCCACGATACCGCCTTGCGTGAACAAATGGGCCGGGTGGCACAGGCACAGGTCAAAGCCTATGCCTGCGAGGATGTCATTCGCCAGTGGAATGCCATCCTCGTCGCAAAGTGACCGGTTCCTGTGTTGTCTATCTGCTCAGGTGCGGATTAGGTGCGGACCAGCGCATCCTGCGCCAGATTACGGCCCTGGTCGGTGAGCAGCAAACGTCCTCCCTGGCGGCGCACTGTGCCTTTGCGCTCGGCATAGCGCACCACTTGTTCGGCATAGCCGGGCTGCCAGCGGATATGCTCCACTAGATGATCTACGCGGCTTTCCAGCACGGCTTCCGGTTCGCCTTCGTGCTGTAACAGGTGAATGGTGAGCATGGTCTGGGCAAATTCCCACTTTTGGCGTACCCGCCGCCGGGCAATGTAGATGAGTCCCCGATGGGGTGAAAAGAGCAGCACGCCCAGAAAGATAACGCCGGTGACGGTTGCCATGGAACCGGCGATGTTGGCATCCAGCGCGCGCGCCAGCCAATAGCCTCCAATTGCCGATCCAATCCCAATTGCCACACTTGTGCCCAGCATCACCCGCAATTTGTCGGTGAGCAGATAGGCCGCGGCTGCCGGGGTCACAACCAGCGCGACCACAAGGATGGAGCCGACCGCATCGAACGCGCCGACGGCTGTCACCGAAACCAGCGTCATCAGGGCATAGTGAATGAGCGCAGGCGAAAAGCCCAGCGCCGCAGCCAGTCCTGGGTCGAAGGTCGCCAGCTTAAGCTCTTTATAAAATAAGACAATAAAGAGAACGTTAATCACCAGGATGATGCTCATGGTGACTGTCGCATGGGGCACATCCAGCCCGAAATATTGAAAGCGGTCGAATGGGGCAAAGGCCAGCTCGCCCAGCAACACCGAATCCACATCCAGATGGACGCCGCGCACAAAGCGCGAAATAAGCAGCACCGCGATGCTGAACAGGGCCGGAAAGACCAGCCCGATGGCGGCATCCTGTTTCACCAGGCCCGTGCGGTTGAGCAATTCGATCAGACTCACGGTGAGCACGCCGGTCGCGGCCGCGCCCAAAATCAACAGGGGGGACCCCAACTCGCCGACCACAAAGAAGGTGAGCACGATGCCCAGCAACACGGTGTGGCTGATGGCATCGCTCATCATTGCCATTTGGCGCAAGACCAGAAACACGCCGGGCAGCGCGCACGCCGCAGCCACCAGCGCGGCAATCAGTTGAATTTCGATCTGGGTAATGCTCATAGGTGTTTCTCCGCTTCGGCGATGCCCGCAGGCGTGAGCGCCCACTGGTTGCCATTAACCGGCTCGACCAGGTTGCGGCGCGCCAGCGTTTGCAGGCTGCTGTGGACTTCGGCAGGACGCATGTGCATGGTCTGCACCGCGCGCGCCGAATGGGGGTGGCTAAGCGTATCGTGTTGCTGGGCCATGTGATAGAGACTGACCAGCACGCGATCATCGCGGAATTGATGGCGACGCCGGCGACGTTGGATGGCATTCCAGACCAGTCCCCGGTTGGGCGCAAAGGCCAGCGAAAAGACCACAATCGCGCTGATGCACAGCACAATCAGTGGCCCGGTAGAAAGCCCGCGCGCCAGGCTGGAGATGAGCGCGCCACTGACTCCGGCCAGCGCGCCGAAAACGGAGGAAAGCGCTACCATATGTTCCAGGCGATTGGTCCATTGGCGCGCGGCGACCGCGGGCGCGACCACCATCGCGCTCATGAGCACTACGCCCACGGCTTGCAGTCCAATCACAATCGCGACGACCAGCAGCATGGTGATCAGAATATCCAGCCCCTGCATGGGATAGCCCAGCCCCGCGCCAAAATCGCGGTCGAAACTCAGGAGTTTGAATTCTTTCCAGAAGATGACCATGACCAGCAGGGCCACCCCGCCAAACGCGGCCATGACGATTACATCTGCGACCAGGAGTGTGGCGGCCTGGCCGAAGAGAAACGAGTTTAGCCCGGCCTGGCCCGCGGTGCCCGAACGCTGCAACCACGTGAGCCACATCAGCCCAAAGCCGAAGAAGACCGACAGAATGATGCCCATTGACGCGTCTTCTTTGATGCGCGTGTGGCGTGTGATGGCGATGATGAGCAAGACCCCTGCGCCACAGGCGATGGCCGCGCCCAGCATGAGCACGATAGGCGATTTGACGCCGGTGAGGATGAAAATTAGCACAACACCCGGCAGCGCGGCATGGGACATGGCATCGCCCAGCAGGCTTTGGCGGCGCAACATGGCAAACGCGCCCAGCGCGCCTGCTACAATGCCCAACACCGCCGCACCCATTGCCACCGTGCGCAAGGTATAGTCGAAAAGCAGCGCGTTGAAAAGCTCGGCAATCGTGTTCATGGTTAACGCTCCGGCGCGGTCTTGTCTGACGCGACGTTATGGGGCGCAGGGACATCGGTTTCCGGCGCGGGCTGGGGGCTGCGCGTGAGAAAATTGACGCGCCCGCCGTAAGTCAGGCGTAGATTCTCGTCGGTAAAGACTTCATCTACCGGCCCGCCGGCAATCCGCCGCACGTTGAGCAAAGTCACCCAGTCAAAATATTCGGGCACGGTCTGGAGATCGTGGTGGACGACCAGCACGGTTTTGCCCGCGGCGCGCAATTCTTTCAAGAGCTGGACAATCGCGCGCTCGGTGGTGGCGTCTACGCCCTGAAACGGTTCATCCATGAGATAGACCTGGGCATCTTGCACCAGGGCGCGGGCCAAAAACGTGCGTTGTTGCTGCCCCCCCGAAAGCTGGCTGATCTGGCGGTCGGCGAAATCCTGCATCCCCACTTTGTAGAGTGCTTGCATGGCAAGCTCGCGGTCGCTGTTGCGGACCCGGCGCAACCAGCCCAGCGCGCCATAGCGGCCCATCGTCACCACATCGAGCACGCTGGTAGGGAAATCCCAATCCACGCTGCCGCGCTGGGGCACATAGCCCACCAGGTGGCGTTGTTCGCTATAGGGCTGCCCATAGATGAGCACCTGCCCCGCGGCCACGGGGATAAGCCCCAGCATGGCCTTGATCAGCGTGGTTTTGCCCGCGCCGTTGGGTCCCACAATCGCCATGAGCGTGCCCTGGGGCACGTGGACATCCACATCCCACAGCACAGGGCGTTCGCCATAGGCAACCGTGAGGTCGGTGACTTCGATGGCGCGGGCATCCGGCACGGTGTCATTGCCAATGGCCTGTGCCGTGTCATGGGCGGTGTCATGGGCGGTAACATGTGTGGGGGGCGGTGTGACACCTGCCAGGGCAGAAGGTTGGTCGCGCGTTACTTCCGTGGTTTTATTGGTAGTTTTACTGGTGGTATTGGTGGAATTCGTGGCTGCGTTCATTATGGCATCCATCTTCAATTCTGGTTCATGTCGCCGGGGGCGGTGATAACAGGTGATTACCGCCCCCGGCGAAGCGCTATTCTTCGCCCAGCAAGGCCCCGACGATGGTATCTATGTTGTGGCGCACCATGCCGATATAGGTGCCTTCGGGTGTGCCCGCTTCGCCCATGGCATCGGAGAAGATCTCGCCGCCGATGACCACTTCAAAGCCCTGGCTGCGCACCGCAGCCTGCATGGCTTCCACATTGCGAATGGGCACAGAGGATTCGATGAAAATCGCGGGCACCTGACGTTCTACAATCAGGTCTGCCATTTCGCGCACATCGGCGGCGCCCGCCTCGGTGGCGGTGCTGATGCCCTGCAATCCCTGGACTTCAAAACCATAGGCTATGCCAAAGTAATGGAAGGCATCGTGCGCGGTTACCAGTGTGCGCTGTGCGGGTGTCAGGCGTTCGGCCTGGCTCAACACATAGGCGTGCAGCTCTTCCAGCTCGGCCAGATAGGCGGCGGCGTTGGCGGTGTATTCCTCGGCGTGGTCGGGGTCCTGGGCGATGTAGGTATCGCGGATGGCCTCGACGGCTGTCATCCACAGCGTGACATCGAACCACACATGGGGATCATAGGCGTCTTCATAGGCGGCCCAGGGCAAAAGCCGGGATTCGTCGATTTGTGCCGCGACGGCGACCACGGTCTTGTTTTCGCCCAGTTGTTCCAGTATATCCGCCATGTTGGCTTCGAGAAAAAGGCCGTTATAGAAAATAATATCGGCGTTGCGCAGGCGATCCACATCGCCTTCGCTGGCGGTGTAGAGATGGGGGTCGATGCCCGGCCCCATGAGGGGGATAACCTGGGCATGTTCGCCGCCGATAATCTGTGCGGCGTCGGCGATCTGGGCAATGGTAGTGACCACTTGCAGGGGTGCTTCGCCGTTGGTGTCGTTGGTGTCGCCATTGCTGCCGGCAGCCTGCGAATTGCCGCCGCAGCCGGCAATCAGCAACACACCCAGCAGTACCAGCAGCGTCAACAGGGGGCGCAGGCTAGCCCCGCGCAAGTTCATGGATAACAGACGATGGTCTGCATGGTGGGTCAATTGATTCGAAAGTGTGTCGGACATGGGTGTTTTTCTTTCCAGGTGTGAGTAACTGTTCGTTATTTTTAGTCATGGCTAAATTATTGAGATGATAGTAGCATTGTTTTGTTTTTGTGTCAACTAAAAAGTTTGATTTGCATTGCCTGATTCGTCACTTATCTGCGGCGCGGAAAAGGGGCGCGGGGATGCTCTGCGCGGGTGATTTTGACTTTTATGCAGGTAAGGTTGGCCGGCGCGGGGAATGGGCGCTTTTCCGGTTCGGGCACAAAGCGGGTGGGCGGCTCGTATTGACGTATGGGGCAGGTCTTTGCTGTCGGCGTCCGTTTTGAAGATGCCAAAACAAGCGTGATTCACACAGACAGATGTATACTACATGTGTGCTGTGATTTTACTGTGACGCGTTTAATTCTGGTGCGCTTATAAGTCCACTCATTATCATCAGAAAATGCTTATATGTCCAAGGCTGTTTTTGTCTGTCTAAATGGAAATCGTCCGGCGGAGATGGTGGCTACCAAGGCTGCCACGCTTGCCCGGCAGATTGTCGCCTTGCAAACTACGCAGATCCCCACCTATATCACACCCCAGCCTGTACGCCTTCTCCAGCAGGGCGAAATTGTAGCCGGTGTATTGAATCCTGTGGCGTCGGTGCAGGTGGCGCCGCGCGCACTGTGTCTGGGGCATCTGACCGCGGGCGCGCGGTGGGATGTGGTGGGCGCCGGACATCCCGATGGCAACTATGCTATTTTTCGGGCCGATGACGGCGCGGTCGAAGTGTTGAGCGATGTGGCAGGGACGCGCACGCTCTGGTATTACCAGGATAACGATATTTTCATCGCGGCGACTTCACAGCGCGCCATTATCGCGCTGTTGGGCAGTTTCGAATTGAATGCGGCGGTGGTGCCGTGGATGTTGGCGACGGGGACGCTTGGTCCGGGCGACGGCTGGGATCGCCGCGTGCGCCGCTTGCCGCCCGATTCGATCCTGCGCCTGGATCGGCGCACCTGGCAGCTGGCCGTGCAGACCACGCCGGTCACTTTTGCACCACCAACTGCCGGCGAGTCAACCGCGGACTACGCGGCACAACTGCGCCAGACGCTGGACAGCGACTTTCAGGCGCTGGATTTCAATTTTGACCATTGGCGACTGTTGCTTTCGGGCGGCTACGACAGTCGCGCAATTCTCTATCTGTTGCCCGACCGCACCGGCTTGCGTACGCTCACCTGGGGGATGCAAGCGGCGCGCACCGAAAAGCTGACCGACGCCGAGATTGCCGTGCGGCTGGCGGCCCATTTTGACGTGCCCAACGAATATTTTGCGCTGGACCGCAGCGATGTACCCGTGGCGACGGTGTTCGCGCGCTTTTTGCAGGCGGGCGAAGGGCGCATTGATCACATAGCCGGCTATATGGATGGCTTTCAGGTGTGGCAACGCTTGGCCGCGGCCCAGGTGCAAGGTGTGATCCGCGGCGATGAGGGTTTCGGCTGGGTGGCGGTTTCCACGCCGCTGGATGTGCGCTATCGGGTGGGCCTGCGTTTGTGGGAAGATTTAGCCAATGCAGAAAGTCTCGCCCATTTTGATCTGCCGCCACAGACCATGCCCGCCGCGCTGGCGCGAGGCACAGGCGAATCGCTGGCGACCTGGCGCGACCGGCTCTATCATGGATTTCGCATGCCGGTGGCGTTGGGCGCGCTCAATGATCTGAAATTTCCGTTTGTCGAGTTGAGCAATCCGCTGTTGTGTCGCAATACGCTCTATGCCGTGCGCACATTGCCCGATGCACTGCGCACGGATAAGGTGCTTTATGCACGCCTTGTGGATAGTATGGGGCCGCGCATTCCTATTGCCCGCCATGCCGCAGTGGCCGAAAGCGCCCATGTGTTAAAATCGCGGGCGGTGGTGGACTATCTGCGCGCCGAACTCTCTACCGCGGGCGATAACCAGGTTTTGCCAAAGGCGTTTATTGATTATACCCTTAGCCGGCTTGCGGTGCAGGAGCCGGGGCAGACCAAATTGCGTCAACGGTTGCGCGAACACGCCAAGCAGATTGTGCCGGGTTGGTTCAAGGATCTGGCCCAGAACACAGTTGCCAAACCCCAGATGGATTTCAATACGCTGGCGTTTCGCACGTATATAATCTGTCGTATCTATAACATGATGAATGAGGTTGAACGACCATGACCGGCGCGCACATGCAAAAAAAGCGGATTCTTTATATTCATGGGTATGCGGATTTATACGGGTCCAGTCGCTCGCTCATGCGTTTGTCGGGGAATCTGGGCGACGAATTTGAACCACTGGTCATCCTGGCACAGGATGGACCGCTGGTGCAGGAAATGCAGAAAGTCGGAATCCCTGTACAGGTGTGTCCGTGGCTGTTCAGCAATATTCTGGGCCGTCAAGCCTTTCATGGTTGGAATTTGCTGCGCTTCTGCCTTCTGTTTATTCCCAACATCATCCGACTGGCCCTTTTGTTTCGGCGCGAAAAAGCCGATCTCATTCACTCCAATGGCATTGTGCAGGTGACACCCGCTTTTGCCGCGGCACTGGTACGGGTGCCCCATATCTGGCATGTGCGCGAAACGCTGGATCAATATGCCAAGATGTGGTCGCAGTTTGCCGAGGCCGAAACTTCCCTGGTCTGGAAGGTGAGTACATTTTTTGCTTTGCGCCTGTGGCGACTGTTTGTGCGCATGATTTACTGGCTTTCGGACTATGTGGTGTGCGTCTCGGATGCCGCGCTGGCGCCTTTTCGCATGTTGAATCTGGTAGAACATGCGGGCGTGGTGCATAACGGGCTGGAAATGGCCTTCTATCGGGATCCCGGCATCACGCCCATGTCTGTGCAAAAGTGGATGGCGGGCGACGACGAGGCTGGCTATCTGTTTGTGGGAACGGTGGGCGCGCTGCGTCCTTCCAAGGGCCAGCATGTATTGCTGACCGCCTTTGCCGAATTTCGACGTCGCCATCCCCATGTCCGGGTCAAGTGTCTTTTGGTGGGCGATGCCAAACCCGAAGCGCAAGCCTATGTGGATAAATTGCACGAGATTATTCAGACCAGCGGCATTGCCGATGATGTGATTCTGGCCGGGCCTGTGCCCGATCCGCGTCCTGCCTTTGCCCGGTTGGATGTGTTTGTGTTGCCGTCGGTCCAGTCGGAACCATTTGGCACAGTGGTGTTGGAAGCGATGGCGACTGAGACACCCCTCATTGCCACGAATATTGGCGGTTCTGTGGAGCAGGTGGAAGAGGGCCTTTCGGGGTTGCTGGTGCCACCCGAAGATAGCCGGGCTTTGGCCGATGCATTGGAACGGCTGATTCTGGAGCCGGATTTGCGCACCCGGCTCGCGCAAAATGCATTGGAGCGGGTTAGCCGTTTGTTCACGATTGATGTGCATTTGCGTAACATGTTGGGCATCTATCGGCGCGTGCTGAAGCTGGATGGGAGCCAGCCTGCGCATGGCGATAGCTAGCAAACCGCGCTCGCGGGTGCTGCGTTGGGTGCCGGTTGTGGCGACAATGCTGGCCCTGGCGTGGCTGGTATCACCGCTGGGGCAGGGTGTTTTGACGCGTAATCTAGCCTGGGTTACCTTATCGCGGACCATCTATGCCCAGGCGGAGAGCCAGAACAACCCGGACGTGACTGCCCTGGGCCAACGCGCCGCAGGACAATTCGCGGCTGTGATCCAGCGCGCACCTGCCGACACGCGTGCCTATTTGGGGTTGGGGCTTAGCCGGCTTTTGGCGGGCGATATGGCGCAGGCTCTGGATACCTGGCGCGCCGGCGGGGTGACGCCCGCGCTGGTGATGCCGGTGATCGATTCTTTGCAGCGCCGGGGCGACTGGGATCGGGTGTTCACGCTCTATGCGGCGCTTGCAGAGTTGGCGGCGGATGAGGATGTGCGCCTGCCGCACCAGATTGCCGCGGCGTGTTATCAAAGTGGCTGGCATTTGTCCACGGCTGATGCCCTGGCAGATACCCTGGCAGATGCCCTACCCGCCAGCGCGCACGCCCTGTGTTCCGCGACGCTGGGCGATTCGCCCAACCTTGTGGTCAACGGCGATTTTGCCACGGGCGATCTCTATGGATGGACACGGCGACGCCAGCCGGGATTTAACTATGAAGTCGCGTCGAGTGTAGAACCCTCCAGCCGCACGGCTGACGAGAACGCAGATGCCACCGGACACGCAGCTCTGATCCGCGCCCAGGATCGGGGTGAATGGGGCGGTCTGTATCAGAGCATTGAACTGCCGCCCGGCACACGGGTGCGAATGCGCGCCGCGTTCCGGATCGAAGTTGACCCCGACGCGCGTATGAGTGTCTATTTTCTGCAATTGCGAAACTCTGGCCCAACGGAATCCTGGCAGCGCACGCGCGGTCCATTGGGCGCAACGCCGGAGTGGACGGAATATGAAGCCGAG
The DNA here is from genome assembly GCA_040880365.1 of Litorilinea sp. Taxonomy (GTDB): domain Bacteria; phylum Chloroflexota; class Anaerolineae; order Caldilineales; family Caldilineaceae; genus JBBDIO01. Next base: position 29,388 of record JBBDIO010000148.1, read on the forward strand.
TATGTAATCCCCCAGGAGCATCGGGGTCGTGTGCATGTCTATCCCGTATTTTTTCTGGGCAGTGGCAACGTCTGGTTCAAAGACGTGCACCTGGAGATTGTGGAGCCTTAATAGTGAAGCCGACTTATGCAACTTTCGCCTAGTATCCCAACCACCTACCCGACCGATTATCGCCGGTTAACCGTGCCTTTTTTCAACACTTCGCCCTTGTGGGATCTCAAGGCGCTATTCTATTTGCTGCCATTCTGGTGGATCTTTGGGCTGGAACAGTTTATCTGGCCGGTTGT
>JBBDIO010000149.1:0-3282 GCA_040880365.1 Litorilinea sp.
ATGCCAGCATGAACAAAACAAACCAGGAAAAAATTGTTTTCATTATGTTTTCATATAGCACAAATGCGCCGACATTGGTCGACGCATCCTGTTTCCTGTTATGACTTTTCTCAATAATTGAAGATTTGAACGTGAGAATGGGAAAATGGGTCTATGAATATGCGACCCGGATTAGTGCTCGCGATCATCAATCTCAACATCATCCAGAATCTGTCCCAGCACTTCGGAAATCTTATCATCGGGCACAGAATGGTTTTCCCGTTCCGTGTTCGTCCGATCTTCCGTGACCTCTACGGCAGGCAAACGCCGATGACGAGGGCGATCTCCATCACGCGATTTACTGGTTTTCAGCGAAACAAATTTATAGCCAACCCCGCGCACCGTGAGCAGCCGGCGGGGATTCGAAGCGTCTTCTTCAATTTTCTTGCGCAAGCGGCGCACGGCCAACTCAACAATATTCGAGTTCGTATCCGATGCCTCATAGCCCCACACGTCGCGCAACAGATCATTCTTGGCGACAGGTCGATCCGGATTCACCATCATATAGTGGAGCAATTCATATTCGGTGGGTGTCAGTTCCACCAATTGTCCGGCAACTGTGGCGGCCCGCATCCCACTATCCAGCTTGACATCGCCTACTTCCAAAATCTGAAACGATTTCTGAGAGTCGATGCGCAATGCGGTGCGCCGCAAAATCGCCCGGATCCGCGCTTCCACTTCCTTAAAAGTAAAGGGTTTGGTGATATAGTTATCTGCGCCCATTTCGAGACCGCGCACCACATCGTCGGGCCGGTTTAGTGCCGTGAGCATGACAATGGGCACATCCGACATTTTGCGCAATTCCAGGCAGACATCAAAGCCGTCGATACCGGGCATTAAAATATCCAATAACACCAAGTCAAATTCGCCCTCAGCAAAGCGCTGAATTCCTTCCGCGCCATCGGCGGCCGTAGTCACTTCATAGCCCATTCGCTGGAGCGACATTTTGAGTAAGTTGCGGATCATCTTTTCGTCGTCCACAACCAGAACCTGAATTGCATCAAGTAAATTCATAGCGTGCCATCACCTATCGACCGTTGATAGTGCATCTACCATCATGCGTCTACTGCTCTGCGTCTACTGCCGTAACCTTGCTGCTTTTAACCTAAAGCAATCATAGCACACAAAACTGGACCCTTCCATCATACAAAAGTCGCATACCACTACCGACAAATGTGTAGATTTGAGGTGTAGCCTGGGGGTAGATTTCCCAAAACGTGTGCCCAAAGCGGCTTACTGCCACCGGGTTTGTTATTCACCGAGGCCGGATATCATACTCCACATGACAGACTACGTCTGGATATCACCCAGAGTCGTCCACCCTTCTTTTAACGCATAAAGGGCCGCTTGCGTTCGATTCGCGAGATGCAGTTTACCCAAAATATTACTTACATGGGTGCGCACTGTGCGCTCACTGATAATCAATTTGTTGGCAATATCCTGATTCGCCAACCCCTGCGCCACCAGAATCAACACTTCGGCCTCGCGTTCGGTCAACGGTTCATCTGAAGGCGGCAAAGTGGTGGGCTTATTGAGTTCGCGTATCAATTTGCGCGCAATGGCAGGATGCAACGAGGATTCGCCGTGATATACGTCATGGATGGCGTGTAGCAGATCCTGGGTCGATGTTTCCTTGAGCAGATAGCCCAGCGCGCCCGCCTTGATAGCAGCAAAGACTTTGTCGTCATCGGAATAGCTGGTCAGGACTAAAATGCGCGCTTCAGGATTTTCAGCCTTGATCTCCTCAATCGCCTCAATTCCGGTCTTGCGCGGCATTTGCAGATCCATCAGGACGACATCGGGCTTGAACGCGCGGGTTTTCAACACGGCCTCTTGCCCATCGGCAGCTTCGGCGACAATCTCAATCCCTTCCACATCTTCTAAAAGAGCAACCAATCCCCCGCGTACAACGGTGTGATCGTCGGCGATCAATATACGAATTCGTTCGTTATCCACAACTTCCCTCCAATAGAGTTCCAGGGTGCGGTGTAATGTCCATAGTGCGGGGCCTGCGTATGCACTCGCATAAAGTTATTCAAAATACCTGTTGAAAACTATGGGAAAACCGGGCGAAATCCCCGCGAGTACTTATGCGCACTTATCCAGACTCTAGTCCCTGTTTGTAATTAAACCACTAAATATATAGCCCACAATAATCCGGCTCAAAAGTTATCCCATTTCTCCCGATCTTATCCTCAGGCAAATTCAAACTGTCTTGGTGACTATAGGAAATGGGAGATCGGGCTATCCCGTCGACAGCTATTTTCACACTACTACATCTTGTATATACGCTCCTGCCGGTTTTCGGTTATGCCCACTTTCCCACCCCCTACTACAACAACAACCTTTTTAATAACTATATAAGGAAAACTTTTATTGTTGTTTAAGGCCGACGCATTCCTGGCTTTTCCACTACCATTGTATGCGGTTCAAATAAATCCGCCTCATCAAAGTCTTCTTCAAACAGCAGGATATTGCTGGGGTTCATATAGGGAAGGGGGTCGGAAAAGCCTCCCCAGCCGTCATAGCGATTGAAGGGAGCAATTCGAATCGCAAAGTGTAAATGGGGGCGGGCGCTATTGCCCTTGCCGCCCGAAAGCGCCACCGGATCATTGCGCTTGATCACCTGCCCAGCTTCGACCGATACGGAACCGATATTGGCAAAGAACGATTCTCCCCAACGATGCTCAATTTTCAGATAGCGTCCAAACCCGTTCGGCTCGTGGCTGATTTCCATCACGCGTCCGTTGTCTACTGCATAGAGTATGCTGCCCGGATCCAATGCGAAATCAATTCCGATATGGCCCTTGAGCGCAACGCCATTATATTTATACACGGCATATGCTTCGGGATGCTGGCCCCAAAACTGAATGATGGGGTGCGTGCCATCAAAGGGGGTGCTGAGATAAATACCCTCTGGTTCGTATAGCCCCGAAGCCAGCGGCTGGGTCGTAAATTTATATTTCATGTGCTATCAGTGTGAGATCATCACGGCCACAAAATAACGGTGACAAAATATTAGCATTGGGCTAACATACTTCTAACACAGTGAAGAGCAAAAACGGGTGTAGAATGCTTTCTTGTGTTACACGTAAGCTACCTATGCCCTGGCTTGATGTGGGGGGACTGGAATACGCTACGATCATTTGGCCCATTTATCTGCTACCAATACAGCCCAGACTATGCATTATCGCCATGCAATGTAGATGTCAGGATAAGGCATCTGGATAGGCATCTGGATAG
>JBBDIO010000149.1:3382-29376 GCA_040880365.1 Litorilinea sp.
TATCGCCATGCAATGTAGATGTCAGGATAAGGCATCTGGATAGGCATCTGGATAGATATGGGGTTAATAACGCCGTAAATTCTAAAAAACGATCTTTGAATACAGCTTAAGTATAGCGATTCTATCTGTGCGGCGCAAGACATTTTGCATGGGAAAGACACCCGGCGCACGAATAAAACGCGCAGGCGACCTGCGCATACACTACGCATACACCAGAGGTCCTGCCCGGATGTCCGAAAATTGATTTTGCGCAGCACAAAAACAGAACCACAAATAGAACCAACATCGTCTGACTTGGACTGAAATTGCAACCCAGCCCAAATCAATTTCCAGAGTTTATGCCGGGATCGTATATAGTTTTATGAAAAGTTTTGGAAAATATGTGTGTTGCATTGTACGGAGTTTTGCTCTGCAACCAAAATGACCGCGAAAAATTGTGCAAGATATTGTATGGGAAATACGTGTAAGGAGCGAGTCTGTGCCTATTTATGAGTTTTACTGCCAGGGCTGTGGTCACGAATTTGAACAGATTGTTTCATTTTCCGCCGCGACTGTGCCGGCCTGTCCGGCTTGTGCCAGCGCGGATGTGGGTCGCCATATGAGCCGCCCTGCCATTCATTTTAAGGGCAGCGGCTGGTATATCACTGATAGCCGCAAGGGCAATGGCAAGCACGCCAATAGTGCCGCAGTTTCGACCGGCGACAAGTCGGAAAGTGGTGCGGGCAACGAAGGCAGCAGTGAGAGCGCAACCGAAACCAAGGCGGCCACGCCTGTCGCGGAGAAGGATTCGGGCACCGCGGCCAAATCGACCACCGAAAAATCGGCCACTGCAAAATCGACCGGCGATTGATTTTGTGCCACCCGTCGTTGCATTGGGTGGCTGCATTCAGAAATTGAATACAGCGTCATAGGCGGGGGATGGGTTCTTATCATGCGATAGGGCCTCATCCCCCGCCTATTTTTGCCTGGTGGTGAGAAAAATGCCACTAGTCAACTTTTGGGGGATGGTGTACAATGCGCCTGAGACTGATGTGGGGATTACGTTTTTGCGCATCCAGCGGGTTTGCCACGCGTTTTGACCCTGTCTACACTTGCGGTCTGTCTACAACACGCCATTTGCCTTGCGCGTGCCGCCTTGCGTGTGCCATTATCTGAAGCCATATTAGCACCCACTATTATTTTTTATTCATCCTGCATTTTTACTGGATCCGCCAGGAGGGAAGATTATGACTGTTCCAAAACGTTTTGGAGTTCTGCGATTCTTTGGTAGCTTACTCAAAGTATTGGCCTGGATCGTGCTCGTGGTCAGTATCATCAGCGCGATCGGGGTAGCCATTGCAGGTACCATGGGGTCCAATCTGATGGGGGATCTGATGGGCACAGTTCCCGGCGGGGATGCGATGGCGGTTGGTGGCGGAATTATTGCGGGTATACTCTTGTTACTGGGTGGGCTGCTCTATTTCCTGGCACTCTATGTTGCAGGCGAATCTTTGCATCTGCAGCTGGCAGTGGAAGAAAATACACGGCTGACGGCCGCGCTTTTGTTGCGTATGCACCAGGATGGACAGGTAGAAGGCGGCACGCCCTATACTGCGGGCGGCTTTAACGAACCCTACGATACATAATATTCTGTTCAAAATATTCGTTCTATTCTCTCTGCATTTTTGTATTGCCGTCTGCATAGTCTGTCTGCAATCTGTATAGTCGTCGCCCCTACACTCTGCCCTGTCGCAAAACAGGAACGTGCAGAGTGTGGGGGCGTTGCATATGGCATTCCGTATACTACAGGAATATGCCAGAGGGTTATGCCACAGGATCACGCTACGCTGCGGAGCTTGCCTTGCACAATCGACGCCAGGAAGGTCCGTTCCTGGTCGGCGTCGAACAGAATCGTCACGCGCATATCTTCCTCTTCCGGTTCGCCTTCTGGGCTGCACGCCGTCACAACTCCCTCCCCAAAGCGTTCATGCGCAACACGTTGCCCCACTTCAAACTGAATCGGAGGCCCTGCGAGCACCGGGGGACTTGCCGCGGCTTCGGTCTGGGATATGGTATTCAGCAAGCCCGCCTCGCGGTCGCGCCCGCTGGCCGCCAGGTTGGTCATCATCTGTTCGGGTTCACGATTGATCAGGCTGCGCAATTCGCCTGCCCGGCTGCGGGCGGCATCAATGCGCCGCAACCCGCGTTGGCGGTCGGCTTCGGGCAGGTCGCGCTGGTCCATGGCGCGGAAGGAACGTAGCAGCAGCCGCGCCAGCGTATCCATGAGCTTAATAGGGTCCTCCAGCGGCTCGATCAAAAGCAACTGCACCTGATTCTGTCGGCACAGTTCGGCGCGCGTCTGGTCCCGTTGTTCCTCTTCCAACACCTCCCAATCGCTTTGGCGGCCCTGTCCTTTGGCAGTCAGACCGATAAAGCGTACCGCAAACCCAATTTCGGGATAATACATATCCAGCTTCAGGCGGCGTTTGGTGGCAGGGTTCACCAACCACGGTGGGCTGGCGTTGTCTTGGCGCTGAAAGCCCTCGAAAATGCGGGCCAGAATTTCGCGCCATGCGCTAAGGGCGATTCCGAATGATTGCATGGTCAAAAGTTTAGCACATACGTTCATGGCGTAAAAAATCGGGCGGGCCTGGTGCAAGGAATCATGACAAAGAGGGGGCAGGCACTGCCGTGTAAAAAATATGGCAAGAAAAATGTGGCGTGGGTTATACTCTCTGTCTATGACAACACCGGTACCCGATTCTACTTCTGCTGCGCCTGCTGTTGCCGCGGCGGCCAGCCCGCCTGGATCTCCACCGCGCACGGGGCTGGCGGGGGCGGCGCTGCTCATGGCCGCGCTCTTCCTGCTCAGCCGCGTCACGGGGCTGGCGCGCGAAATGGTCATCAGCGCGCAATTTGGCACCAGCACCGAACTGGATGCCTATCTTGCTGCATTTCGCGTGCCCGATCTATTGTTTCAGATGGTGGCGGGCGGCGCGCTGGGCAGCGCATTTATTCCCATTTTTGCCGAACAGTGGGACAGTGCCGATGCCGCGCGCGCCTGGCAGCTTTTTTCCCGCGTGCTCAATCTGGTGCTGGTGACGACTGCGGTGCTGGGCGGGCTGGCGGCGTTATTCGCGCAGCCCCTGGTCGAATGGACTATTGCACGGGGCTTCGCGCCGGATCAACAGCTGCTCACCGCCAATCTCATGCGTTGGATGATGATCAGCACGACAATATTCGCGGTCAGTGGTTTGCTCATGGGCGCGCTCAACGCGTTGCACCATTTTCTGTTGCCCGGCGCGGCGCCGATTGTCTACAATCTATTGATTATTGTGGGCGCATGGTGGCTGGCGCCCCACTATGGCGTCTATGGGTTGGTCATCGGCGTGGTGGCGGGTGCGCTGGCCCATTTGGCCGTGCAATTGCCCGCGCTGTGGCGTAAGGGCGCACGCTATCGCTGGGAGCTTGCCCCGGCTGCGTGGCTGGGCGATGCCGATGTGCGCCGCGTGCTGCTGCTCATGGGACCGCGTGTGCTGGGCATTTTCTTTGTCCAAATGCACTTTTTGGTCAATACCATTCTGGCCAGCGGGTTGGATGCGGGCAGCCTGTCCGCGCTCAATTTTGCCTGGCTGCTTATGCTGTTGCCCCTGGGATTGTTCGCGCAGTCGGTGGCGACCGTTGCGTTTCCTGCGCTTTCGGCACAGATTGCCGTGGGCGACTGGCAGGGCATGGCCGATTCTTTTGTGCGCATTCTGCGTATTGTTATCTTTCTGACGGTGCCCGCGGCGTTTGCGCTCTTCGTGTTGCGCGTGCCGCTGGTGCAAGCCGTGTTCGAGCGGCGCGAGTTTGGGCCGGAAAGCACACAGTTGGTGGCGTTTGCGCTCCAGTTTTATGCACTGGGGCTGGTTGCCCACGCCGTGGTAGAAATTGCCGTGCGTGCCTTCTATGCCATGCACGATACGTGGACGCCGGTGCGTGTGGGCATTGGCGCGATGATTCTGAACATTGCGCTGAGTTTCTGGTGGGTGCAGTCGTTGAGCTTTGGCGGGTTGGCTCTGGCGAATACCACAGCTACCACCATCGAAATGGTGCTGCTGCTGTGGCTGGCGCGCCGCCGCCTGGTTCATGCGCTGGGGCAGGCGACTACCGAACAGGCTACCGGCCAGTCTGCCGGGGGCGCGGCGGTGGGTGCGGGCTTGCTGGGCGCGGTGGGGCGCAGTCTGGCCGCCGGGGCAATCATGGCGGGGGCAGTCTGGTGGATGTTGCCCTGGCTCGCCCATGCGCCCTGGCAGGGCCGTGGGTTTGCGCCCTTTCTCGATGCCGGGTTGGGCTTGATGGGGGCCGCGCTGGTCTATCTGGCGGCTTCCGCGCTGTTGCGCAGCCAGGAATTGGCCCCGGCCCTGGCATTGGTGCTGCGCCGTCGCCGCCAGAGCTGACCAGACAAGATCAGGCAAGGCAAGATCTTGTCCACTCTAACAGAACGCTAATTGATTTCTAATCTGGTGTATTCGAAACTTGTGATAGGTTATGCACGTATAGAGCATTGTACAGATTCATACGCAATTTATGTGCAGTACAGATATAATGCGGTATGTATTTTTGCTCTATCCAGTCCCATTGATCTTAACTATGCGGTTTGTGACTATGCGGTTCGTGTAAAAATTTATGGAATACACAGGCAAATATAGCCTGTTCAAAAAACAGTTGCACAGATTTATTGAACCGTTAGATTCCATCAGGAACATCAGAGGAGTAAAAATAGCATGGGGTTATATATTCTCATGGCGCTGCCAGCCCTCATTCTGGGGCTGTGGGCACAATACAAGGTAAAGTCTACCTTTTCTAAATATGCCCAGGTTGCCAATGGCACCGGCATTACGGGTGCCCGCGCCGCGCGCAAGATTTTAGATGGGCAGGGCCTGAATCATGTGGCAGTGGAACGCTCGGAGGGGATGTTGAGCGATCACTACGATCCCCGCGCCAAGGTGCTGCGGCTTAGCCCCCAGGTTTTCGAGACGCCCACTTTGGCGGCGGTGGGCGTGGCGGCCCACGAAGCCGGACATGCGCTGCAAGATAAAGAAAATTACGGGCCGCTCCAATTGCGCTCGGTGATGGTGCCTTCGGTGCAAATCGGCAGTTGGCTGGGACCGATTATTTTCATGGTCGGTCTGTTCATGGCTCTGGAACCGATTGCCTGGTTGGGCCTGATTCTCTTTGGCGCGGTGGCTGTCTTTACCCTGGTTACCCTGCCCGTGGAGTTCGACGCCAGCAAACGCGCCAAGGCATTGCTGGTTTCCGAAGGCATTCTCACCCCCCAGGAAGTGGGCGGCGCGTCGAAAGTGCTGGATGCGGCAGCCCTTACCTATGTGGCCGCGGCACTCCAGGCTGTGATGACCCTGCTCTACTATGCCACCCTGCTCATGGGACGGCGTGACTAGACGCTGCGACTAGCCTATCGCCTGCCGGCTTTGCCCAATACGATTGCCGCCAGGGTGGGTGTTATGTGATTTTGGAAGTAAGAAAGGATTGAACGCCATGCATATACGATGGCAACGCGGATATACAACTACCCCCTGGATGTTGCTTTTGATTCCGGGGATTGGCTTGATGCTTATGGCGCTGGCGATTTTGATTTGGCCGCAGCTGCTGGCCTATATGATTGCGCTGGCATTACTGGCAGGCGGCGTCACCCTCACCGGCTGGGCTTTGACCCTGCGCACCGCCCAAAAAGCGCGCCAGACTCAGAACAATGTCCATTCCACCACCCACTATGAAGTGCTGTAAACCGGAATGGTGGCACAGGCAGACGTTTAGATTTTTTGCATAACAGACAGTTTCCCAGTCGGTACTCAATGGCGAGTGCCGACTTTTTTGTATACGCTCGATTTGGCTAGCGGCAAACCCAGCCACATGGCCGGCGTCCGGTCCCGGTCCTAATCCTGGCCCCGATATTGAGAACTTCCAACTAGGTAAAATCGCAAGTCTTATGTTATCTTTGCCTCAATTGATGAAGTATCAATCGACCACTCATCAATCAACCACTCATCAATTAACCGCAGACAGACAGTTTGTATCTTATTGTATCTTAATTTCTATCAGCGCTTTTGCCAGTTTTACCATGCAAACAGAGAGATCGGCGGCGCACCGCCGCGCATGTGCCCTGGGCATTCAATTGTCGCGCGTCCACAGATGCTATGCGCCCAGATACCATGCGCACCAGATGCCAGTCCGAAATTGGAAGAAAGGCTAGATTCATGAAACGCATTAGTCGCATCGGGGTCGCGCTCGGCTGCGCCATCCTGTTCACCACGCTGGTACTGTTCAGCTATCAACACCAGGCCGCGGCCCAAACGCTGCCCGCAGATGAAACCGACGCCGAAGGTGAAGTCGTCGCCATTACCCCCCTGCGCCTGGACGGGCAGATTGTGCTGGTCGTGACCATGCGGGTCGGTGAAGACCTGACTGTGACCACGCCTATCACGTTGGATGTCGCGTCGTGGGTGGCAGATCTGGAAGGCAGCACCGAGATTACCGCGGCGGTGGCTGCCGTGGGTGAACCGACCACCACTGTCACCGGCGCACTGTCCACGCTGCTCACCCCCACGCTCACGACTACTGTCGATGTGAGCGTGACCGGTCTGATCACGCCTGTGCTTTCGCTGGTGGAAGTTGTGGAGGAGATCGCAGACGACGACGCGCCCGATGCCGATGCCGAGCCTGTGCAGCGCGGGGAAGTACTGTTTACCTCCAATCTGCGCGAAGGTCCGGGCACCGATACGGCCATTATCGGCACGGCCCAGCCGGGCGACATCGTAGTCATCGCGGGGACGAATGATGCGGGCGATTGGTATAACCTGGATGATGGCGCGTGGATTGCCGGCTTCCTGGTCGAGTTGATTGATGAAGACGCGGCGGCAGAGGAATCCACAGCCGAAGATGCTGCCACAGAAGACGCACCCGCAGACACAACTGAAGACACAACTGAAGACACCGACGCGGATGCGGATACGCAAGAATCTGCGGACGATAGCGCCGACGATGCAGTTGCCCCCGTGCCCACGGCAACGCCTGCTCCAGAAGCCGAAGATGAAGCTAACACTGAAGATGAAGCAGACACCGAGGACGGCGCAGACGCGGCAGGCCAGAGCGCCGATCCCCTGTTGGACTATCGGGTGGCGGTGATTACGGGTCTGCTCAACCTTGCCAGCGGTGTAGAAGCCATGGGCGGGCTGATGGAAGATCCCCAGATGCTGTCGGCAGATTGGAATGACAGCATGAAATTGCAGGCAGAAGTGATTCGCGGCAGTTATCAGACAATCTCATCCCTGAGCGCACCCGACGACGCGTTGGCTTTTCACACCGACCTGCTTTCGGCTATGGGCGATTGCGATGTGGCGATGGAGTTGCTGACCAGCGGGCTAAACAGTCTGGATATGGATTCGCTGGATCAGGCTGCCACGCTGATGGTGCAATGTGGCGGCAAGATGGAAGACGTGATTGCCACCTATCCCGAATTTCTGGAATAAAGAGACAGGCGCATCACACAGCGCATAACGTCATGCGCTGTGTGATGCGCCATAGTGATGCACCATCGTGATGCAAGCCTAGCGCGCGGCGCGCCTACGAAACCATCAAACTCCGCCTGGCAGAAATCTTTCCTCAAAACATAGATGGCTACCTGTCCATAGCGCTGCCGCGCAACGCGCCGATGCCCTTCCACCTGTCGACCTCCCCAACATAACCGTTACTCCGCGTTTTTCTAACCATCGAACTTACTTCCGATAATCGCTGCGCCCTTTGCGATTGGCCTGGCGTGGCGATAGCGCCATTGAATGCCCCATGTTAATCGCGCTTAATCATCGGATTAGCCGCTTTTCCGGTTCTATGTCTGCACAGCCGTCATAAATTTCTCTAAAATTCGCCGTAAAAATTCCAAAATTGGGTGGTAGGATGGCGGGGTGTTGTGCTGCAAATCAATACCAGGCCTGTTTGAATGTTGAGCCTAACAGTCCACATTGAACAATTCAGGCGGCCTGCCAATCCGCGATTCCAGACGCGCGGATGCAGTGCGCCCGGTGATATTCGCTACTGTAACCCAAGAGGAATTTACCATGTGTCAATATACGATCACTCTGGCCGAACGCGCCGGTCATCGCTGCGTCAGCCAGTGCGAACACGGTACCGTTCATCTGCTCTGGGACGGAATTGGGATCCACCTGCCCCAGACCGCCTTTCTGTGCCTGGCCGACGCGATCTTGAAAACCCTGGATACGATGCGGCATCGGGACGACTCGGCGTTGTGCGGCCACTGCCGTTTGCAAGTCGGGAATACCAGACTCTGCCTACTCCTCGACGATTTTTATCCTCTGGCGGAGATGGTGGAGGAGGCCCTGCCCCAGGTCGGCCTGTTGAATAACGAGCAAATGCAGCGGCTCGCGCGTCTGGCTCCACATGGGCCGCGCCCCGCGCTGGTACTCAATTAGATCGATTCCTGCTCGTAATCAAATCAAGTCTATACACCAAGTCTATACGTAAACGCAGAAGTGTTCTTTACATCATCAATGCTACATTGAGGAAAAAATGAACCGTTCCAAAATTCTCTACTCTATTCTCATTTTGATTTTTACACTCAGCGGATGCATTGCGCCGCCCAATGCCGCATCTCCCAATGCCGCACCTGCTGCGCAAGCAACCTCCGGCCAGCCCTCCAACACGGCTGCCAATGCAGATGCAAATGCAAATGCCGGGGCAGCCTTCCCCGTCACTATCGAACATAAACATGGCAGCACCACCATCGAGTCGCAGCCCCTGCGCATTGTCAATGTGGGCCTGGTCGAGCAAGATGCACTGCTGGCGCTGGGCATTGTGCCTGTCGGCACGACTGAATGGTTTGGGGGCTATCCCGGTTCGATCTGGCCCTGGGCACAGGACGAGTTGGCGGCGTTAGAGGGCGATGTGCCCGCCGCCCTGGGCAGTGCGGATGGCATCAACTTCGAGGCAATCGCCGCGCTCGACCCGGACCTGATTCTGGCGGTCTACGCCGGCGTCACCGAAGACGAATATGAACTGTTGACGCAAATTGCGCCGACGGTCGCCCAGCCGGGTGAATATGTGGATTATGGCGTGGGGTGGCAGGAGCTAACCACTATCGTGGGGCGCGCCGTGGGGCAAGCGGCGGCCGCGCAGGCGTTGGTCGACGAGGTAGAGGCCCGCTTCGCGCAGATTCAAGCGGAACATCCGGCCTTTGTCGGGGCGACTGCGGTGGTCGCCACACCCTACGAAGGCATCTATCTCTATGGACCCGAAGATGCGCGCGGACGTTTGCTCACTTCGCTTGGCTTCGGGTTGCCCGAAGAATTGGCCGAAATTGCCGGTGACAGCTTTGGCGGCAATCTCAGCCTGGAGCGCGCCGATCTGCTCGATCTGGACGTGATCATTTGGCTGGCCGACCCTGCCAACGCCGACGAAGTGGGTGGCCCTGTCTACCAGAGCCTGTCTATCCACACTGAAGGCCGCGAGGTCTTTCTCGGCGACAGCGATCCGCTGGGCGGTGCGACTTCATTTATTACTGTGCTCAGCCTGCCCTACCTGCTGGATGGACTCGTGCCCCAGCTGGCAGAGGCCCTGGACGCGGGGAACGAATAGCCTGACGCGTCAGATACCACGCGGGCAGGGCCGAGCGTAGTTGCTCGGTCCCGCCCGCGTGGCTCTACACTGAAGACCCCCCGCGCGCTGAGCCGATGCGCTTCCACGCCGCCACCACCGCCACCGTAATCACCGCGGCAATCACCATTTCGGCGATAGCCTGCGGCAACACCACCAGCACAATCTCTGGCGGGAAATAATTGCGGAAAATGGCCATTCCCAATACCAGTGCGGTATTTGTCAAGGTGCCGATGACCCCCGCCATGACCAATGCCACCATTTCATTGACCCGGCGCAGACTGCTATAGGCCAGCCAGGCCGCGATGCCAATAAAGAGGCGCGGCACAATTGAAACCAGCGGATCTTTGAAAACCGGGTCCGCGGCCTGGAGAAAACTATACGCGCCGAAGATACCGCCCACCAACAGCCCGACTACGGGGCCTTCCAGCACGCCGCCGATGATGGCGGGCACATGCATAATCGTGGCCGAGCCGGTGACATTGGGCACGGCGATAAAGCCCAGCCGCGTGACTCCCAACAGAATGGCGATTGCCGATAACATTCCTGCAACAACGATACGACGCACCGACAAGGCCGGTACGGGTTGAACCGATTGCATCTACTACGCTCCTCCCAGAGTGTTTCAGGTTAAATTAAATTGCACTTATTTCGCATTGCGCCCTAGATCGCGCGCGGCGGGCACACCGTGGAGTCCTTCTGCGGCCTGCACAGCCCGCACCACGGCCTGGGCGACGACTTCGGCAGCCAGGATGCCCACCACGCCCGCGTCGCCCGGCTGTTCGCCCAACGAAAGCGCAAAGATCGTGTCGCCGTCAGTGGCGGTGTGGACCGGGCGAATCGTGCGCGCCAGCCCATCGTGGGCCATTTGGGCAACTTTGGTCGCGCCTGTCTTCGACAGTTTAACATTGGTGGCAACCACGACAATGGTTGTATTGCCCATTGGGGTTGTATTACCCATTGGCTTTTGACCGGGCCAACGCGTGGCGGCTGCATCGTCCTGGGCACTGCCAAAGACACGCCCGATGGTATCGCCAAACAGGTCGCCAGATTCGCCGTTTATAGAATGGCGTGCCCCGGCGACCACGGCACCCGTCGTGGGATCAATCACATCGCCGCCCGCGTTGACCGCGGCCAAAGCCGCCACGCGTGCGCCATCGCCCCAGGCGCGGCTTGCCATGCCCACCCCACTCTTGAGCGCACGGTCGCGGCCCAGCATCTTGCCGACCGTCGCGCCTGTGCCCGCGCCCACCGAGCCTTCTGCCACCTGACTTGTCTGCGCGGCTTCGCACGCGGCATAGCCCGCCGCGGCGTCGGGCCGAACATCGGCGCGCCCCAGCCCCAGGTCGAACAAAATCGCCGCGGGCACAATCGGCACCCGCGCCACGCCCACATCGAAGCCGTGCCCGCGCGCTTCCAGCCAGCGCATCACACCATCGGCTGTCGCCAGCCCAAACGCACTGCCGCCGCTCAGCACAACCGCATGAACCTCTTGCACCATGCAAACAGGATCCAGCAGGGCGATCTCGCGGGTGCCCGGCGCGCCGCCGCGCACATCGACCCCCGCCACCGCGCCCTGAGGACAGAGCACCACGGTACAGCCGGTTGCCGCCTCGCGGTCGGTCCAGTGTCCAACGGCAATCCCTTCGATATCGGTTATAGAATTTTGCATAATCAATGCGCTGGCAATTCCTATTCTGATCTTCATATGTGGGACAAATTACCTGTATCCGGGGGTATTTCATCAATTATAGGCTATGCCCAGAACGATGTATAATATTCTGTAAACTTGCGTAAAACACGGTTGAGTGAATCGTAGGCGTCAAATGGTTGACAGTGATACCCATGCTGACGTCCGCATACGCAAGTTTGGCCGCAATGGTGATCGTAATGGTGATCGTAATGATGACTGCATCAGGATCGTCATGGGCCTCCCTGCCTGCGATGTCGGTTGCTCGAAATTGGAAAATCTGGTCTTCTCTCCAATTTTTCACTTCGCAGCGTGTTGTCTCATTCTGAATTCGCTTGCGCACATTCGATTTATATTTCACATTCACACTGGAGAACCCTAATGGCAAAGAACCCCAATGCTTCGCGACGCACCTTTCTCAAGACTTCGGCCATGTTTGGGGCCGGGATGGCGCTGGCTGCCTGCGCGCCCGGCGCGCCCGCACCGGCTGCCCCCGCAGCCACCAGCGCACCGGCAGGTGAAGCCGCTGTCCCGCCCTCTGACCTTTGGTTTGATGTCGCACCCGAAGCCCTGAATCCGTTGGGCCTGGAAGCGGGCACGCCGGTCGAAGGGATTTTCTTTGAAGGCGGCTATGGCCGCGAATATATTGACCACGCCGCCGATATTTTCCGCGCCTTGCATCCTGAAAATGAAATGTCGGTTGAAGGCATCCAGCGGCTGGGCGAACAGCTGCGCCCCCGGTTCATCGCCGGCGATCCGCCCGATGTCATCGACAACAGCGGTGCCGGCAATCTCGATACTACGGGCCTGGTTGCCGAAGAACAACTGGCCGATCTGGCAGCGCTCATGAGCGCCGCCTCGCTGGATACACCCGGCGCCACGTTTGCCGATACGCTCTTCCCCGGTTCCCAGGCCGACGGTGTATATGACGGACGCCAGCTGCATTTGTCCATCGCCTATACCGTGTTCGGCATCTGGAACAGCAGCACGCTCATGCAAGAAAATGGCTGGGAAATTCCCGCCACCTGGGATGAGTTCATGGGCCTGTGCGAGACGATCAAAGGCGCAGGCATGAACCCGTGGACCTATCAGGGGCGTTTCCCCCAATACATGGTCTTTGGCGTGCTCATGCCCCTCATCTACAAGATTGGCGGCATCCAGCCCATCATCAACATCGACAACCTGGAAGATGGCGCATGGCAGGACCCGGCAGTGGTGCAGGCCGTGCAACTTATGGCCCAATTGCACGAAAATGAGTTCATCATGCCCGGCACCGAAGGTCTGACCCATACCGAAGCCCAGGCCGAATGGCTCCAGGGCAATGCGGTCTTCCTGCCCTGCGGCACCTGGCTGGAAAATGAAATGCGCGAGTTGACCCCCGAAGACTTCAACATGACGGTCCACGCTGTGCCCACCGTCGAAGGCGGCGCAGGCTCGGCAGAAGCCATCTATGCCAATTCCGGCGAAATTTATTTTGTGCCCTCACAGGCCAAAAATGTAACCGGCGGCATAGAATTTATGCGCTGTATGCTCTCGCGGGAAAGCGCCAAATACTTCGCCCAGAATGTCAGCTCCATCATGCCTGTCGTGGGCGGCACCGAGGGCATCGAAGTTAGCTCGGCCATGCAATCGGCCCTGGCCGCAGTCGAATCTGCCGGCGACGATATCTTCAACTATCGCTTTTCCAACTGGTATATCGATCTGAGCGACGGCAGCCGCGACCGCACCGGCGATCTGCTCACCGGGCGCATCAGCTCCGACGAGTTCGTCGAAGCCATGCAAGAGATCGCCGATCAGGTCAAGAGCGACCCGGATATCCAGAAATACTCTCGGGAAGCCTAGACCCGCATTCGCACGTTGACTTGTTGACGTGCGTTTGGTCATGGGTGTTTAGTAATGGTATGAAGCAAGGATGAGGTTCGCCAATCTCCCGCGAACTTCATCCTCCCCCCCTTTATCTTTGTGACGTTCCTTTTTGTGACGTTCCAAGTGGAGTCAGCATGTATCGCAATAAATACCGGCTTATCATTCCCTTCCTCTTGCCGTCGGTAGCCTTGTATGTCACCTTTGTGCTCTATCCCTATTTCCAGGCGATGTATATCAGCCTGACCCGTTGGCGCGGGCTTAGCCCCAACGCCGAATTTATCGGGCTGGAAAACTTTCAACGCATGGTGACCGATGATCGGTTCTGGAACGCATTACAGAACAATCTGCGCTTTTTGGCGACCCTGCCGCTTATCACCATTGCGATTTCGCTCTTCTTCGCCTTTCTGATGACGCAAGGTGTGCGCGGCGCGAAATTCTATCGCATCACCTTTTTCTTCCCCCAGGTCATGTCGATTGTCGCCATCGGTGTGCTGTGGAGTTTTGTCTATCACCCCATCATGGGCATTCTGAATTCGTTCTTGCGTCTGTTGGGCGTGGAGACTCCACCCGTGTGGTTGGGCAATCCCGAAACGGCATTGGGCGCGCTGGGCGCAGTGGTCATCTGGCAGGGCATCGGCTTTATCATGATCCTGTTCATTGCGGGCATGGAATCGATCCCGCCCACCTTCTATGAAGCTGCGGAGATGGATGGGGCCAATCGGTGGACCATTTTCTGGAAGATCACGCTGCCCCTGTTGTGGGATACAGTCCGTACTGCGCTCATCTTCCTGGCGATTGGTGCAGTCGATATGTTTGCGATTGTCCAGACCATGACCCAGGGCGGTCCCAGTCGTTCGACCGAAGTGCTGGCCTCCTACTTGTATGATACTGCGTTCCTGGCGAGTCGTTTTGGCTATGCCACCGCCATTGCCGTCTTTATGTTCCTGATGGTGCTGGTGCTGTCCATTATTCTTATGCGTCTGACCCGGCGCGAGTCGTTGGAATATTAGAATTTCTGGAGGTTCTCGATGGCGACTGAAACCATTCCCAATGCGACTGCGCAAGCGCCGGCCACCCAACGGGGCGCCGACTTTAGTCTGAGCGCGTTCCTCACCCGTGTGCTGATCCAGACCATTCTGGTGGCATGGGCGATCATTGTGATCTTCCCCATGCTGTGGCTGCTCTATTCGTCGTTCAAAACCGATCAGGAGATCTTTTTCAATCCCTGGTCCATGCCCGAAGCATTGCAATGGGCCAATTTTGAGCGTGCGTGGGTCAGCGCACACATCGGCGAATACTTCTTAAACAGTCTGCTTATTGTAATTCCGGGGCTGTTTATCACCCTGTTGCTTTCTGCCATGACCGCCTATGTGCTGGCGCGTTTTCCCTTTCCGCTCAATCGCTTTTTCTTCTATCTCTTTCTTTCGGGCATGTTGTTTCCCGTCTTTTTGGCGCTGGTGCCGCTCTTTTTCCTGGTGCGCAATCTGGACATGCTCAATACCTATCACGGGCTCGTGCTGGTCTATGTGGCCTATTCGCTGCCCTTCAGCGTCTTCTTCCTCACCGGCTTTTTCAAGACGCTGCCTTCCGAATTGCACGAAGCCGCCATCATCGACGGGGCCAATCAATATCAGGTATTCTTCCGGGTGATGTTGCCTTTGGCCCAGGCGGGCTTGCTGAGCATCGGCATCTTCAACTTTCTGGGCATGTGGAATCAGTATATTCTGCCCCTGGTGCTCATGTCGGACCCCACGCGCTATGTGCTCACCCAGGGCCTGGCCTATATGCTGCATCAGCAATATTACATGAACGACTGGAGCGGGCTTTTCGCCGCAGTCACCATCATCATGGTGCCCACGCTGCTGGTTTATGTGATTTTCCAGGGCCAGATCCAAAAGGGCATCACGGTCGGCGCGCTCAAATCCTAGCCACACAGAGCATCTATCTGGATTAGCGGTCAAGAAATTTTCTGAAAACATAATAGATTGCCGTCTTCAAACAGGATATAATAGCAGCCGGAGCAGATCGCTCCGGCTGTGTTGTATACTCGCACTGAGGATCAAGATATCTCAGGCTTTGGCAAGTAGGAATCGGATTGAAGCAGCTTCCAAATCATCAGAATGCGTTAATTCCAAAACCCAAAATTGTCGAATATCTCTTGTCGGAAGCGAACTCGGGAGGAAAATCCGCATTTTTTGTTCGTTTCGGTTTTTCTGAAGGGGATTGGATTCGTCTTTATGATGCACTATTAGAACATGCAAAAGTATCCCAGTTGGTGAAATCTGAGCAGTCTGTATTTGGGACCCGATATGTTGTGGAAGGTCCTCTGGCAACACCCAGTGGACGCTTACCCTGGTTGCGCAGTGTGTGGTTTATATCGAAGGGTGAAGCTGTTCCACGACTGGTGACTGCATATCCTATCCGTAGAGAAGTCCAATAAAAAGCTGATAAAAAAATGGAGATACTATGATCAAAGAGCATGATCGGGTCGTATTAACTGTAGATTTGCCCGAACACAAATTGTACGCTGGGGATGTTGGCGTAGTCGTCATGATTCATGGCGCAGATCAAGGCTATGAATTGGAGATCATCGCCGTAGATGGTCATACGCTGGATGTAATCACAGTAGACGCGACGCAGGTGCGTCCGGTGACCGAGCGCGAAATCGTACACGCACGGATGCTCTAGACAACGAATGAGCCGGGACGAAATGACCACATGGGATGGCAAAGCAATTAGCGCTGAATCTCCCCACGGTGCGACGATTGTTGTTTATCGTCGCAAAGGAACTGACTACAAAAAAGATGACTACGAGTTTCTGATTCTACATCGTGCCCAGGCTGCCGAAGCCAATGGAGATTGGGCCTGGACACCGCCCTCGGGCGCGCGTTATCCAGGTGAAATGATTGATGATTGTGCAAGACGTGAATTGTGGGAAGAGACCGGGCTAGAGTTGTGCATTCAGCCTGTAGGGCAGCCGGACCAGGCATGGGCGACTTACTGTGCAGAAGCATCTCCCGAGGCGATAATCACTCTGGATGAAGAACACGATATGTTTGCCTGGATTCCCGCCATTGTTGCCGTCGCTACGTGTTTGCCTGCATTTGTGGGCGCCCAGATTACCCATGTGGTACAAGATTTGTCATTGACGTACCCTCCTCAATCTTCCTAAACCCCTCCCCGATTTTTTACAAACCACGCCCGTGGATGTAGATTGTGCAGAATGATTGTTCTTAATCGCACAAATACATGGGTGTCTTATGGAAATTTTTGATATTATTCGCGTCAACCTGCTTTCGCCAATGGTGTTGGCATTTTTGCTGGGCATAGTGGCTGTGCTGGTGCGCAGCGATCTGCGCATCCCCGAACAGGTTTATACCATTATCTCCATCTACCTGCTCTTTGCGATTGGGCTAAAGGGCGGATTTGATCTCGCAACGTCGCCGCTGAGCGGTTTTGGAGGGGCGGCGTTGGTGGCGATTGGGCTGGGTGTGGGGATCGTCGTGTGGAGCTATCTGCTGTTGCGCGGTGGGGGTGGCTTTTCGCCCGCCGACGCTGCGGCCGTAGCGATCCACTTTGGTGGGGTTTCGGCGGTCACGCTCAGTGCCTGTGTCACCTTTCTGGCCGAAGTGCAGGAACCGTTCGAGGGCTTTATGCCCGCGCTCTATGTGATTATGGAGATTCCGGCGGTGGCGGTGGGGTTGCTGATTGCCGGTTCGACCGTGGGCCGTGTGCGGCAATCGCCAGTGGATGTGTTGCGCTCGGCGCTCAGTGGCAAAAGCTTCATGTTGCTAGGCGGCGGGGTGATCATCGGCTATATTTCGGGCGAACTGGGCGAACGCCAGGTGGGCGCGTTTTTTGTGGATCTCTTCCCCGGCATGTTGACCCTTTTCCTGCTAGAGATGGGCACGCTGGTGGGCAAGCGTCTGGGCGATTTGCGCCACGCCGGCGTGTTTCTCATCGTGTTTGGGCTGGTGATGCCCCTGTTGCATGGATTGCTGGGCGTGTATCTGGGCGATCTGGTGGGCCTTTCGGCAGGCGGCAGCATGATCATGGGCACACTCGCCGCCAGCGCCTCCTACATCACCGCGCCCGCGGTGGTGGGCCAAAACATTCCCAAGGCCAACCCCGGCTACTATCTCACCGCGGCATTGGTGATCACGTTCCCGTTTAATCTTACGCTGGGGCTGCCCTTATACTATCAGGCCGCGCTGTGGCTAGCGGGGTGATAGTATGTGCGGTTGTCATTGGGTAGTTTGCTCATACGGGGTGGTTAAGGCTCTAAAAATTGGGACTTGCTATCCTGCACATGCAACCCCTTCATTTTTGATTTCCGCTAGACGTACAGAAGCAATACCATTGATACGCTCCATGTCGTCTACCGAACTGAATGGGCGAAGTCCAAGAATCTGACCCGCTCGATCTTCATCAATGTGGAGGATAAGCTTCAATTCCTCAAAGGATGCCGTGTTGATGTTGACGCAATTGGTTGGAAGCCCGCTATCTGTTGACTGAGCAGAAGCCGTATTTGAATCTACACTACTATTTTGTGTAGGTTCTTCGTTATTTTCTGGTGGAGCGGCCGGTCGCGATATGATCTGCTCAGGTCCTCCAGGCGGTGGCGGCGGTTCCCAGGCGGTGGGCAGATCCGCAGGCGCGCCCGTGACCGCCGCGGCGGCAATCCAGTCACCGCTCACCATAACATACCACGCGCCGGTAGAGTTGCGCCCCACCACAGTAACCTGCTCGCCCTGGGGCATGAAATAGGCTCGGCGATAATTGGTGCCCGGCCCGCGATAGATCTGCGTATCCACGCGCACAGTGACCTGCCCATGCGGGATTTCCGGCACCGGGATAACCGCCACGGTTTCAATTTCGTCAACGTCCGTCGCGTGAGACTCGGTCGCGTCAGACTCGGTCGGCTCAATCAGGGTCGCGCTATCTTCGGCACGGTCGGCGGCTTCACCGTCTGTTTCGCGCCCCGGCACAGTTTCTGCGGTGCCGCTCTCGCTCTCCAGAGGAATGACCAGGAATGCGGCAATCCACACGTCAGGCTCCACCATATACCAGTTACAGCCGGGATTACAGGCCAAAACTGTAAACCGGTCACCCGCGGCAGCCACCTTCACCACGCGAAATGCGCTATTTGGCCCGGCGCGCAAATTGGTGGGAAAGCGCACTTCCACTTCCAGGGGTTGGCCCGTGGTAGGTGGGATTTCACCCTGTTCAGTAATCACAGGCGGCTGGGCAATGATACTCGTGGTACTCGTGACTGTGGCTGTCACGGGCGTTGCCACTGTCGTTGTGACTGGGGACGTCGTTGTGACAGGTATAGTTGTGGCAGGTGTGGTGGCAACCGGCGTCGTTGTGGCGCGCGTGGGCACAACGGGAACAGGCCCGCCTGCCCACGCGGCGCGTCCAAAACCAAATAGCAGCAGGAACGCAAGCAACAGAATTGCCGAAAGTTTCATAAACGTATTTACATATCCATGATGATTTGACGCCCAATATCATGCCCGCGGATGGCGTGGCGCGCTTTGCGCATCATAGCAAAGTCCGGGCACGCTGTCCATCTGTGAACCACGCGCCCGGAGTGTGGGGTGCAGGGAACTGCCAGACGCTGTCAGACGCTGCCAGACACGTGGATAGGTCCAGTCTCAATCGGCGCTGAGGGTGGGCAGATAGATGAATGGTGCGGGCGTTTCCCCATCGGGCGGATCGGCGACGACGACCAGATGATAGGGCGTGGCGGGTCCGCTGTAGCGCGTGGTGATCTCCGCCCCGGCCAGTGTGGCGCGCAGGATGCTTTGATTGCGGGTATCGGTCCAGTAGATATGTTGGTTGGGCACATCGAGCGCCACGCCATAGGCCGTCTGATTGGCATCGAAGACCACATTTTCCACATCCGAACCATCCAGATTGGCGCGTTGGATGGCCGTGGTCTGGCTCCAGTAGAGCTTGCCGCCTGCCACATCCAGCGCAAGCGTGCGGGGCGTGGTCAGTTCGGGGATCAGTTCGGCGGGGTTGCTGCCATCCAGGTTGGCGCGCCAGATGCTGCCCGTATAGGATTGTTCGCCGCCAAAGATGTAGTACGTCCAATAGAGGGTGTCGCCCGCAGGGTCGAGCGCCAGCCCCGAAAATATCACCGTGCCGCCGCCGCTATGCACAAAGACATCTTCTACGCCTGTGCCGTCCAGATTGGCGCGGCGAATTTGAGGGTCGGCACTGCCCTGCGACCAATAGATTTTATTGTTGACCAGGTCCAGCGCCAGCGCCTCGGCGGACACTAGCCCTGAGAGCAGGATTTCCATCTCGCTGCCATCCAGATTGGTGCGGGCAATCAGTTCGGAACTGGTAAAGTAGAGCTTCCCGGCTGCGGCATCCAGTGCAATGCCCCGTATATCGCGCGGGCCAGATTTCAAAATCTCCGCGTCGCTGCCGTCCAGATTGATTTGTCCCATCTCCATCACGCTGGGCACCTGGTTGATCCAAAAGAGCTTGTCCAGGGCCGGCACCACGGTAAGCTCGCGCAGCAAATTCAAGCCTTCCACAAAGATTTCCACGTCGCCGCCGGCACGGTTGGCCTTCATGATATTGATTCCTCCGCTGGCAAGTGCCCTCCAATAGAGGTCGCCCCCGGTGCCCAGGTAGAGCTGGCGCGGGTCGTCCACTTCGGTGAGCACATCTTCCACATTACTGCCATCCAGATCGGCGCGCTTGATGGCGTCCGCGTCGCCGTCGGTCCAGAGCAGCTCTTCGGCGTCCATATCGAGCTGGGGGCAACTGATTTCGGGGAAACTTGCCAGCGGAATCACGGGTTCGGGGTTGGTGCCATCCAGGTTGGCCCAATAGATGGCATTGTCTTGGGATCCGCCATCTTGCAGCCAATAGACCTTGCCATTCGTCGCGTCGACGGTGGGGCAGGACAGGGTGGGGTTGACGCCGCCCGCAGCCGTCGCAAAGACTTCTGCCTCGCTACCATCCAGATTTGCCCACAGGATTACATCATCATTGACCACAAAGAGCTTGCCGCTGGTCGGGTCGATCGTCAGTTCTTCAAACTGGCCGAATCCCGCCGTGTCATCAATTACCATTTCGGGTTCGCTGCCATCCAGATTGGCCCGCCACACTTCAAGCCCGCGCAGCAAATAGACGCTGCCCCGGTCAATCCAATACATTTTGCCCGCGTCTACATCCAGACGCAGAGAGTTGGCGCCGTCCAGCCCGGTGATCAGCGTCTCTACCCCGGTGCCGTCGGCATTCATGCGGCGAATTGCCCCATCAAAGGCCGTGCCATAGAAGCGATCTTCTGCTTCCACATAGACCAGCTGGTTCAGAGGGAGCGGCCCCGTGATCGAACTATCGCCACTTCCATCCAGATCGATGAAACGCGCGGCGTTGGTTGCGGCTGTGAAATCGGCAGAAAAGTAGATACCTTCCCCCGCCTGGTGCGGGCTTGCCACCTGTGCCTGCACGGGTACGCTTGTCACAAGTGCGAGGATTGCTACGATAATCAGATTGGTTAACCGTGGGTTGTGCATAGAATCTCCGTTGAGTTTTGCGCGATGAAGTGCCGGGAAATATATACCTGGCACTGTAGGGGACGGCTGTCAACACGGAATTAACAAGGTGGTATGAGTACGGCTGTCAGTTTGAAATGAGCGTGGCGTCGATGCCGGGATTCAGGCCCACCCACGCGGCTATGTCGAGCAGCGCGGGCCAGGGCGCAAAGAGGATCAGCGCGGCGAAGAGCAGCGCGACGGCCAGTGCGATCCAATCCAGGGGGCGGGCCTGCAAAACCACAAACGCGCTGCGTGTGCCGCCGCTCACATAGCCGCGGGCCTCCATGGCCATGATGAGATCCTCGGCGCGCCGAAACGCGCCCATGAACAGGGGCACAATCATGGGCAGATAGGCGCGCGCGGTCTTGTCGGGTCGCCAAAAGCGATTGGTCCCAATATCTGCGCCGCGCCCGGCCTGGGCTTTGAGGATGCGCTCCATTTCTTCTGCCAGCGCGGGCACAAAGCGCAGCGCAATGGTCAGCACCAGCGAAAGCTCGTGTGCGGGCACGCCGATGCGCCGAAACGGGCGCAGGATTAGCTCCACGCCGTGCGCGATTTCGGTGATAGTCGCGGTCATAGTGACCAGACTGGTGAGAAAGATGAAAGAGGTGAGGCGCAGCAGGCTGACCGCGATGAGGTGGAGACTATAGTGCGTGATGCGAAACCAGCTCCACTCGAAAAATATCTGCCCTGCCGGCTCGATGCGGCCCAGAAAGAGGAACTGCATGAGGAAGATAAGCACCAGAAACGGCAGCCCCAGAATGAAGCCGCGCAGCATATAGGAAAACGGGATGCGCGACGCCCGCGCGATGATGAGCACCAGCCCCAGAAAGAGCAGATTCGCCAGCAGCGAGGTCGTGAACGACACCGCCAGGATCAGCGCGCCCGCGCCCAGCAACTTCACCCGCGGATCCAGCCGATGCACAGGCGAGCCGGTGGCAATATATTGACCGATGGTTACATTGCGCAATAGCTCAAAGTTTTGCACGAAGCTGCGCCCCCAATATGCGCGCGGTCTCTTCTACCGTATAGGCGAGTGAATAGGCTGGGGCGTGCGGGTCTGCATCCGCGCCCGCCAGCCGGTGCATGATTTGGGTCACAGGTGGCGGCTCCAGCCCCAATTCGGCCAATGCCTGGGGTTGGGCAAAAATCTGCGCCGGTGTGCCGTGATATACCGTTTTGCCCCCGGCAAAGACATAGAAGCGGTCGCAGAGTTGGGCCAGTTCTTCCATGTTGTGCGAGATGATCACCAGCGTCATGCCCTGGTCGTGTAGATCGCGAATGTGGCGCAGTAGTTGTCGTCGCCCCTGAGGATCCAGCCCCGCAGAGGGTTCATCCAGAATCAGCACGCGTGGCTCCATCGCCAGCACGCCCGCCAGCGCAACCCGGCGCATCTGTCCCCCGCTCAGGCTAAAAGTCAGGCGGTCTTTGAATTCCTCAAAACCCAGCCCCACCGCTTCCATTGCCCGGCGTACCCGCGCCCGCACCTCGGCGCGGTCCAGCTTCAGATTGCGCGGCCCGAAAGCCACATCGTCGCCCACATAGCGTTCAAACAGTTGCGCCTCGGGAAACTGCATCACCAGCCCCACTTCTCGGCGCAGGGTGCGCACATCCGCATTCGCCGCGCTCACATCCTGCCCCAATACGTGCACTTGCCCCGGCTTGCCGCGCAGCAGGCCGTTGAAGTATTGCACCGCGGTCGATTTGCCCGACCCCGTATGGCCGATCAGGCCCACAATCTCGTTGGGATAGATGTCCAGCGTCACATCGTGCAGCGCTCGCACTTCCAGCGGCGTGCCGCGCATATAGTCATGGGTCAGCCCGCGTGCCCGGATCAGGGGCGCGGGCGAGGCGGATTCAGCGGGTTGGGGAGTGGGCAGGGATGTATCTGCCATATCTCCCGCGCCGAGGGTACGGGGGGCACCGGGGGCCAGAGGCGTATCGCCCAGACGGGCCTGCACCGCCGCGGTCAATTCATCCACCGTCAGCACATCGGTAGGAAAGTCGCCTGTGATTGCGTGGAGCGCGCGCGCCAATTCGGTGACTTGCGGCACATCCAATTGGAGATCGCGCAGCCGTTCGGCCTGGGCAAAAAGCTGCCGCGGCGGTTCATCCATGACGATTTCGCCGGCCTCCAGAACGATGACCCGGTCGGCATGAATCGTTTCGGCCATGAAGTGAGTGATGGCAATGATGGTCACGCCCTGTTCCCGGTTGAGCCGTTGCGCGGTTGCCAACACATCGGCGCGCCCGCGGGGATCCAGCATGGCGGTCGATTCGTCCAATACCAGCACCTGGGGGTGCATTGCCAGCACGCCCGCAATGCAGACTCGCTGTTTTTGTCCGCCCGAAAGCATATGCGGCGCGCGCGTGCGCAGATCCTGCAAGCCCACCTGTTCCAGCGCCCAGGTCACCCGCGCCTGCAACTCGCCCCGCGGAATCCCCAGATTTTCAGGACCAAAGGCTACATCTTCCTCGACCACCGTCGCCACAATCTGGTTATCCGGGTTTTGAAAGACCATGCCCACCGTCGCGCGGATATCCTGCCGGTGCGTGTGGTCTTTGGTGTTCCACTCCTTCACCCACACATCGCCCGTGCTGGGCAAGAGCAGCCCATTCAGTTGCTTGCCCAGCGTCGATTTTCCCGACCCGTTTGCGCCCACAATTGCCACATATTCGCCGGGCTGAATGGTGAGATGGATATTGCGCAGGGCGAGAGGCGCGCCCGCGGGTGGCGCGTCGTCGGCTGGCTGTTCGCCGTGGGAGTGTTCGCCGGAAACCGGGTAGTGAAACGATAGATTTTCGATGCGCAGGATAGGATCAACAGGCATGGGGCGGCAATCAGTCCGTCAACAGGACAAGGTTGTTGCGATGGACGGCTTCTTCGCCATAGGTATAGCCAAGCCGGTCGTTGATTTCGTGGGAACGGCTGCCCGCAATGCGGCGCATATCCCCGCTGCTATAGGCAGCCAGCCCGCGCGCCAGCTCATGCCCGGCCAGGTCGGCAATCGCGATGGGGTCGCCGCGTTCAAATTCGCCATCGACCCGGGCAATGCCCGCAGGCAGCAGACTGCGCCCCTGGTGACAGACGGCCCGCACCGCGCCCGCATCTAATATGAGCGCGCCGCCCGGTTTGGGGCCTGCCAACAGCCAGCGCTTGCGATTTTCGGCCCGGGTTTGCAGCGCCACAAAGCGCGTGCCCACCGGCTCGCCGGCCACGGCGCGCAGGATCACATTGGGCGCGCTGCCCGCCGCGATAATCACATCGGCCCCGGCATGGCGCGCCACATTGGCCGCGGTGAGCTTGGTGGTCATCCCGCCCACACCCAGGCCCGTGGTGCTGCCGCCTGCCCGCGCCAGCAGATCTTCGTCAATTTTGTGGACTTCGGGGATCAGTTCTGCATGGGGATCGACGCGCGGGTCGGCGGTGAAAAGACCGGGCTGATCGGTGAGGATGAGCAGCAGATCGGCATTGGTGAGCGTGGCGACCAGCGCCGAAAGATTGTCGTTGTCGCCCACTTTGATCTCCTCGGTGGCGACCGCGTCATTCTCGTTGACCACCGGCACAATCCGCTGTTCGAGCAGCGCGTGGAAGGTATCGCGCGCGTTCAGATAGCGCTGGCGGTTTTCCACATCGGCGCGGGTGATCAGAATCTGCCCCACATAGATGCCATAGATATCGAAAAAGCGTTCCCAATTGAGCATGAGCCGGGTTTGGCCCACCGAAGCCAGCAACTGTTTGCTAATGATGGTGGGCGGCAGCGCGGGAAAATCCAGGTGAGCGCGCCCGGCGGCAATTGCGCCCGATGTGCAAACGATGATATCCAGCCCCTGATGAAAGAGTTCGGCACACTGGCGCGTCAATTCAATCATGCGCGGGCGATTCAACTGGCGCGCCCCGCCCGTCAGGACGCTGGTGCCCAATTTCACCACAATGCGTTTGTACATACCACCCACTTGCTACCGTCTACTGATTAACCGCTGAAAGATATTGGTTGAAGAAATACTGTCGAAAAGAGATTGGTTGAAACAATTACGCCTGAAAAGATGCTGGCATGGGCACAATTGTACCATGTGGCGAGTGGTTGGGGGTTAAGTCGCGGCAAAGCGGATATAAACAATCGATGCAAAGTGGGTGTGGGGCAATCTGTGCGGCTTTTACCGTGCTGCAATGCGCCTCAGCGCGCCAGCGTGGGCACAAAGAGCGTCCCACCCCGGACTGTTAGCTCGGCAAGGGGCCAGGTGCGCACTTCACCGGCGCGCAGCGTGCCGCCGTTGAGGGTGACTGTGCCGTCGGGCGTCATGGTGCGCCAGCCCACCACAAACGCGCCGCTGGTCAGCGCCCCGCCGGTGCGGGCGGTGATTTCGACTTCCCAGGTGCGCCGGGCATCCAGATCTGCTGCCGCGAGCGAGGAAACGCGGGCGTCCGCGCCGCTATAGAGATAGGGCGTGGCCGCGTCGATAGGACGATAGCCCAGGCGCAGGGGATTCGCTTCGGCGCGCGCATCCGTATCCGCGCGCCCGATCAGCGCCAGATGCACCGCGCCTTCGGCCCACACAAACAGATTGGGCGCGTCGGACGTCTGCGCCTGCCGCTGGGCCTGAGTATTGTGCCAATAGAGGTCATCGGGCGAGATCCAGCCTGCGAGTGGTGTGGGCGTTGCCCGTTGCGCAGGCACCAGCGTATGCCCCGCTTGCGCATAGGCCGCCGCGATCAGTTTGCCGTCGTAATAGTAGACGGGATCATCCAGCTCAATCGGCGTAGCCCCATCATCGGCAAAGAAACCATAGCGGAGGGCAGGATCTGCCGCGCGTGCGCGCCCGGCTTCGGCGGCATTGCGCGCCACCGTTGCGCTCACCGGCGGGCGGACGACTGCCCAATCCAGCACACCCTCACCGGTCCACCACGCCGTCGCCGCCAAGGCGCGTGTGCCCTCTCCAACGGTAGATTGCGCCTGGGTGATCTCCTGTGCAGTCTCCGGTGCAGGCGTGATCTCGACGACGCCGGGGCCGTTTTCCGTCATCCCCACATAGAGCGCAGCCCGGGTGAAATAGGTGCCGCCCACCTGGGGCCAATTTGTCCCATCCGGTGTCAACGCCAGCAGGATATCCCCCGCGCGCAGCGCACAGAGGTTCAGTCCCCCCGGTCCCATACAGGGATACGCGCGTATAGCCAGCGTCGTCTCCTGTGTCTCGTCAATTATCTCGTCAATTGTCTCGTTTACTGTCTC
>JBBDIO010000150.1:0-19012 GCA_040880365.1 Litorilinea sp.
CGATAGGTCGAACGGGCATTCAGCAGGCTGTTATCCAGCGTTGCCGCCACCACGTCACGCACGCTGGTTAACTCGGTGGGATCGGCAAGGGTGCGCAAGTCGAGGCGATGGCTTTGCAGCCGATCACTCAACTTACCGGCTTGGACGGGTTCTTGTTCGGAACTAGGCCGCGCGGCAATCGAAAAGTGCAGGTCGCGGCTAAAGGCAAAGCGAAATTCGTTGCTGGGCACCTGGAACAGATTGCGGGCGGCAATTGTATATTCACTGCGACAGGGCGCACTGACAAACAGCTCCTGTGTCTGACCATTTTGGTCATCCCGAATCGTACACATGCCTTCGAGGTTGAAACGCACCTGATAGACCTGACCCGGATTGCCCACAAACCCCCCGCTATAGCGATAGTAGGGATCGGGCTGGAAGGGTTTGGTTTTCCAGGTGAAGAAAGAACGCGGGAAATCAATCACTGGGTATCTCCTGAGTGTAGCAATATTTTGTCCAGCCCGACGATCTCCAGCCCCTGTGGGGAGAGTCGCGAGCAGCGATTGCGGACGCAATTGATGGCACTATTGTAGCAGTAGAAGCCTTTTGGGGCGATAGAGGGAGCTAGAATCGACGCATGGCGAAAAACGCGTGTTACAATCGGACTATTCCATGCACTACCCAATCCATCAGATTCAGCCGCACGAAATGGGGCTGACACAATGAATTCGAGGAACGCAATGACAGAAGCGCGCATTGGCATCATCGGCACGGGCTGGTGGGCTACCGACACACATATCCCTGCGCTATTGGCACACCCCAAAGCACGCCTGGTCGCGCTGTGCGATAGCGATCCGGCCCGACTGCAAGCAGCCGCTGACCGCTATGGGCAGGGCGAAAATGGTCAGGGCGAAAAAGAAGGCGCAAACAACAGCACAGATACAGTGGGCGTCTATACCGATGTGCACCAGATGCTGGCAGAAGCCACGCTGGATGGCGTGATCGTGGTTTCGTCCAACGCCACCCACTATGCAGTGACCAAAGCCTGTTTGCAGGCGGGCGTGCATGTGATGCTGGAAAAACCCATGACCCTGCACGCCGCCGAAGCGCAGGAACTGGTGGAACTGAGCGCCCAGGCAGGCAAGGAACTCATCATCGGCTACCCCTTTAATTTTGCGCCCTATGCCGTGCGGGCGCGCGCGGTCATCGCCGGGGGCGAACTGGGCGCAATTCAGTATGTGGATCTCATCTATAGCTCGTTCATGACCCCGTTGTTCACCGGCGAAGGCTTTGCCGGACGCGCCTTTAATGTGCATGGGCCGGATCAATATACCAAGCCCGCGCTGCTGGGCGGCGGCCACGGACAGGTGCAGATAACCCACGGCGCGGGGCTGCTCTTTTATGTCACAGGTCTGCAACCGCAGCGCGTCTCGGCGCTCATGCGCAACCACGGGCTGGCGGTCGATCTGATCAACGTGATGACCGTGCAGTTTGGGCAGGATGCCGTGGGCACGGCGGGGGGATCGGGCAACTATCGGGGGCTGGTCTTCCGGCTGCTGGTGGGCTGCGAAAATGGGTGGATCGACATCGACGCGCAGAAAGGCGTGGGGCTTATCCACCACGACGGCCACACCGAAGAAATTCGCTACGATGCCCAGGCGGCCGCGCATCCGCTTCCCTATGCCACGGCCCACAATCTGGTCGATGTGATCACCGGCGACGCCACCAATGGCAGCTCGGCAGAAGTCGGTTGGCGCGCCGTGGAATTGCTCGAAGCGGCCTATCGTTCGGCCAACCAGGATGGCGCTTTTGTCGATGTGTCGGATCTGTATCGCTAGCGGACACGGCGCAGACGCGTTTCTGCCTGGCGCGCCTAGCCAAACAAATCGCGACCATAGGCCAAATCTTCCACGATCAGGCGGTCTACCTGGTCGTGGGCAGAATATTCTGCCGAAAACGTGAGCGGCCCGGCATAGCCCACAAGTCTGACCGCGTCTGCCACCGCGCCCCAGTCGGATCGCCCCTGGCGGCCCGATGTGAAGTAGGCTTCCCATTGCGCCTGCGCCGCTTCGGGTCCGCTCACCTTGCGCCAATAGGCGTTCTTCAGATTCACCATGCAAAGATGCGATTGGAGAATCTCCAGCCCCGATCTGGGGTCTTCGCCCTGCAACGCATTGTGCGACGGATCCCAGATCGCGCCCACCTGTTGGGGGTCATAGTCTTTGATCAGGTGATAGAGTCCCATGGCGTTGATGGGCAGAAAATTCCCAGAGTGGTGCTGCACGCCGATCTGCACCTCATATTGTTCGCACAACGGCACAGCCGCGTCCAACGCCTGGCGCGCCTGCTGTTCGTCTTCCCAATAGCTCTGGTCGCTGCGGCTGAACATGACCCGATTCATGGAAATGTTGGCGGCAGCCGCGGCAGCATAGAGCCGCTCGTCATCCAGCGGCAACGCCACTGTGAGATTGTGGATTTGAATGCCGTGATCGGCAAAAATATCCACCACCCCCGGCAAATCGCGTTCGATAGTTTCCGGCGCACAGGGAAAGCCCGGACGCACGGGAAATTCAATAAGATCGAAGCCCAGGCTGCGCACATGCGCCGCCATCGCGGGCGCGGTCATCCCTTTCCAGGGCTTCACAAATACGGCAAAACGAGTTTTGTTATCGCTCATGATTCAAATCCTTTGCGGAATCGCACAGCAGGCGCGCGCAATGCGCGCCCGAAGCCGCGACGCACCCCTGTGAGCAGTAGAGTTTTGTCGGTTAGTCGTTGCAATTTCTTCTCACCTCATCCAGCCAGATCTTGGGCAGTAATAGTGGGGCACCAAAAGCGTTCAATATAGCCCACCACCAATTGCGTGCCGGCGTCGTGGCTCACATAGGGCGGCATTGCCGGGTTATACATGGCATCGGTCAGGTCGCGCACCAGGGCAATTTCCACCCCCCAGCGCACCATCTGCTTGATGGCAAACGAACGATTGAGCACACACATATTGGTATGCACCCCCATGAGCAGCACCTGTTGGATAGCATGGTGGCGCAGGTAGCTGTAGACTTCCGCCCCCTGGTCCGAAATCCCATCGCGCGCGGGATCAATTTCGATGGCGCTATGCTGGCGCGACCATGCCCGGTGTTCGTTGAGTTCCCCGGTATCCGAGGTTGGGTCCGAATTGTTGATAGGCAATGGCGGATCTTCGACCGCCCGCGCGGTGGGTGGTTCGATGGGCGCCAGCTCTTGCATACGCCGGCGCGCCGGATGGTCGGCGTAAAAGTCCAGCGTATTCGAAGGCGCGTGGATGATATGCGCGCCCTGGTTGCGCGCGCGGGCAATCATCTGGTTCATGCGCGGGGCCATGCTGTCCACGCGCTCGGCTGCGCCCCGGCTCCAGTGGTTGTCCCACATGTCACAAATGATGATGGCACACTGGTCTGCGGGCACACGTCGCGTGGCATGGTGGGCCTGCCATTCGTTATAGCCATTGGCATTCTGGTGCAAACGAAACGTGCGCAGATTGAAAACAAACTCCGACTGTTGATTATCCATTTCGGGCATGTGTATACAAAACTCCCTTCAAGAGTGCCTGGGCTAAAATGATTTCGGCCACTTTCATGGTTTTGAGGGTGTCGAATATCCGCGCCCATGCCCTGGAGCGATGGCGTCTCGATCTTGCATTTGGCTTGGACAAAGGGCAGCGGGCAGCGGGGACAAAACGCACACGCTACGGGCGGATTGGGAAACTGCAAGCAGGGCAGCTTATGGCACGGACTATACACAGTTGAATAAATTGTAAAATGGTCATGCGAGGGTTGGCAAACCGCCCAATACGCGCACAGGTGGTCCACCCACAGGCCAGTCTGCGCCAGGCTGTCCAGATTGTAAGCGCCAGTCCGCCAGTCCTGCAAAATTGACACCAGAATTTGAGTGTGATAGGCTTTTTTAGTAGAGATTCATATGTAAAATCGACGTGCGCTAATCTTTATTTTCCTCGGCGCATTGCTCAAAACTTCTTGGCTCACTTAATGGGCAGATCCCAATCGCCATTAGTTAAGCATCATGACATTCCCACATCCATGATATAATTTTTTGGTCGTTGCGGCTGATATTGCGCCGTGTCTCTTCAACACGTGATTTACCCCCTTTACCCCTTTATCCTATAGAGCGGCTTGACAACGACACACCTGTATCGATCACCTGTCACATTCACATCTTTGATATTCACACCTATCACATTCACATCTGTCACATTGGCACCATTTACATTGGCCCACAAATTTCTATTTGGTCCATGAATTTCCATGAGGAGAGTGATATGCGTAAGAATGCACTAAGCCGTCGACAGTTTTTAGCGTTGACCTCGGCAGTGGGCGTCACCGCGCTGGCCGCGTGTGCTGCACCCGCTGCCGCCCCCGCCGGTGGCAGCGAAGCCGCGTCGAGCCCTGCCGCCGCCAGCCACACCGTATCACACTGGGTCTATTCTGCCCTGCCCCTGGACCGTGATACGCTGACCAGCGTGCCCGCAGATCGCACCGAAAACGTGGTGCAATATTTCGACTGGAGCGCGGAATTATTCGAAGCGGATAATCCCAACGTCAATGTGCAGCTGGAATATCTGCCCCACGACCAGAGCTGGTTCGCCAAGCTCGATGCGACGCTGATTGCCGGCACACCGCCGGATGTGGTGCAGGGGCCGGTTTCCGAAGCCGCGAAATATGTGCCGCTGGGCGCGCTTTCGCCCATTAACGACTATATTGCGCCCGAAATTCAGGCCGATCTCCACCCGGCTATCGTGGCCGAAGCCAGCTTCGACGGCGATCAATATCTTTGGCCGTGGCGGCTTTCCTTTGGCGGCGGCATCCAGATCAACGCCACGACGTGGGAAGAAAACGGCGTCGCCGACCTGTTGCCCACCGGCGAAACCCGGCGCTGGCTCATGGAAGATTTCCTGAATGCGGCCATTGCCAACACCACCGACGGTCTCTATGGCACCGTGTTGTGCACCGACATTCACTATCACATCACCCAGTTCATGTATGGCTTTGGCGCACGGCTCTTCAACGAAGACGAAACCGCCATCGCGCTCAACAGCCCCGAAGGGGTAGACGGCCTGCAATGGATCGTCGATCTGGAGAACGTGCATCAGGTCGCCGTGCCGGGCAGCGCGATTCGCAGCGCCGCCGAAGCCGGGCAGATCTTCACCGAAGAACGCGCCGCTACCTATCCTTCGCAGGGGTCGGGTATGACGCCCGCAGAATTCCGCGACAACCCCGATTTCCGCTGGTATTGGGCGCCGCCGCCCAACGTGCCCGGTGCCGAACCGGCCGTCATGACCAACATTCACGGTCACTATGTCTTCCAGCAGGAAGATGCCGAGCGCACCGCCGCCGCGCATAGTTGGACCCAATATCTGACCCGCCCCGAAGCATTGGCCCTGACCCGCGATGCCTTTGGTATGCCGCCGGCCCTGGTATCGCTCTGGGAAGAGATCGAAGATGAGAACATGCGCGTCGGGCTGCGCTTCACCGACATCATGTCCACCTTTGGTCGCCGGGCAAGCGCCGCGGCCATCACCTTCTCCCTGGCGCCGCGCATGCTCGAAGCGGCTCTCAGCGGTCAGTCCACCCCGGCAGAAGCTCTGGCCGAGTTTGAAGCCGAGGGCAACCGCCTGATCGAAGAAGCCATCGCCGACGCAGAAGCGGCCTAAACCCACGCCGCATGGCGCAACAGGGGGTATGCAGCCGGTTATGGGCCTGCGTACCCCCTGTTTTCCCATCCAGTTATCCCTGCATCTACAGGAGGAACCATGGCAAAACAACTGCTTACCCGGCGGGGGCGCGGCGCGCTGTGGGGCTATTTCTTTATCCTGCCCAGCCTGCTGGCCTTTGTGGCTTTCTCGCTCTACCCTATGGTCGATTCCATTATCCTGAGCTTTCAACGCTTGCGGCTGACGGGCCGTGAATGGGTGGGCCTGGAAAATTATGAACGGCTGGCGAGTGAACCCGCCTTTTTCAAGATTATGGGCAACACATTTCTCTATGCCCTCCTCATTGTGCCGCCGGGCGTGCTGCTGGCTCTGGTGCTGGCAACCCTGATCTTCCGCCTGCCCCAACCGATGGGCACCTTTTTCAAATCGGCGTTCTACCTGCCGGTAGTCACATCGGGTGTCGTGCTCAGCATGGTCTGGCTCTATCTCTACAATCCGGCCTTTGGGCTTTTGAACCACCTGCTGGGCGAAATCGGCGTCGAGCCGGTGCTCTGGCTGGCAGATCCCCGCTTCAGCATCATCAGCCTGGTCATCATGTATCACGCCTCGCACTGGGGCGGCTCGATTATCATTCTCACAGCCTCGATGGGCAGCATCCCGCGCGAATTGTACGAAGCGGCCGCGATTGAAGGCGCGGGGATTTTGCGCCAGGCCATCTCCATCACCGTGCCGCTCCTCAAACCCGCACTTACCTATATCTCCATTCTGGGCACCATTGCCTCGTTGCAGATCTTCACCGAAATTTTTGTCATGACGCGGGGTGGCCCCAACTTTGCCACCACCAACATGGTCTTTTCCATCTATGAATATGGGTTTATTCGCTTCGACTTTGGACGGGCGTCTGCGGTTGCCATCATTCTGTTGGTCATCACCATCACCTTCGCCATCATCCAGTTCCGGGTCATGCGGACCAATGTCGAATACTAGTGGAATCTAGAAAGGCAACACCGTGTCAATCAGTCCCGTACCCACTACCCCGGTGACCAACAGCACTGTTTCCACTACGCCCGTGGTCCAAAGCCGCAACATTTTTTCACGGATGCGGCGCAGCTGGCGTGAAGCCACCCCTGCCGAACGCATCTTCATGTTCATCGCCTATATCGTCCTTTCCAGCTGGGCATTTGTGAGCCTGTTCCCACTCTATTGGATGGTCACCACCGCGCTCAAGCCGCCGACCATCGTCATGAGCCTGCCGCCTGAGTGGATCCCCACCGATATTTCATTGAATAATTTCCGCGAAGCCTTTGCCAATTCGCCGGTTCTGCGGTGGACGCTAAACAGCCTGTTCATATCCGTACTGGTGACCCTGTTCCAGCTCATTTTTGCGTCGATGGCGGGCTATGGGTTTGCCAAGAAACAATTTCCAGGGCGCGAAATTATTTTCTGGGCCTATGTCAGTTCCATGATGATCCCCGGCTTTGCGCTGATCATTCCCCTTTTCACCCTCATGACCGAATTTGGGCTGGTGAACACCTATACAGGTCTCATCGCGCCGGGGCTTTCGGCGCCATTTGGCGTATTTCTCATGCGCCAGTTTATCCAGACGCTGCCTACCGAACTCATCGAAGCGGCCACCATCGACGGCTGTTCCGAAGTGGGCGTCTTCACCCATATCATTCTGCCCCTTTCCAAACCGGGCCTGGCCGTGCTGGGCATCTTCGTCTTCATCGGCCAATGGAACGCGTTTCTCTGGCCTTTGATCGTAGTCAACTCGGCGGATATGATGACCCTGACCGTCGGCTTTGCGCTGCTGGCGAATCGCGAACTGCGCGTCAACTTTGGCGCCATGATGGCCGCGGGCACCTATATGGCGCTCTTCCAGATTTTTGTCTTCTTTGCCGGCCAACGCTACTTCGTACAGGGTATCACCGTGGGCAGCATCAAAGGCTGATCCAAACCAGTTTGCTATATTGACCAAACCCAAACCTGAAATTACCAGATTGAACAGAGAGGATGGCATATGAGCTTCCCATACGCGGGGGTTCAGTATCGACCGCTAGTAACCGGTCGACAAGGAATGGTTTCATCCGCACACCCGCTTGCCACATTGGCAGGCTTGCGCACGCTGATGGAAGGCGGCAACGCCGTGGATGCGGCAGTCGCGACGGCGGCCGCGCTGGGCACGGTAGAAATGGGCCTGTCGGGCATGGGCGGCGTGGGGTGGATGCAAATCTACGACGCCAAAAGCGACACTCACACCTGCCTGGATTATCAGGGCTGGAGTCCCTATGCTGCGGAACCCAGCCAGTTCAAAGACCCGGTAGAGATGCAGCGCGGTGTCAAATCGGTGAATGTACCCGGCTCGCCTGCGGGCTGGTGCGCTGCGCTGGAACGCTTTGGCACGATGGATCGCGCCAGCGTCTTCAAACACGCCATTGATATTTGCGAAAACGGCCATCCGGTCACCATTCACGCCGCCAATATCGTCAACACCTACATCCCCTGGCTCCAGGAATTCCCCTCCTCTATGGAATTCTTCTTCCCCCACGGCACGCCCATGCGCCCGGGGCAATTGCACAAACAGCCCGATCTGGCGCGCAGCTTTCGCGCGCTGGTCGAAGAAGGCCCGGATGTCTATTACAAGGGCGAAATCGCCGAAAAGATCGTCAACTTCTGCCAGTCCAATGGCGGCTTTCTCACCATGCAAGACATGGCCGATCTCGATGTGGAATGGGTTGATCCCATCGGCATCGACTACCGCGATTTCAAAGTCTTTGGCCCGCCTGCGCCTTCCAGCGCAGTACAGTGGCTGCAAACACTGAAACTGCTGGAAGGCTATGACCTGGCGGAAATGGGTCACAACTCGGTAGATCATCTGCACACCGTGCTCGAAGCGATTAAACTGGCGATTGCCGACCGCATCTACTACAACGTGGATGCGACTGCCGACTGGCACCATCTGCTTTCCGATGACTATTGCACGGCGCGGCGGGCCTTGATCGACCCCCAGCGGGCCGCCCACATCATCGGCGCGCGCTATGCGCCCACCATGGATATGAACATCGTCAAACCGGGCGACGCCGCCGGTATGCGCGAAAGCACCACCCATTTCAATGTGGTAGATGCCCAGGGCAACGCCGTCTCCTGCACCCAAAGTCTGGGCGGTTTCGGTTCGGGCGCGGTCGTGCCCGAAACCGGCATCCTGCTCAACGACTTCCTCTACTGGTTCGACAGCGACCCCGACAGCCCCAACGTGGTCGCGCCCCACAAAAAGGTAGAAATGTGCCTTTCGCCGGGCATGATCTGGCGCGACGACAAGGTCTTTGCGCTGATGGGCACGCCGGGCAGCCACGGTATCATGGAAACCACGCCCCAATTCATGTCCAATCTCATGGATTTTGGCATGTCGATCCAGGCGGCCATCGAAGCGCCGCGCGCCCGTCCGCTGGAATCCACGCGCATCATCGCCGAACGGCGCATCGACCGGGCAGTGATCGACGGTCTGGCCGCGCGCGGCCATGCCGTGAACATCATGCCCGAATTTACTATGGCCGTGGGCGGCGCGCAGGGCATCATGATCGATCCCGATTCTGGCACCTTTTCGGGCGGGGCCGACCCGCGCCGCGATGGCTATGCTATTGGTTGGTAGGCCCCGGCTGGTAGGCACTCATTCCCGAACCGCAGACTCACGGCTCAAGCCAAAAGTCTCTGAAAGGACACGCACCCGTGACCATTGGCAGCATTCGTGGCAGCATTCGCGCCGACTTTCCCATGTTGGCGAATTGCACCTATTTCAACTGTGGCGGCATTGCGCCGCTTTCCCACAGCGTGGGCGCAGAATTGTTGCGCCTGCCCACGGCCATCATCCAGGATGGCCCGGCGCGCATGTTGACGCGCGATGACGACTTCATCGGCATCGAAAAGGCGCGCGCCAAACTGGCCCACTTCATCGGCGCCGATCCCGATGAAGTGGCCTTCACCACTCAATTTTCCACCGCGGTCAATATCGTGGTCGAAGGGCTGGACTGGCAGGCTGGGGACGAGGTCATCGTCACCGACCAGGAACACCCCGCGCTGTTGATTCCCCTCATGAACATCGTGCGCCGCCACGGTCTGAAGGTGAGCCGCATCCCCGTTTCGCACAATGCCGACGAGATGCTGAGCAGCTTCGAGGCTGTGCTCACCGACCGCACCAAGCTGGTCGCGGTGAGCCATGTGACCACCGACAGCGGCACGACGCTCCCCGTGGCCGAGATGACCCGCCTGGCCCATGCACGGGGCGCATATGTGTACTATGACGGCGCACACACGCTGGGCCAGGTTCCCCTGGATATGCACGCGCTCGACTGTGATTTCTATGGCATGGTGGGCTATAAGTGGATCATGGGACCCTATCCGTCGGCCGCGCTCTATATCCGCCGAGATCTGCTGGACAAGATCGAAGTGACCTGGTGTGGCAGCAATGTGACCCAGCGCGGCAGTGTGACCATGGGGCCTGAAGACCTGGAATGGATTCCCGGCGCGCGCCGCTTTGAATATGGCGGGCGCACCTTTTGCTATGATACGGCGATGGTGGCGGGATTATCCTATGTGGATAACCTGGGTGTAGACGCGGTGCAGGTGCACAGCCGCCATCTGACCGAGTATTTCCACGCCGCGCTGGACCGTGTGCCCGGTGTGGAAATCCGCAGCCCGCGCAAGCTGGATGACGCCACCGGCATCAACACCATCCAACTGGCGAACATGGACGGCGGGGCGGTCTCCACCGCGCTGCGCGAACGCTGGAACATGCTCCAGCGCGCCGCGCTGTGGGGGTCGAGCGTGCGCATTTCGCTGGCCGCGTTCATCGAAGAAGGCGACGTAGACAGCCTGGTAGATGCCCTGGCGACGCTGGCAAAAGAATAGAAAAACTGCTGCATACAAGATGGGCGCGCCAGATTCGACAGGCGCGCCCATCTTCGTTACAATCGGTGTATCCTGCTCACGGGACGGTGGCGGAATGGCAGACGCAACGGACTTAAAATCCGTCGAGAGCAATCTCGTGTGGGTTCGAATCCCACCCGTCCTACTGAATTATGAACACCCCTACTAATTAGCCGGCAACATCTTTATCCAGCTTTGACTTGCCAGTGTATCAATTGCCAACTCAATCTGACGTTCTGAAAACCGCCTCTTTTTTTCGTTCCAACTGTAAGTTTGAACCACAACATCTTCTTTGGTGCTTACTGATTCATTAATAACGAGCCAATGAACAGTTGAGAGTAATTCCAGGCCAAATGGAGATTCGAATCCTTCAACTAATGTAGATACTCGCTTAAATCGTTCTATTGTATCAATCTTCGATTGAAGAAACGTATTTGCCTCT
This sequence comes from Litorilinea sp., assembly GCA_040880365.1. Classification (GTDB taxonomy): domain Bacteria; phylum Chloroflexota; class Anaerolineae; order Caldilineales; family Caldilineaceae; genus JBBDIO01. The sequence continues at coordinate 11,052 of JBBDIO010000150.1, forward strand.
TCTAAAGCTCCGGGAACTAACTTGAGTATTTTGTCCGGTGTATCGCCTCCATCTCCATAGCCGGATATCATATGTCCCTCTATGCGATTTAGCACATGTCTAAGATTTTCTGCATAAGGTCCATAAATCCCCTTATTGTATTTAAGTTGTAGCGGTTCACCGGCAGTTTGCATAAAGTACATGAGTTTATGCACTTCCAACAAAGTGACAAATGGGTCTAATAAGCCGCGTAAATAGCGATCAATCAGGCTAACCAATGCTGCTCGCCCTGCTGTCATTGAGGGAATGTCTTTTGAACGGTTAATTTGTATGTCTGTTTGCTCGCTTCTCGGCTCGTAAATAACAATTTGGCAATCGCTGAACTCATCTAGGGCATCTTCGATACGCGGGCGCACATCAGCCCAATCTAATCCACCTAATCCACTGCCTAGAGGAGGGATAGCAATTGATTTAATATTTCGAGAGCGAATTTCTGTTGCCAACGCCACGAGTCCGGATTCAATATCCTCCATTCGACTTTTACCCCGCCAATGACGCTTCGTGGGAAAGTTGATAATGTAACGTGGATTTGTTAATCCGTCGGTTTCAAATACAAACATCCGCCCAGGTATAACCTCATCTCTTTTACAAGCAGCAACATAGGATTTATAATTTTCCGGAAAGCTCTTTTTAAATTGCAAAGCAATACCTCTGCCCATAATACCGACACAGTTAACTGTATTGACTATCGCCTCAGTGCTTTCCTTAACTATATTTCCTTTTTTATACTCAAACATGAAAGGCCTCCACTAATAGTACCAATCCTGTCTAATCTCGATAAGCGGGTGATGTCGCGAAGCCCGCGTAAGCTCATATACCTGATTGTAGACATTCTGTGAATACACGCCTATTCGCGAGAACAATTCCCAAGGAAACTTATTTTCAATAAGGAATTCGGCCTGCTTGTTCTCCTTAACAGCTTGATCATGCCATTTAGTTGCGTATACCGAATTCCAATTGATTTGATCAAGTTCTTCGATATTACTTCTATCCTCGAAGTAATTGGAACCAGCATTTGAAAGTGTAAATGCCCATTTAATATGATTTTGATCAGCCCATTCAACCACCTGATATAGATCAGCTTCCAAATGAAGTATGGGACCCTGACCACCTCGATATGTCAGTGCAGGATGATTCGCCATCGCGATCACATATAGCATTACGGATCGCGCACAAAAGTAAAATGGAACACAATCGCCTACCCGCAGATTTGAATGACTTTGAAGCGGCAACCTAAGCCGACGCATCTTTATATCGTTCATTCCGATAATAGAACCGATTTGAGGTCGCTGTGACATTTCTCTGTCGGACCACAAATACCCATCTCGAATGATAGATGGTAGGCGATCAATGTGTACAATATGGTAAATTTTTGGTCTATGAGATATCGGCATTGGACATATGATGCAAATGTTTAGATGTGTACCCGTTGGATTGCCGAAACAAGCTTATTCATAGTATACATCAAGCTAACGCTCGTCCTAACAAGTCTGGGAAATGGAATGGCAGACGCAACGGACTTAAAATACAGCTCCATTCCTGCGGCTGTCGTGCCTGGGCAGACGAGCACCACCGCTAACCCGTGTCTCCACTGAGCAGCCAAGATGGTAAGGAACGAATTTGAGCAAGCGAACTCTACAACGGGTTATATACTGTTGGCTGTTCGTACTCATGCTTGCTTGGCCTGTTGCAGTTTCGGCACAAGACGAAGTGCCAGAGCCTGAAACGCCAGGGACTGAAGAAGAGCAGCAAGTACCGACACAGGTCAACGTGGAGCCGGCGGCCGAGGATGAGCAGATCGCCGAGCGCCTGGCGCGTATCCTAGAGGCGACGCAATGGTTTGTTGCTCCAGCAGTAGATGTGCGCGATGGGGTCGTCTTTTTAGATGGACAGGCCAATACCCAGGAGCAGCGCGAATGGGCGGGGAATCTGGCACGCAGCACGGAAGATGTGGTTGCGGTAGTAAACCGGATCGAGGTCATTCCCCGATCCGTGTGGGATTTTTCTCCTGCATGGACTGAGCTGCGGTCACTCTGGCGCAATACAATTCAAGCGATTCCTCTGCTTGTTTTTGCCGCCGTCGTCCTCTGGCTGTCGTGGTGGCTCACCAAGCTCATTATTCGATTCTCGCGCCGCTTTTTTTCTGTGCGGCTTGGTTCGTCTTTGTTGGCGGCGATTGCGGCGCGTATCGTTGCGATTCCTGTGTTCCTGCTGGGCGTCTATCTCGTGTTGCAGGTTGCAGGTTTAACGCGCCTCGCGCTCACGGTGCTGGGCGGTACAGGAATTGTTGGGATTGTCGTGGGTTTTGCGTTTCGTGATATCGCAGAAAACTTCCTCGCCAGCATCCTCCTGAGCATCCGGCAACCCTTCCGCCGGGATGATCTCATCGAAGTGGTTGGTCACGTGGGTATCGTGCAACAGTTGAACACGCGTACCACTGTCCTAATCACCCTGGAGGGGAATCATGTGCAGATTCCCAATTCGATCATCTTCAAGAACACGGTTACCAACTATACTGCCAACGCCAACCGTCGCTCGGACTTTGTCGTCAGCATTGGCTATGACAGTGCCATTATCGAGGCGCAGCAGATCATCGCCCAGGTTCTCTATGACCATCCTACGGTTTTTAGAACACCGGAACCGCTGGTGCTGGTAGACGAATTAGCCGCGTCCACAGTGAATCTGCGCATCTATTTCTGGTACGATGCAACGCAATATGCGCCCTTCAAAATCAAATCTTCACTCCTGCGCCTGATCATGCGTGCACTTCAGGATGCCCATATCTCAATGCCAGATGAAGCGCGCGAGGTTATCTTTCCCCAGGGTGTTCCCATTATTCAGGCATCCGCGCCAGAGGCGACACCGAGAGAGCTACCCAAGCAAGAAGTCGGTGAGGCAGTCGATGCGGCAGCCCCTGTGGAGCCCGTGACTTCTGTCGCCGAGGGCGATCTGAGTACTGACGAACCGGAAATTCGTGCGCAGATGCAGAAAGCCCGTGTGCTTGAAGACGGAGAAGATCTATTAAAGGAATCCTAATGAGAAGCGCCCATCATGCCCGCTGGGCGCGCAGATAGGCCACCCGGCTGCCCCACTGCACAGTCTGGTTGAGCAACTGGCGTTCATAGAGCGCGCGCACCTGGGCAATAGTGTCTGCATCCAGCCCGCCCGCGGCCAGATGTCCGGCATAGCTGGGCCGTTCCGGCGTACCGTCGCCAAACCAGCGATCCAGCAGCCCGCGCGTCACGCGCACCTCGCTCTGCTCATCGTCCAGCGCCAGCTCCACCTGCCAGCCCGCGGCCTCCCACCACGCTACCAGATCATCGGCATCCCAATTGACCAGCGCATCATCCGGCCACGCATAGATGGCATCTTCGGCGGCGCGCACCTGGGCGGCCAGATCCGGGTCTATTTCGGCAACCGCCCAATTCACCAGCGCATAGAGACGCTGGGTGTGGCGGGGTATGCGTTCCGCCAGACTCACCACACCGTTGGCCGCCAGCCGCGCCGCGATCAGCGTCGCCGCGTGTGCCTTGTCGGGCACATCCACCAGCGCGTTATAGCCTACAATCGCGTCGAAACGCAGCCCCGCCTCAAATCCAGGTTCCTCAAATGCGGGTTCCGCACTCGCGTCCAGCGCATGGGAGAGCGCAGCCAGGTCGCCCTGGTAGATAAGGGGGCGTTCGGGTTCGGGCAGGCGCGCCGCCAGTTGGGTCAGGGCCTCGGCATCCTGGAGCGTGCGCGCCAGGGCATAGACGCCGCCTTCGGGCACCCGGCGCAGAGCCTCCCAGGTGAGCAGACCGCTCCCCGCCTTGAGATCGAGTACCGCGCTGTGGCGTTCCAGGCGCGCGGCATCCAGCACCCGGTCGCGCAGATCCCCCAGCCGCGCGCCCACATCGGAGATGGTGCGTTGCAGCCAGCGGTCACGCGTGGGGTCGGGCGCAGAAAAGGTGAGCACTTCGGCATCGGCGGCGGGGTTTTCCACAGCCAGCATCGCAGCCAGCTGGGCCTCGCGCCGCCGCGCCACATCCCGCCGAATGGAGGCCTCATAGCCCTGGTCCGACGGCTGATAGAAGACCTTGCCCTGGTGCGACGTGGGCAGATATTGCTGGGCCACCCAATGATCCCGATAGGCGTGGGGATAGAGATAGCCCTCGCCGTGCCCAAAGCCTTCGCTGTCGCGGTTGGCGTCGCGCAGATGATTGGGCACGCCGCTGTCGGCCTCATGCCCCACCGTTTCCAGCGCATCGAAAAAGGCAAAGGTCGTGTTGGATTTGGGCGCGGTCGCCAGATAGAGCGCAGCCTGCGCCAGATGAAAGCGGCCTTCGGGCATCCCCACTTGTTCAAAGGCCGCAGCACACGCGGTCACCACCTGAATGGCGTGGGGGTCGGCCATGCCCACATCTTCGGACGCGAAGATCAACATACGCCGAAAAATGAAGCGCGGCGATTCGCCTGCATAGACCATTTTCGCCATCCAATAGACCGCAGCGTCGGGATCACTGCCGCGCAGGCTTTTGATGAAGGCCGAAATCGTGTCGAAGTGGTAGTCGCCCTCTTTGTCATAGAGCACGGCCCGGTGCTGGATCGATTCTTCGGCAATCGCGAGCGTCACATGCACGCGGCCATCGGGCTGGGGCGGGGTGGTTTCCACAGCCAGCTCCAGCGCGTTGAGCAGGCCGCGCGCGTCGCCGTTGGCAACGCCGACGAGATGTTCCTGCGCGTCGTCATCGATTGCAACATCGAGCTTGCCATAGCCGCGTTCGGGATCGGCCAGCGCGCGCTGCAACACGCCCTGCAAATCTTCGGCGGTGAGCGATTGCAGCTGGAAGATGCGGCTGCGACTGACCAGCGCCTTGTTCACCTCGAAATAGGGGTTTTCCGTAGTCGCGCCGATAAAAATGACGGTGCCGTTTTCTACCCAGGGCAAGAGCGCGTCTTGCTGCGCCTTGTTAAAACGGTGCACCTCATCTACAAAAAGAATGGTGCGCTGCTGGTGGAAGTTGGCGCGTTCCTGGGCCAGGGCTACCGCTTCGCGGATTTCCTTGACGCCCGACAGCACGGCATTGAGGGCAATGAAGTGGGCGCGGGTCGTGTTGGCGATGACCTGCGCCAGTGTGGTCTTGCCCGTGCCGGGCGGGCCATAGAAAATGAGGCTGCCCAGCTGATCGGCCTGGATGGCGCGCCGCAATAGCCGCCCCGGCCCCACAATGTGCCCCTGCCCCACAAAATCATCCAGCGTGCGCGGGCGCATACGCGCGGCCAGCGGCGATTCTTTTTGCAGCCGTTCCTGGCCTGCGTGTTCAAAGAGATTCATCGGCGACACCCAATTACCTGGTCTCCTGCCTGTTTTCTGCCTTATTTTCTGCTGGCTGCGCCCGACTTACCACATAGAGCAGCCCCAGCGCGACCACACCCAGCCCGCCCAACGCCACAATTTTGTAGATCCGGTCGTCCAACAGCAGGGTTAATGCGCCGAAGATGGCACAAAAGGCCCAATATAAGAGCACGATGGTGCGTTCGCGCAATCCCAGATCCAGCAGGCGGAAATGCAGATGATCGCGCCCACCCTGGCTAGGACTGACGCCGCGCCGCCAGCGGCTGATAATGAGCCATGCCACATCCAGCGCAGGCAGCCCCAACACCAGCATGACCGTCGCCAGGCGCGCGCCGCCAATAATGCCCAGGGCCGCCAGCGTGTAGCCCAGGAAATAGCTCCCCGCGCTGCCCATGAAGATGCGCGCCGGGGCAAAATTGAACCACAGAAAGCCCACGGCGGTGCCGATGAGCGCCATGGGCAACAACGCCACACTCTGTTGGGGCGGATCGGCCGCGAAGAGCATGTGCACCGCCAGCACCGCGCCCAGAATGGCAACGACGCCCCCCACCAGCCCGCTGAGTCCGTCGAGCCAGTTGATGGTATTCATCATGCCCATGAACCAGAAGATGGTCACGGGGATGACCAGCCACATAGGCAGACCGTCGGCCCCAAAGAGCAGCCCTTCGCCCAGCGGGTTATTTACATGTTTGATGAAGATGAGACCGGAGATGGCAATCAGCGCGGCGATGATCTGGAACAGATATTGGGGCAGGCTGCCCAGTTCATAACGGTCATCGAGAAAGCCCGCCACCACGCAAAAGACGCCCCCGGCCAGCAACGCCAGCAAACGACGATCTTCGTTGGGATCGTTGCGCGGCGGCAACCAGACGGTCCACCCCTCAGGTAAAATTGTGGGCAGGATTTCGGGCAGGAGCAACGTGAGGGCGACGGTGAGCACAAAGCCGCCAAAGAGGGCCAGACCGCCCGTGCGGGGAATGACGCCGGTGTGGAGACGCCTTCCACCCGGACGATCTACCAGATTGAGCCGCCGTCCCAGCGCCGCAGCCAGGGGGGTCAGGGCCAGCGTGAGACCCAACGCAGTGAGTAAGGTGAGCCAGTAGATCATGGGCAACCAACCGTCAATCACCACAGGCATCAAGCACCACAGCCCGCCACAGACGCAAGCGTGACCAGTTGCCCAACCCCCGGCAATCTGCGCCCAGAATACCCACGCCCTAGGGGCGCAGATTGCTGAGCGTGCGCGGAAAGGCGATGGTCTCGCGCACATGATCCAGCCCACAGATCCAGGCGACGGTCCGTTCTACGCCCAGCCCAAAACCGCTGTGGACCACCGAGCCATAGCGCCGCAGATCCACATACCAGGCATAGACAGACTGGGGCAACTGGTGGCGGTCGATGGCTTCGATGAGCTTTTCGGGGTCGCTCATGCGCTCGCTGCCGCCGGTAATCTCACCATAGCCTTCGGGCGCAAGCAGATCCACACTGCGGCAGACTTCGGCACGGCCCGGTTCCGGCTCCATATAAAAAGCCTTGACCTGGCTGGGATAGTGGTGAACAAAAACCGGCCTGTCAAACTGGGCTGCCAGATAGGTTTCGTGGGGGCTGCCAAAATCGTCGCCCCACTCAATCGCGGGCACAGGATCCGTATAGCCCGGTACTGGCTCTCCCGCCTGTGCGGCCGCGTTGACCATCTCCACAGCTTTGTCATAGTGGATGCGCGGGAACGGTCCTACCACGCGTTCCAGGTGGGTGGTATCGCGTTCCAGCACCTTCAATTCCGCCGCGCAGTTGGTCAGACAACTCTGCACAATATGGCTGACCATCTGCTCCTCGATCTCCATGAGCTGTTCCAGATCGCAGAAGGCGATTTCCGGCTCCACCATCCAGAATTCCTGCAAATGGCGGCGAGTCTTGCTCTTTTCGGCGCGGAAGGTAGGGCCAAAGCAGTAGACTTTGCCAAATGCGAAAATATTGGCTTCGTTATAGAGTTGCCCGGTCTGCGCCAGATAGGCGGGTTCACCGTGATAGTCAATCTCGAACAGGGTGGTGGTGCCTTCGGCCGCGGCGGGGGTGAGGATGGGCGTATCGATATTCAAAAAGCCGTTGTCATCCAGCCAGCCGCGAATGGCGCGGATGATCTCGGCGCGCACGCGCATGGCCGCCCACTGGCGGTTAGAACGCAGCCAGAGGTGACGGTTCTGCATGAGAAATTCTACGCCATGTTCTTTGGGCGCAATGGGATAGGTGGCCGCGACCTGATGCACGGTGACCTGCTGCACGTCGATTTCATAACCACCCGGCACGCCCGGCGACCGGCTATCGGCCTTCACCGTCCCCAACAACTCCAGGCTGCTCTCCTGGGTCAATTGCTTGACCGCTTCGAACATTTCGTCGCCCACATTGGGCCGAAAGACAACTGCCTGACACAGCCCGCTGCCGTCGCGCACCTGGAGAAACTGGAGCTTGCCCTTGCCGGTCTTATGATAGAGCCATCCCTGAATGCGCACAGTTGCATCCACATGGCGCGGTAGGTCTCGAATGGCGACAACTGCGGTCACACGCGTTTCTCCTTATTCAATGCCGG
>JBBDIO010000150.1:19112-22434 GCA_040880365.1 Litorilinea sp.
CCCAATGGTTCATCATCATCCCAATCGGCATCTTCGGCCATTTCCCCGGCTTCGTCTCCGCGGCCAATGTGCAGATCGATAATCGGCTCGGCATCCAGATCGCCGTCGGGAAAGATCAGGATCGGCGACAGGTCGATGCGAAAATCGTCCAGCGTGCGCCCGGTCTGCGAAAAGTGTTCGGCCCGATATTCATAGGCATCGCGCAGGGCAGGGCGCAGCACATGAGTATAGACAAAGACACGCTTCGGCTCGATCTCCAGATCGGGCATAGGTTCGGGAGCAGCCTCGGCGGCACGGCCCGCGTCGCCTCTGCGTTCACCACCGTGTTCCCCGCTACGGTCGCCCGAACGTTTGCGCCGTCGACGGTCGCGCCGTGCGCGCTTCACCGGGTCCAGATTGGCGTCGGGGTTGCGCGGCTTGGCCTTGGCAGGGCTGCGACGCCCGCCACGGGAACGTGCGCCTGCCGCTTCTTCCTCATTGGAGGTAGCAGGCTTGTCGCCCTGGGGTTTACGCCCGCGGCGGCGGTTGCGAAAATAGCGTTTGCGTTTGCGTCCGCCACCGCCACTATTGCCGCCACTATTGCCGCCTCCGCCGCTCTGTTCACCCGCGGATTGATTCTGGTCGCTCATAAATTCCCATCCTGAACTGCTGGCAAAATTTCACAAATTGCGTTGCCCCTCAATCATACTGCGGGCAACTCCGAATACTGTATCACGGCACTGTGTATCACGGCACTGTGTAGCGGAAGATCTCCACGCCTTGGGTATTGACCAGCCGCGCCACGCTATTGCTTTGCCAGTGCGCGCTGCTTTCGCCCCAGAACAGATCGATGCTCGAATCTTCGCCCGCCCGCGTATGCACGCGCACGCTGCTGCCGGGGAAGAGCGGGACATTGCCAAATGTATAGGTCGGCCCCCCTTCGCGCAGCAGTTGCCAGCCCAACAGGCTGAACGCAAGATTGCTTTCATTGACGATCAGCACATTTTCGCCGGCATGTTCGCCCGGATTTTCGACAATGGCAATTTCCACGCCTTCGCCCAAAGGCGCGCTGGGTTCCGCGTTTTGCTCGGCGGCACGCTGCCCCTGAAGCGGGATAACCAGCCGCTGCCCCGAAAAGATGCTGTCGGGGTTCGCCAGATTGTTGGCGCGCACAATGTCATCGATGGTGATATTGTAGCGCCCGGCAATGATAGAAAGGCTATCGCCCGCCTGCACCACATATTCATCATCCTGATTTTCGGCAGCGGTTTCGGCATCGTTTTGGTCGTTGGCGGCAGCGGGCGCGTCTGTGGCAGAATCGGCACTCGCACCACTGTCGCCGGTCGGTTCACCGCTGCTCTGCCCCGTGTCAATCTGCCCGTCTGCGAGCGCACCACCAGGCGTGGCGATCTGAGGTTCCCCCGACGCGGCGAGCACCGGCTCGACACGGGGAGTGTTGATTGCCGCCAGCTCCTCCGGGTCGGGACGACGCATCTCGAACAACAAAATGACGCCCAGCGCCACGACCAGACTGACCAGGGCATTGACCAGCACAACAAACGTTAATTGGCGTCGATTCATCTATTTGGTCACACTTATTTGATCACACCCCCACCCCGCGCAGCTACACAGAAACAACAGGGCGACGGCAAGTTTAACTATCTTGGCAAGCTAACGGCATTCTAGCATACCCGCGTGCAGTTGTCATGGTTGTTGTCGGGGTTTCTGCCCGGCTTTCTGCCCGGCTTTCCCAGTCGCGCCCACACCCCCGTATGGCACAGGAACCTTCAGCCGTCCTGCTCGCCGCCGATTTCACGAGCCACTTTGAGACACAACCCACTTTCCACACGCCCCAGATTCACGTACAATCTATACAGATAATCTGTTTGCAGCCGCGCCCTACCAGGCCTGGACCTGTTTATCCGGGAAATTGCGCCGAAGACATCGCTGCCGAAATTGATTTGGAAAGAGAAGGATTGACGATATGGTAGAACCAAAAGCGCGGTCGAGCCGGGGCATCTTGTGGGTGTTCGGCGCAGTGGTCCTGCTGCTCATTTTTGGGTGTATGCTGGTAGCCGTTGCCGGTGTGCTTTATTTTCGCACCTCTAGCTCCGTGATCACCACCACCAACAGCAGCCCCCGTGTCGAGCGTGTCCAGCAAGTGCCCGGCAGCATCCAGGTCGCCCCTCCGCCCGAACGGGTCGTCATCGAACCCCCGCCCGAAGGCATGGACTATGAGACCGCGGTGCTCATGAATATTTATCAGGAGGTCAACCCTTCGGTGGTGAATGTGACCGTTTTGGGGCGCATCGGGCAGTCGTCCAGCGGCCTGTTCCCCTCGCCCTCCGATGAAGATTTTCCCGCGCCAGATGAAGATTTCCCCGCGCCATCCGAGGAAGATGAATTCTTCGGCTTTGGCAGCGGGTCGGGCTTTGTATGGGATATCGCAGGCCATATTGTGACCAACAACCATGTCATCGAAGGCGCCGAAGAAGTCCAGGTGACTTTTAGCGACGGCACCGCCGCAATTGCCCAGGTGGTGGGGGCCGATGTGGATAGCGATCTGGCGGTCTTGCGCATTGCGCCCAACGGCTATACCTTGCGCCCGGTGGCGCGGGGCAATCTGGATGACGTGGCGGTGGGGATGCGCGTCGCCGCGATTGGCAACCCCTTTGGGCTGGAAGGCACCCTGACCGCGGGCATTGTGAGCGCAGTCGGGCGGTCGATCCCCGCGCGCAGCAACTTTAGCATTCCCGATTCCATCCAGACCGATGCGCCCATCAACCCTGGCAATTCGGGCGGGCCTTTGCTCAACGAGCAAGGGCAGGTGATCGGCGTGAACGCTCAGATTCGCTCGGAAGTGCGGGCCAATAGCGGCATTGGTTTTGCCATCCCCATCGCGATTGTCGAACGAGTCGTTCCCGCGCTCATCGCCAATGGCGAATATCAGCACAGCTTTATCGGCGTCAGCGGCGGCACCTTTAGTCCTCTGTGCGCCGATTCGCTGGATATCGATCCGCAGATGCGCGGCGCAATTATCGGTCAGGTGCTGGATGGCACGCCTGCCAGCCGCGCCGGATTGCAGGGCGGCAGCACGCCTTCGGGCACACGCTATCCCAGCATCTGCCCCATCCAACGCGGCGGCGATCTGATTACCGCAATCGACGGCACGCAGGTCTCCACGTTCGATGATGTGCTCGCCTATCTGGCGCGCAATACCAGCCCCGGCGATACCATTACCTTTTCGGTCTATCGCGGCGGCGAAACGGTGGAAATCGATGTGACGTTGGGCGCACGCCCGTCGAGCGTGGGGCCATAAAGCGCAGCCAGCAATCAAAAATGG
>JBBDIO010000150.1:22534-29275 GCA_040880365.1 Litorilinea sp.
GGGCGCACGCCCGTCGAGCGTGGGGCCATAAAGCGCAGCCAGCAATCAAAAATGGGCAAGGCTGTTAAAAAAAGGGGCGGGGTTCATATGCGAACCTCGCCCCTTTCCTATTATTCCGAGTATGACCCGGCCTGGGTTAATCCTCAATGGCTAATCGTTGCTGGCTAATCGTCGATTTCGATTGTCTGATCCGACGTGCCCTTTCGCCAGACCCCGTTGGCATCGCCTTCGGCCCAGGTGGAGCGGATGCGAATGGTGCGCCGGGGTTTTTGGGCTGCGTTTTCCACGTTGGTGGACGCGCTGGGGGCAGGCGCGGGCGGCGGGGGTTGAACGGCACGCACGGGGGCACGATTGAAGGCCATTTCCAACACATTGCGCGCCGTGTCCCTGGCCCATTGGCTCTGGGCCAATTTCCAACCCGCGCGCAAAGCCAGCCCTGCCGCGCCCACCAGCATGGGCAGCGCGGCCTTGCCCAATGCCACGGGCAGATTGCTGTTTTGCACAGGCAATGCGGTCTCGAAATCATAACCACAGCTTGCGCAATATCGTCCATCCAGAGGAACCGCTTCGCCACAGTGGGCGCAAATCCGCCGGACCTCGCTCATAATGCCACCTCAGAATTCACAAAAAATACGCCGCGCGCCAAAATTTTTCTCAGCATCCCACCAATCTGCCTGCCAACTGGTGTGGCTGCCACCCTACATGCGTAGGGGTCTATGATACCATTGAGATTGCAGTCTAACATCGGGCGGAACGAGCGTCAAAGAGAAATGATACATGAAAATCTTGCGGTTGGGATTTGGTTCACGGGGCGATGTGCAGCCGATTCTGCCCCTGGCAGAGGGGTTGCGGGCGGCAGGCTATGCGGTGCAGGCCATTCAAAATATGCTGGCAGATTGACAAAGCTTTGCCCATCCTCCTACAATGCCAGTATGACGATGCCTGTGACGGGGCATTAACCAGTTGCGCCCGCAATGGGCCTGTGGTCCGTCTGTACAGGCCAAACGCCGGACCGATTTTCAAAACTCAAAACCATCTGCGAATCCCATGCCAAACACCTTACGTCTGAGTGACGGCGGTTATATGCGCCGCCTGGATGTGCAAGGCATCCTGCAAACCCTGTTCAATCTCGAATGTGTCCAGCTCATCGGCTTTAGCAACGTGGGCAAATCCTCGCTGTTGCGCCTGATTGCCCAGCCCGATGTCTGGATGCAGGAACTGGGCGAAGCGGGCCACGATTTTCTGGTGGTCTATATCGACTGCAACCGCATGTTGAACATGAGCGTCCAGGGCTTTTATGAACTGGTCTTGCGCTGTCTACAAGAAAGCTCCGACACGCTGGCGGTCCTGCCCGAATTGACCACGGCCTATGAAATGCTGGTCGCGCCGGCCAGCGAATTCCAGATCCCCCTGGCGTTCAATCGGGGACTGACTGCGGCCCTGGAATCTACCCCGCGCAAGATTGTTCTGTTGCTAGACGAATTCGACGAACCCATTTCGCAGATCGATACGCGCGTCTTTATCAATCTGCGGGCCTTGCGCGACCGCCATGTGCACGAGCTGGTCTATGTCACCGCCACGCACCACAGCTTGCGCCACTATCAGACTGAACGCCACGCCACCGAATTTGCCGAGCTTTTCAGCCGGCGCGCCTGGTATCTCGCGCCGCTCACCCATTCCGACGTGGAGCGGCTGGTGCACCGCTATGCCGATGCCTACGAAGCCGAGTTTGTGACTGCCGACATCGACTTTGTCTACCAATGGTCGGGCGGACACCCGGCACTGGCAGAATTTATCTGCAACATTCTGCACCGCGCGCTGCTGCGCGCCGAAGATCAGACGCCGGAAGCCGTGCCCGACACCCGCGCGGAAACTGGTCTTAACCCACCGGCGGCCAAATCATCGCCGGCCAATTCACCGGCCGCCACTCCAACTGACGTGACCGCGCGCTGGGAACTGCACCGCCAGATTGCCCAGAAATTGCGCCAGGACGAAGCCATTGCCCACGAATGTGCCAAGCTCTGGGATGGCTGCAACGCGGTAGAACAAGCAATGCTGCGTGCGCTCTATGGCGTCGGCCTGGCCGACAAATCCAATGGCAGCGGCACACCTGGCAGCGGCACAACCGGCAGCGGCACAGCTGGACAGGCCGACTTGTTACGCCGCTATTTGCTGGTGAAAATCGAAGACCAGGTGCAGCCCTTTAGCCGCCTGCTCGCCGAATATATCCAACGTCAGGTAAATGCCGAGCAGCAGACCACACCCGACAGTCTGTGGGTCGATATTCAGAGCGGCGAAGTGCTGGTAGACGGCACCCCCGTAGAGACCCTGACCAATCTGGAATACAAGTTGATGTTGTTGCTCTTTCAAAATGCCGAAAAAATCGTGGATAAATATCAGATTGTCACCGAAGTCTGGGGCGAAAGTTATATCGACGAGGTAGACGATACGCGCATCGAAAAGCTGGTCAGCCGTCTGCGCCAGAAGATCGAACCGGACCCGTCTAGCCCGCGCTTTCTCAACACCGTGCGCGGCCGCGGCTATCGGCTGAGCCTGACCAACGGCGAACGCCCGACGGATTGATCGGCTCATGCGTGATTGTGCAAAAGGTCACGACCCAAATTTGGGCGCGCACCGATCATTGGCTATACTTTGCACAGGGATATTTTCGCCCTTTTTTCTGGCATCTTGATCATATGCAGCTTTGCGAGTCTGCTGGCAATCGGCCTTTTGGCCTGTGCAGCAGTGGGCGCACCAGGAGGTTTTCATGGCTAATGTTGCCGATGCAACCGCGACCGCACCCGCGGCAGCCAAACTAGACGCAGCCAAACTAGACAATGCAACGCCCGCAGGGGCAAGCGCAGAAACAGCCCCAGCCGCCGCGACAAAACGCTTTCCCGGCACCCCGCGCAACATGGTCGCCGGTATCGCCATGCTATTGGCCTCTGTGATGGCGTTTACGATGGGCATGACCGAGGTCTTTTTTGCCGAAGCCACGGCCTGGATCTTTGGCATCTGGGGTGGACTGCTCATCTATGCCGGTATGCTGGATATCTTCCGCGTCTATGAAATTACCGACGACGCGCTGCTTATCCAGGACGATTTTCGCCCCTGGGGCCGTTTGAAAGTCTGGGATTGGGAGCGACTGAACCGGCTGGATCTGCTGGTGAAGAAGAACAACGCCCAGGCCAAAGACGTGGAAATGCAGGTCTACTACTATCCCCAAGGCGAATTGGCACAGGAACGCGAAGATCGGGTCTTTGATGCGGCTCTGGCTCAATTGATCATCGAAAAGGCCGGTCTCAAGCCCAGTGGCAATGCCAACCCCGCGGATCTCACCGCAGTGCCGCTAGACCAGAAACAGACCTACATCTGGAGTAAATAGGCGCGCGCTACGCAACCGCGCTACGTAACGGTGTTTTAGCAGCGATGTTTTATGCCGCGCACAACGTATTCAACGCAGAACCCAAACGGGAGACTGGCCCGGATCACACTGGTGGCCCGCCTCCCGTTTTTTTATTGCTTGTGTTTTATTTGCTTGTGGCAATCGTTAATGCAACCGGCAGATGCTACGCGTTGCCCTGCGCCCGTTCGAGCGCAACGCATGTGCGCCTAGTCGGGCGTTCCCAGCGTGCGCGTCACACCGGCGCGCTTCAATTCCTCATCCAGCCGCAGTTTATAGACTTCGAGATAGTGAAAAGGCTGGGTCAGATTCAGGTTCAGAATCTGTATATTGAGCAGCCGCACGCGCTCTTCCCAGTTGGTCACACAAAGGCCCCACTCATGTGCCAATCGGGCGCGGTCGGCGGTTGCAGTGCTATTCTCTTCGCGTGCGCGAAAAGTGGCGCCCAGCGCGCGCATCTCGCCACGCAGCGCGTCAATTGCGCCCAGGATAGTCTTGCGGTCGCCAATCCACCCCGGCGTAATCTGATTCTTCTTCATGAGGTTGAAGGCCATTTGCCGATCTTCGGGCACAAAGGGGTCCCGTTGCAGCGGCTGCGGCTTGCCTTTTCCCGGCAAATTATCGAACAGCCCCCGACGCATGGCTTCTTCCACCCGATTACTCACCAGACTCATCCATTCATCCAGCGTTTCGGGCAAATCCTCATCTACGTCCGTCTGCCCGGCGGCAAGCTCCAGCTCAGCGGCATCGGGCGCGGCTTCACTGCGATAGGATTGGGCGCGCGCACGCGCCAAACGCAGGCGTTCTTCTTCGCTCTGAGGAGTCGGTTCTGGGATATGGGAATCTTTGGGGCGGGAATCTTTAGCAGGGCGCGCGCCGGCCCGTTCATCCTGGGCGCGGGGCGAATCGGTAGCACGCGGTGAAGGCTTGGCGGGTGTGGACATAGTCTCCCTTTCTCTATCTGTGGGCAACTGTGTGGAGCCGCAACAGACAAAAGCCAATACAAATGCCAAAATGATTGTGCAAATTGTAACAGATTAAATTCGACCTGCCAATTTGATATACCGTTTCATCGTTTCTGTTCGGCCAGTCATGTCGCCAGTGGAAATTCCACGCCCGTCAGCGATTCTGAAAGCGCCCACAGCCGCTGGGCGTCGGCATGGTCATACGATTGGCGACTCGAACGCGTCACCACCGGATGGCCCCACATGCCCAGCAAGCCGTCTGGCCCCACATATTCCCCACCGCGCAAGCCCGGCACCACCGCGGCGTAGAGCGTAGGCAGTGCCCCCATTGTTGCATCCTGGGCAAACAGGCGGTTCATGGCCTCCACGATCCACTTGTGCACGGAGCCACCATCCATCATCAACCCCTGCACCTGGAGATTGGTCGCAGTATAGCCCGGATGGCAGGCAATACTGCGGACTGTGTGTCCGGCATCGGCCAACCGCTGTTGCAACGCATAGGCAAAGTGGAGATTGGCTAGCTTGCTATATTGATAGGCCCGCCACCGGCTATAGCCCATACGGCCATTCAGATTGGCAAAGTCCAGGCTTGCGCCCCGGTGGACCATGCTGCTCACAGTGACGATACGCGCCTGGAATGTCGCCAGCAACGCGGGCAATAGATGTGCTGTCAGAGCAAAATGGCCCAGATGATTGGTGGCAAATTGCAGCTCATAGCCATCGACTGTGCGCGTGTAGGGGGTGCTCATCACCCCGGCGTTATTGATCAACAGATCCAGCCGGGGAAAATCTGCCACAAGCTGCCGGGCAAACGTCGCCACGCTGCCAAGGTCTGCCAAATCCAACTGGCGAACTTCTACATGCGCGTGGGGCGCATGATCCAGAATGGACGCCTGGGCGCGATGGCCTTTTTCCAGATTGCGCACCGCCAAAATTACATGGGCATTCTGCGCCGCGAGTGCCTGGGCGGTGGCATAGCCAATGCCGCTGTTGCTGCCTGTAATCACTGCCACGCGCCCCTGCTGGTCGGGAATATCCGCCACACTCCACTTGCCCGCCGCGTGCGGGGCCGCTGCCGGAGTAGCCTGTGTGAGGTCACTATTTTGAGTATCGACGATTTGCGTAGAAGCAAGGGGGCGGGCGGGCGTCTCTGTTCGTTCACGAATCATGGATGAATACGTTTCCTGTGTCGCTATATGTTCGAGGCTATCATGTTCAGGGGCCATACGTGCCCTCAGACTAAACTTGTATCCAGACGACCTTGTGCAAAAGCCACACAAGCGCGCCTGTGCATCGCTGCACCATACACAATGACTGCACAAATATCCGTGATGGGGCTTGCACTTGGGCAGCACGCAGCGTGTTGTATGGGTGGATAGTGCTCATGTCTGCGCGATTGGGCAATGTTCAGCCGTGCCTTTGCGCGCGTTTGCACGGCGTGCGACAGATGGAAGTTTGGCGAAAATCGTGCGATAATAGGCCCATTGTGATGGCTTGAATCAAACTTTTGAATTTACCTGCGAAACCCCAGCGTCAATCAGAAAAGTCAATTCAGAAAAGTCAATGAGGAGAGAAGTCAATGATGACTGAAACGGAAGCCATTTTTCCCAATAAGATCACCACAATCGAACGCTATATCCTGGAACAGGAACGCAGCTATCCCGACGCAACCGGCACACTGACTTCGCTGCTCTATGATATTGCGATGGCCGCCAAAATCATTGCCACGCGCACCACGCGCGCCGGGCTGGTCGATATTCTGGGCAGCACCGGCGACCAGAACATACAGGGCGAAGAAGTGCAGAAGCTGGATCGATTTGCCGAGCGCACAATCTTTCGCATCAACGATCACACCGGACGCCTGGCAGTCATGGCTTCGGAAGAGCATGAAGATATCATTCCCATTCCCGCCCACTATAACAAGGGCAAATATGTCCTGATTTACGATCCGCTGGATGGATCGTCTAACATCGACTACAACGTGAGCGTGGGCACCATTTTCGCCATCTTTCGGCGTATTTCGCCCGATGATGAGCCGGGCACACTGGCAGATTGTCTGCAAGCGGGCAACAAGCTGGTCGCGGCGGGCTATGTGATCTATGGTTCCAGCACCATGCTGGTCTATTCCACCGGCCAGGGCGTCCACGGCTTCACGCTGGATCCCAGCATTGGCGAATTTCTGCTTTCGCATCCCAACATGTGCATTCCGGCCAAAGCCCAATACTATAGTGTGAATCAGGGCTATCAACGCTATTGGACGCCGGGCGTCAATGCGTTTACCAAATGGCTACAGGGCGAAAACGGCGCCAGCAAAGGCCTGTCGCTCCGCTACATTGGTTCGATGGTGGCCGATTTTCATCGCAATCTGTTAAC
>JBBDIO010000151.1:0-23652 GCA_040880365.1 Litorilinea sp.
GCGGGCGTATAGGGAAAGCATATATGGAGAGTGTCAACGCCCAGACAACAGCCGATTGCAGCACGCGGGAAAAACAGCGACAGCGACGATACGCACGCAACAAAAAAAGGCGACAGTCCTCTCGCGAGTGACTGTCGCCTTTTGCATCGTTCGATTACAGCTCGATAGTCGAAGCTGCCGGCTATTGCAGCATGGCTTCGATGGCTTCAGCTGTTTCCGAGCTACCGCCTTCGACTTCCTTGTGATCGATCACATCGAACACATAATCTTCCGTTTCGACACCCTCTTCAGATTCCACCTTCCGGTAGTCAATCTGCACGGTATCGCCCGGCACGAACTTGTTCGCCAGGAGCATTTCGCTCAACGGGTCCTGAATCTGGCTCTGGATCACCCGGCGCAGCGGACGTGCCCCATATTCGGGATCATAGCCCGCCTCCGCTATCTTGAAGCGCGCAGCCTCGGTGATCTGGAGTTGCACCTCATGTTCGGCCAACTGCATCCGCAGCGGCTTCATTTCCAGTTCCACAATCAGGCCGATTTCTTCACGCGCCAGGCTGCGGAAGACCATCACGCCATCCAGCCGGTTGATAAACTCGGGCCGGAAGGTCTTCTTGAGCGCATCCATGACTTTGGCCTTCATGGATTCATATTCCTGCTCGCGCGATTCGTCGTCGTCGCGCGTGATGGCAAAGCCCAAACGATGCCCGCCCTGGATGAGCTTGGCGCCGATGTTGCTGGTCATGAGAACCAAGGTGTTGCGGAAATCGACGCGCCGCCCTTTGGCATCGCTCAGATAACCGTCTTCCATGATCTGCAAGAGCATGTTAAACGCTTCGGGATGGGCCTTTTCAATCTCATCCAACAGGATGACACTGTAGGGGCGGCGGCGGACCGCTTCGGTCAACTGCCCACCTTCTTCATAGCCCACATAGCCCGGAGGCGCACCTACCAAACGGCTCACGTTGTGGCGCTCCATAAATTCGCTCATATCCAGCTTGATGAGCGCTTCTTCGCTCCCAAACATGAATTCGGCCAATGTCTTCGCCAGCAACGTCTTACCCACACCCGTGGGGCCAAGGAAGATGAAACTGCCGATGGGCCGGCGCGGGTCCTTGAGACCGGCACGCGCACGCCGCACAGCTTTGCTGATGGCCTTGACCGGCTCTTCCTGCCCGATCACGCGCTGGCGCATCACCTTTTCCATCTCCAACAGCCGTTCGCGTTCTTCCCCGGCGATCCGGCTGACAGGCACGCCCGTCCACATGGCGACAACCTCGGCAATGTCTTCGGGCGTCACGCGCGGCTGATTTGCCGTTTCATTCCACCCTTCGCGCAGTTCGTTGAGCTGGGTTTCCAACTCCACTTCGCGATAGCGCAAATCAATAGCATCGTCGAAACGCTGGGTTTCCAACGCTTCTTCCTTCAGTTTCTGCAACTTCTTCAGATTCATGAAGGTCTCACGCAGATTGGCGGCATAGGGCGCTTTATACATGCGCACCCGGCTGCCCGCCTCGTCGATGAGATCGATAGCCTTATCGGGCATAAACCGATCGGGCACATAGCGCGCCGCCAGTTGGGCCGCGGCGGTAATCGCCTCGTCGGTAATCATCAATTTATGATGTTCTTCATAGCGGTTCTTCACCCCGCGCAGAATCAACACCGTCTCTTCAATCGAAGGTTCGTCCACCTTCACGGGCTGGAAGCGGCGTTCCAGCGCAGCATCGCTTTCGATATACTTGCGATATTCGTCCAGCGTCGTCGCGCCAATCACCTGGAGTTCGCCCCGGCTCAGTGCCGGTTTCAGGATATTAGCGGCATCCACACTGCTGCCGGCTGCGCCTGCGCCCACCAGCATATGCACTTCGTCGATGAACAGAATAGAGCCCGAGGTGATGATCTCTTCGATCACCTTCTTCAGCCGCTCTTCAAACTGCCCGCGATACATGGTGCCCGCCACCAGGCTGCCCACATCCAACATGAGCAGACGCCGGTTGAGCAGCGGTTCCGGCACATTGCCATCAATGATGCGCTGTGCCAGACCTTCAACAATCGCGGTCTTGCCCACACCCGGTTCACCAATCAGTGCCGGATTGTTCTTGGTGCGCCGACTCAAAATCTGAATCATACGTTCGATTTCAGTCTGCCGCCCAATCACGGGATCCAACTTGCCTTCTTCCGCCGCGGCAGTCAGGTCATAGCCCAACTGATCGACCAAAGGCGTCTTCGATTCCTTCTTCTGTTTGTCCTTCGATTGCGCCTGGGTCTGCAAAATGTTGCGCGCCGTCTGTGTGCGCACGCGGTCCAGGTTGATGCCCAGACCTCGCAACACGTTGACAGCAATACCTTCGCCCTCGCGCACCAGCCCCAACAACAAATGTTCGGTGCCAATATAGTGATGGCCCATGAGACGCGCTTCGTCTACAGCCAGTTCGATGACGCGCTTGGTGCGCGGCGCCAGAGTTGGCTTGCCAAACGGTGGGCGTTCTCCACGGCCTACAGTCCGTTCCACCGCACGAATGACTTGCCCTGGCTCTACGCTAAGCTCGCGCAACACCTTCACCGCTACACCATTTTCCTCGCGCACCAAACCCAGCAAAAGATGTTCGGTGCCAATGTAGTTGTGATTCAACCGCAGCGCTTCTTCTTGAGCCAAAGTCAACACCCGTCGGGCGCGCTTTGTAAACCGATCCAATTTATCTGACATTATCGTAATCCCCGAAGTATATACTCATTCAATACCCGTCCGGTTGGCAGATCCGCCGGGCCTAACCAATCTAACGCCGAAGCCCGTCGACACGCAGTAACGATAGTTACCCTTCATCTGATGACCATTAGACCATGCTGTCCTCAACCAGACTCTATGCTCCACCAGACTCATTTCTCGACTAGACATCCAGCTCAACAGGGCACGAATTTCGACCCGTTTCGTCGTGTTCGATCCTACCTGCAAATGCAAACGCAATCCACATTACAAACTGCTAGTATCCAGACGCTTACATCTGCTCCATCTACTGCCACATAAATCTTCTGCCACATACAGCCACATACGTTAACGACTACATCTGCAACCAGTCCATTATTATGCAGACCCGACAGGAAAGCAACCGCACGCCTGTCCTAATCCCACGTACCCCAGCGCGCCACATGCACCCCAGAATACGCCACTCTGCATAACCTCACGCGCGACGATGCCAGATGTACGCGTTGTCATATCCATCCTGACTGCGAACAGCAATCATCAGCAATGCCGGAATGTATTTACAGTTCGAATGTGTTGTGCTCGGCAGCCCGCTTCAACGTACGACATCGGACGTCTATCGCTGCGACTTGTGAATTGTGTGAAAGAGCCGTGAGGAAGGAATGCTCGTGATATGGACAATCGCTATTGTAATGAGTGCGGTTGCCCTTTGTCAACCGTCAAAAAACTCAACACACCCAAATTGGCGGCGAACACAGTCAACTTCTCGACTAATAAAACGGATAAAATCAGAGCGATGGCCCTGCGTTCTGCGTTTCTACTACCCTGTATACGTCCAAAGCTCCCAAAATGTTTCACGCGTGCATCCATAAATCAATTCGATGCGAATAATATAAAAAAGGGGAGACGCCGGCGTCTCCCCTTTTTTATATTCAGATATGGCGTGCTATCTGCCACAGCCCGTTACAACAATCTGACACTACAAGCGACACTACAGTCCGACACTCCAAATTGTGGCGATAGTCGGCTGCGGTACCAGGCTTACCTTTTCAAACAATCAGCGCGTCGATTCGTGCTCGGCAACCACTGCACTTTCGGCTTCTGTAGTTGCTTCTGTATCGATTACGGCTTCTGCGTTGATTTCGGCTTCTGCGTTGATTACGGCCTCTGTGACAGCTTCGGTGGCAGCTTCGGTGGCAGCTTCGGTGGCAACTTCGGCTACCGGAGCATCCTCCACGGCAGAAACTTCGTCTTCGGCTGCGGAACCTGCGTCATTCTCACTGGGCGCAATCTGCCAATCCAGCTCCACATCTTCGGCGGGCAACGCCTGCTTCAGGCTCAGTCCCATGCGACGCTTGTCCATGTCGATGCGAATAATGCGCAGATCGTGCTCCTCGCCCTCATTCACCACCTCTTTGGGGTGATTGATGCGCTGTTCGGTCAGTTCGCTCACATGAATCAGACCTTCAATGCCGTCCTGTTCCAAACGGGCAAAGGCGCCGAAATTCACCAGCTTGGTGATCCGACCGCGCACGATCTGGCCCACCACATAATTCTGATCCACAACATCCCACGGCTGGGGCTGCAAACGGCGCAGACTCAGACCAATGCGCCGGCGTTCGTGGTCAATGTTCAGAATCTGCACCTTGACCTTGTCACCCACATTCACCACTTCGCTGGGATGCGAGACACGATTCCAGCTCAATTCGCTCAGATGGATCAAACCATCGGCCCCACCCAAATCGACGAATGCACCAAAATCGGCAATGCTGCTGATAATGCCATCGTAGATATCGCCATCGCTGAGTGTCTCCAACAGTTGTTCTTTCTGCTGGCGTCGCCACTCGCGCATGGCCTGGCGTTCCGAAAGAATCAGGCGATTGCGCTTGCGATCAATATCGATGACCTTGAGCATCAGTCCTTCGCCTACCAGCGCAGCCCAGCGGTCATCGCCCGGATCCTCACCATCGCCCTGGCTGTGGCTCTGGCTGTCTGCGCTCAATTGGCTGGCCGGCACAAACCCGCGCACCTGGCCCAATTTGACAATCACGCCACCCCGGTTGAACGCTGCCACACTGCCTTCGAAAATCTCCTGAGACTGCATGAGCACCTCGGCCCGTTCCCAGTCTTTTTCGGCCTGGGCACGGCTGATGCTCAAAATCACATTGCCTTCGCGATCTTCGCGCACAATGTAGACGGGAATCTCGCAGCCAAGGACAAGTTCGTCTACCATGTCACCCAGCCGCTCCAGTTCACGACCGCTGACAATGCCTTCAGATTTGAAACCAATGTCTACCAAAATCTCATTGGGGCGCTTATCAACTACGACCCCGGTCCGAATCTCGCCAGACTGTGGTTCCAACAGCGACTGCTCGATCTCCGCGAGCAGCAACGCCATCGGATGCACATCCTGCTCTCCCTCTTGCAAGCCATTTGCATGGGCAGAAACCGCCGTTGCTCCGAGTGTTGCGTGACCGTTGCTCATAAGAAAAAAAACTTCCTCCGAAATAAAATAGAATTGCCTAAAACGATGAAGGCAAAATGAACACAAAAGAATAAACCGGCGCTGGGCTGCCCGGCTTGCTGTGGTGAGCTATTGGAATGACGCGCTGTTGTGATTGTGAAGAGGATAGACGTACCAACAGAACCTGAATCAGGAGGCTAGCTCAACAGAGCTATCGCCTCAATCTCAACTAGGCCGCCGAGCGGGAGCGCTGCCACCTGCACTGTGCTGCGTGCGGGTGGTTCCCCGGCGAACACCTCACCGTAAACCGCATTAACTCTTGGAAAATCTGCCATATCTGCCAAAAATATGGTTGTCTTGACCACACCGACAACGCTGCTGCCTGCGCTTGCCAAGACTGCCGTTAAGTTTGCTAATGCCTGGCGCGTCTGCGCCTCCACTCCCCCATCGACCAATTTACCCGTCGCCGGGTCTAACCCCAGTTGTCCCGAACAGAAAACATAGCCGTCAGTGCGGATTGCCTGGGCATAGGGGCCAATTGCCGCCGGCGCTTTTTCGGTTTGAACCGTTTTCCGCTCCACACTCATCGATCGCCTCTGTCCTGTCCCTGTTTGGTCGTTAGCCGATAACCATTCTGTCTCTGCGCGCCGGCTTCGTTTGTCAACTGTACCTGTGCATACTCGCCGCTAATTTCGCGCACTGCCCATCCCAGAATTATTAACCTGAGATTAAATTGTAACGGACTTCACGCTTAAGTCAAATTTGCAAACAGAAGAATATCGCGTTAATCGCCCAGATCCACGACATAGGCCCATACAATATGGCTGGTTGGGCAGCTAATTGGGCACAATCGGCAAACTGCGGCGCATAATTTCATAATTTTCCAACGCGCGGCCCGCGCCCAAAGCCACACATGCAATAGGATTTTCGGCCACATAACAGGGCACGCCCGTCTCTTGTGTCAACAAAACGGCAATATTGCGCAGTTGTGAACCGCCGCCGGTCAATACCATGCCCCGGTCGATGATGTCCGCCGCCAGTTCGGGTGGGGTCTTTTCCAGTGTCGAGCGCACCGTGCTGATAACGGCCTGCAAAGGCTCGGTCATAGCCTCGGTGACTTCGCTGCTGGTAATCTGCATAATCTTGGGCAGGCCGGTCACCTGGTCACGTCCGCGTACTTCCATCGAACGATCTTCTTCCATGGGCAACGCGCTGCCAATGCCGATTTTAATTTCCTCGGCAGTCTGCTCACCAATCAGCAGATTATACTTTTTACGAATATAGTTCACAATCGATTCATCAAAGCGATTGCCGCCCACGCGCACACTGCTCCACACCACAATGTCATACATGGAGACGACTGCCGCTTCGGTCGTGCCGCCGCCCATATCCACCACCATATTGCCGGTGGGCGTGCCGATGGGCAATCCCGCACCATAGGCTGCGGCCAGCGGTTCGGGAATCAGATAGGCCGCGCCCGCCCCCGCCTGCATCGCGGCATCGTGCACCGCGCGCTCTTCTACGCTCGTCACACCTTTGGGTGTACTGATCATCACCTTGGGGCGAAAGAGCGGGTTCAAAAGTGGATTGCGCGCGCCCACAATCGATTCGATGAAATAGCGCAGCATGGCCTCGGTCACCACAAAATCTGCGATTACACCATCGCGCATGGGCCGCGCCACCTCGATACTTTCGGGCGTGCGCCCCAACATATCATAGGCTTCGTGCCCTACCGCTACCATTTTGTTATCACGCAAACGAATGGCAACCACCGATGGCTCGTGCATGACAATGCCACGCCCCTTGACATGGACCAGGACATTGACAGTACCTAAATCGATTCCAATATGCTTTTCAAACATAGATCTGGACTGTCTCTCGCTATTAGTCGAACACGCAGTTCATCGAACACACATCTACACCGCCACGCATACCATGCAATCCGTATAGCTGCCCTGCGGCGGCGGGACGCGCAGTGCCACGTTCCCCTGGCGCAAAAATTGCCGACGCGATCATGCAATATAGGACCATTTGCGTTGGGCGTCAACTCGCCCAGATCCACAAACACGCAACCTTCAGCCTACCTTCCCGAAAAGAAACGCGCCTGAGGAAACGAAGTGGCGAATCAAATTTCTACTCGACGAAAAACCGGGTTCCAATCCTACGGAACCCGGTCTTGTTACTTAATTTTACAACAGGTCGCCGGCCTAGCTTTGCGAATCGCTCTCGAACGCGTGAGGCGAGCGCCCTCGGCGGCGGCGTGCCACCTTCAGACGCAGATTGCTGCGCCGCAGCGCCGCTTCGATCACCACACGCCGTTGTGGCGGCGGATTATCGGCCAACGATTCCCGCGCCTTCTCGCGTGCAGCTTCGGCGCGGTTCTCGTCGATTTCCTCGGCAGCTTCGGCTACATCCGCCAAAATGGTCACCTTGTTGGGACGAACCTCTACCACACCACCGGCCACAGCCAAAAACTGGGTTTCCGCGCCCTTGTGCAACACAATCTCACCGATGTCCATGGTCGAAAGCAACGGCGCATGGCCGCCCATGATCCCCATTTGGCCTTCGCCGCCTGGGATAGTAATCATATCCACGTCGTCGGAGATCAACAAGCGCTCTGGTGTAACAATATCCACATGGATAGTCATGGCTTAACTCCCAGAACGAAGTTGTTCGCCCTTTTCCACAGCCATCTCGATAGTGCCGACCATGTAGAAGGCAGCTTCAGGCAAATCGTCGTGTTTGCCGTCGAGAATCTCGCGGAATCCCTTGACAGTGTCTTCGATCTTGACGAATGCACCCGGCGTGCCGGTGAACTGTTCGGCGACAAACATGGGCTGTGTCAGGAAACGCTGAATCTTGCGGGCGCGGGACACTGTCAACTTGTCGTCTTCGCTCAATTCTTCGACACCCAGAATGGCGATAATGTCTTGCAGGTCGCGATAACGCTGCAACGTCTGCTGCACTTCACGCGCCACGTTGTAATGTTCTTCGCCCACAATCAGCGGGTCCAGAATACGGCTGGTCGAACCCAGGGGATCGACCGCAGGGAAGAGCGCCTGCTCGGCCAGCGAACGCTGCAATGTAATTGTCGCGTCCAGGTGAGCAAAGGTAGTGGCCGGCGCCGGATCGGTGTAGTCGTCGGCGGGCACATACACGGCCTGCATCGATGTAATCGAACCACGCTTGGTCGAAGTAATGCGCTCTTGCAGTTCACCCATGTCGGTGCCCAGCGTCGGCGCATAGCCCACTGCCGAAGGCAGACGGCCCAGCAGTGAAGACACTTCGGAACCCGCCTGCACAAAGCGGAAGATGTTATCTACGAACAAGAGCACATCGCGGCCCTCATCGCGGAAATATTCGGCCATGGTCACACCGGTCAGGCCCACACGCAGGCGCGCCCCGGGCGGTTCGTTCATCTGCCCAAAGACCATCACCGTCGAATCGATAACACCCGATTCGATCATTTCGCGCATGAGATCGTTGCCCTCACGGCTGCGTTCTCCCACACCGGCAAATACCGAATAGCCGCTGTGGAATTCGGCCACATTGTGAATCAATTCCTGAATCACAACCGTCTTGCCCACACCCGCGCCGCCGAAAATACCCGTCTTGCCGCCACGCGTAAAGGGGGCAATCAGGTCAATGACCTTCACGCCTGTGACGAAAACTTCGGCCTGGGTGGCTTGCTCATCAAACGAAGGCGGGTCGCGGTGGATCGGATACATAAATTCCGATTCGACCGGGCCTTTGCCGTCGATGGTGTCGCCCGTGACGTTAAAGAGCCGCCCCAACGTGGCCGGTCCTACGGGCACGGTGATGGGCGAACCCAGAGATATCGCCTGCATACCACGCCGCAAACCATCTGTGCTACCCATAGAAACGGCCCGGACAACATTGTTGCCCAACTGTTGCTCGACTTCGAACGTCTGCACAGTGCCGTCCTCCATAGTGACCATGACTGCGTCGTAGATTTCCGGCAGCTCGTCTTGCGGGAAGACAAAGTCGACAACGGGGCCAATCACGCTCTGGATCGTACCAATTAATTCTTTTTCAGGCACTGTGGGCCTCCTAGCATCTCACAGATTTGCAAAAATTTATGCAAAAAACAAACGATTTTTGCAGCATTACCCAGCAGTTTCCAGCGCCACGCTGCCACCGATGATGTCCATCAGCTCATTCGTGATGCTTTCCTGGCGGGCTTTGTTATAGGTTAAGGTCAAAGTATCAATCAACTCGTTGGCGGCATCGGTGGCGTTGCGCATGGCAACCATCCGCGCCGAATGTTCACTCGCCAGCGATTCATAGACAGCCTGCAATACCTGCACTTCGGTAAATGCATACAAAGCCTGGCTCAACACTGCCTCGGCCGAAGGTTCGAAAATATACTCCGGCGCCATGGTGGTCGAGACTTCTTTTACCGGCTCGATGGGCAGCAACTTGTGCGTCACCGGAACCTGATTGACCGTGTTGATGAAATCCGTATAAACCATGACCACTTCGTCAAAATGGCCCGACATATAATCATCGATTAACAGACGCGCCACCGGGCCTACATCATACGTGGTGGGCGCATCGGGCATACCGGTAAACTCGGCATGGATTATGGGATCATAGCGCAAGAGCCAATCGCGGCCTTTGCGCCCCACCGTCACAGCCTCCACCGTGCGCCCGGCTTCCCGCGTCTGGCGGATGAAGCGGGCAGCATGGCGCAGCACATTGGCGTTGAACCCGCCGGCCAATCCACGGTCGGCTGTCACCAACAGCACACCCACCCGTTTTACCTCGGCGCGCGGTGCGATGAGCGAATTCAGGTCCACTTCCAGCGAAGGCAGGCGTGCGATATAGGAAAGCACTTCCCGCGCCTGTAGCGCATAGGGGCGGGTTGCCAACACCTGGGCTTGCGCCTTGCGCATTTTGGCCGCCGAGACGGCCTCCATGGCCTTGGTTACCTGTGCAATATTGCCAACGGAGCGAATGCGCCGTCGAATTTCTCTTGTATTTGCCAAGGTTTACCCCACACTTCTAAAGGACGATAACTTCTGAAGAACAATAGAGAGGGCGAAGAATGAAGGGCGGTTCGCCGGCATAATCCACCTGCCGGCCACACCGTTCATTCTCCAGCCTTCACCCACCATCCTTTTATTCCGGCGCACTCCAACCACTGTTGAAATCTTGCAAGGCCAGACGCAGCGATTCGATTGTGCCTTCGGCCAAATCCTTATCGCGCATAATAGCCTGGCCCACCTCGGCATGATTTGCATCCATATAGGTATGCATATCCGCTTCCCATGCCTTCACCGCATCGACGGGGACCTTGTCCACAAAACCATTGGCAACGGCCCACAGACTCATGACCTGCTTGTCCAGCGGCACAGGCTGGTATTGGGGCTGCTTCAACATTTCCTGCATACGGCGACCACGGTCCAGCTGACGCTGGGTGACGGGATCCAGATCGCTGCCAAACTGGGCAAAGGCGGCCAGCTCGCGGAACTGGCTCAATTCCGACTTCAGACGTCCGGCAACCTTCTTCATGGCACGCGTCTGGGCCGAACCACCCACGCGACTCACCGAAACCCCGACGTTCAGCGCCGGGCGAATACCGGCATAGAACAGGTCACTCTCCAGGAAGATCTGACCATCGGTAATCGAAATCACATTGGTGGGAATATAGGCCGAAACGTCACCGGCCTGGGTTTCAATGATTGGCAGGGCAGTCAGGCTACCGCCGCCTTCTTCGTCCGACAGACGCGCCGCCCGTTCGAGCAAGCGGCTGTGGAGATAGAAAACATCACCCGGATAGGCTTCACGGCCCGGCGGGCGGCGCAACAGCAAAGAAACCTGGCGATAGGCCTGGGCGTGCTTGGAAAGATCATCGAAGACGATCAGGGCATCGCGGCCATTTTCCATGAATTCTTCGCCAATCGCCGTCCCGGCAAACGGCGCCAGAAATTGCAGCGCAGCCGGATCGGAAGCGGCAGCGTTGACCACGACCGTGTGCTCCATCGCGCCATAGCGTTCCAGCATCGCCACCACCTGCGCCACGTTGGATTGCTTCTGCCCGATTGCCACATAAATGCAGATCAGGTCTTTGCCCACCTGGTTAATAATCGTATCAATGGCAATCGCCGTCTTACCCGTCTGACGGTCACCAATAATCAACTCACGCTGACCACGCCCAATCGGGATCAAAGCATCAATCGCCGTGATACCCGTCTGCACGGGCACATTCACGGGCTGGCGCTTGATCACACCGGGCGCAATGCGTTCTACGTTGCGGAACCGATCCGTATCGATGGGGCCTTTGCCGTCGATGGGTTGCCCCACGGCATTGACCACACGCCCAATCAGCGCATCGCCCACGGGCACCGAAGCAATCCGGCCTGTGCTGCGCACCAGATCGCCTTCTACAATGTCCTGGTATTCACCCATAATGATGATACCCACATTGTTGGCGCTCAGGTTCAGGGCCATGCCCAACGTGCCATTCTTCGTAAATTCCAACAGCTCACCGGCCATTGCTCCGCGCAGACCGGAAACGAGTGCAATCCCGTCACCAACCTCCATTACTTCGCCCACGTCTACCTGGCTGGGAGCCGGCTTGAAGTCAAGAATCTGTTGCCGGAGCAACGCTGTGAGATCATTCGTTTGCACAGCCATTGTCAATTCCTCCTAAATGCATTGCTACACTGCGATTTTGTCACATACCTCAGTGCTGCCCTGCGCTTCATCCATCCTCGGCGCGCAGCACTTTGCGCGCGTGGCATCTATTTAACGCGCCGCAGTCGAAAGCGATTCGCGCAGTGCGGACAAGCGGCTGGCAATCGAAGTATCGATCAGCCGGTCACCGACACGCACCCGCAAGCCGCCCAGCAATGCAGGATCCACGCGGAACGAGAATATCAAATCACTTCCATATTCTTTGGTCAGCATGGCCCGCAGCGATTCCTGCTCTGCGTCCGACAGTTCCGCCGCGCTAACCACATCGGCGCGCGTCGGCACTTTCTGACCGGATCCCAAACGAACGAGCGCCTGGGACACCTCACTTGCGAGTTCCAAGTCGCCTTCCTGGAGCATCAACTTGAGCATGTTTGCCAGCTCGGGCGGCGTGCCCTTGGGCACCACCGACATGAGCGCTTTCTCGCGTTCGGCGAAGTCTTTGCTACTATCCATGACCACATTAAAGACCTTCTGGTCACCCTGTAGCGCCGTCAAAACTTCGTCCAACGCGGTGTGCCACTGCTCAAGCAGAGCCTGGAATGCAGCCTGGGCATAGCTTTGCGCCTGCGCACTCCGGTTGCTCATCAGGCTCCGCCCCCACCCTTTTGCTGCTCAAGGAATTCAGTAACAAACCGCTGCTGTTCCGATTTCTTGGCCAATTCGCGGCCCAGCAATTGCTCGGTCGCCAGAATCGCCAGATCGGCAATATCCTTGTTCGCATTTGCCAGCAAGGCTTCGGCCTGCTTTTCGGCCTCTTCCTGTGCCTTCATGCGGATTTCGGTGGCTTCGGCTTCGGCGCGTGACCGAATGTCCTGGGCAATGCGTTCGGCATCGCGGGTCGACTGCGCCCGCACTTCCTGCGCTTCGCGGCGAGCCTCGTCCATGATACGCGACTTTTCAGCTTCGGCCTCTTGCGCCGCCGCTGCGACGCGCTCGGCATCCTTCATGCTCTGCGCAATACGCTCTTTGCGCTGGTCCAGCATATTCAACACCGGCTTATACAGCACCAGGCGCAGAATCACCAACAGAATAAAAAAGTTGACGATTTGGGAAATCAATAACGTAGGACTAATTCCTAGTGCATCCACAAGTATCCTCCTATTGTGCTCTGGCGGCTCACGCCACCGTGGTTCCTGCAATCGAGAGATATTTGCAGCCGGTTTTCTGCGTCACCTGCAAGGATGGCTGCCGAACAACCGCTGCGCCCCACGCTTTACAGGAATTTCAACAGGAGGGCAACCACCAGGGCAAAAATACCCAGCGATTCGGCGAAAGCAATACCCAGAATCATGTTGGTCTGCACCGTACCGGCAGCTTCGGGATTGCGCCCCATAGCTTCCATGGCCCGCGAACCAATCAAACCAATACCGATACCAGGGCCAATAGTGCCCAACCCGATTGCCAACGCCGCACCCAACTGCTTCATGGCCTCAACATTATCCATTTGAAATCTCCTTAACTTTTGCTAAAGCTTGAATGTGTTCTGTAATTCAAATAATTTATAGTAAGTAACAGTTTACAGACCAAAACTTCGGTCTACCGGCTGCCCTGCCCAGGCCAAATTCTGCAATAGCCGGCACAGGCCCAGCCCAGCGTGTTAAATCCCAGCGGCTAGTGGTGTTCGTGATCGCCGTGGGCGACGGTCGCCTCGGTGAAGAATACCAACGCCAGCATCATAAAGACCAGCGCCTGGATAAAGCCTACAAAAATTTCCAGGATAAAGAACGGCAACGGCAACAGGAATGCAATCAGGAACGCCATAGTCAACAGGATAACTTCACCCGCAAAGATATTGCCAAAGAGACGAAAGCCAAAGGCCAGGAGGCGGGAGAACTGGGCCACCAACTCCAGAAAGCCGACGAACGCGTTCACGCCCTTCATCATGCCTTCGCCACGCAGTGTGAAGAATTTACCCCAGTAGGCGCCACCCAGTGTACGCACACCAATCACCTGCACCATCACAATGGTAATCAACGCCAGTGCAAAAGTAGTGTTCAGGTCGGCGCTCGGCGGTCGCAGCAGCGGCGTGAGCACCATTTCGCCCTCTTCGGCAGGCAGCGCCGCCGCCGTGTCGGTGATCTTCAGATTACCGTCCACCATGGCAAGCTTGTAGCTGGCGTTGGCAATCGAACCGCCCGCATCGGCGTGCCCATATTCATGCCAGATACCAATGCTACCCATACCGGGCAAAACGCCGGTCCAGTTGCTGATGATCACGAAGATAAAAATGGTGACCACCCACGGGAAGAACTGGCGAGCATGATGCTGGGCCACACTCTCCGAAAGGTTGTAGAGATATTCCAACACCGCTTCCATAAAATTCTGCAAGCCGGTGGGAATCAGCTTCATGCGCGCTGTGGCCCCAAGCGCCAACGCAATGATGATGATGTCTACCAGAATGGTGGTGAACAGTGAGTTTGTGAACCAATCCGGCCCATTGGTCAGCAGTTTTTCACCAGAAAGCGCCACATGGGGCGGTGGTACGGGGAGAATCAGGCCGACGATCAGCAGGATCAGAATGCCTGCGGTGAGTCCGCTGCCGCGTGGGTGGGCTTTCACATAATCGACACCCTTTTGCGCCCAGACTCGGGCCCATGCGGCAATGCGGTTGAGAAGTTGTTTCAGGGAATCCATGCTTGCTTACCCCTTTGGTAAGTAGACAGCCCGCAATCGCTGCCTCTGGCTGAAATTTATTTAATATCCTTAACGCAAGCCACCTACGGCTATTTTTCAGGGCTATTTTTCAGGGCTATTTTTTAGGGCTATTTTTACAGTGAACTTTTTACGGACGGTCTACCAGGGTCTGCGCCGGCGGCGGACGTGCTTTCCGCCTCCGCGACAAATCCATCAGAAATCACATCGGCGTCTTCCGGCGCAACTTCTTCCGGCGCAACCTGGTCGATTACATTTTTCATTTCACGGAGCGTGCTCCGCAGGATGATAAAGGCGGCAATGGGAAACACAACCACCATCGTGCCCAATGTGAGTAAAGGAAACAAGCCGAGCCAGAAATCGAAGACAATTGCCGAACCACCCGGTAAAATCAGCGCGTAAAATACGAGGCGGGCGAGGCGACGCACATCCATACGCACAGGCGCTTGGCTATCCCGCGCGCCCATGTCTGTGCTTGCAATACGCAATTCGTTTGAAGTCGGCGCAATTGAAGTCGGCACAATCGGTGGTGACCCAGGCTCCATGCCATTCCTTGTGAACCATACAACTTGTGAACCATACAACGCATTGTGATAGCGTTGTGATACGTACAACCAGCTTCTTGCAACACTCGATATTGTTGCAAAATTGATTGTTGCAAAATTGCTGCAAAGCCATGCGGGATGTGCGTCTGAAAATCTTCAAAAATCACACCAAAAATTGGTTGCGCACCGATCCTAACGTTTGGCGATTATAGCAGCCTCGGTTTTAATCGCGCAAATTTTCACATGCGGTTGGTACACAAAGATTCAACACGGCCAGCCGCCACCAATCTCGCCTGCGCACCCGGGTTTATCAACCCGCCATCGGCGTAAGATAGCTTACTTTTCATCGCCCCCTTCCAGCCACAACATAACAATCAACGCGACCTCGATGGCCTTTGTCACGTAGCCTATCATGCCCGATTCTGTGCCCGAAAGCACGGCCCACAGAATAATTGTGACAGCCGCATAGAGCATCAACGCCCAGCGGATATAGGTGCGATAGGGCGCCAAAAACGCCAACGGCAAATATAACCCACCCAGCAATGCCAGATATCCCAAACCGTTCAAAATGAAAGTAAAATCAAAGGCCAGCACAAAATGGATCAACGCGGTGGCTATTGTGAGCGCAACAATCACATATTGCTTGACGCCGAGTACAGGATTTTCTGCCGCGTGCCGGGCGGCGCGTGACGAAGACGTGTTTCCCGACTGGGGATTCCGATTCTGGGGGGGCCGATTCTGAGGTGAACGAGACATGGGCATCCTCCTCTGTCTTGTGGCAGGTATTTTGTGGCAGGATTCTTCGATAGCAGGATCGTGATTGGATGTTACAGATGGGAATTCAACATTGGGCCTTACTCTACCCTAGCTTGCAGCCAAATGCAATCCACTTTGGCGCAACTGTTCAGCATTTTCCGATCTTCGGGTAGACTATCGGGAACGCGTGGCACGCAGATCACCACGTATATGATTATGATCACGTAATTCTCGCAACACACTCAATTGCAGGATGCAGATTCCAACATGACCCAAACACAACTGCCCAGCGGCCAACCCATTGCCCCCCCGGCCACACAGCCCGTCGGCCAGTCGCATGGCCTCGCCAGCACCTATCCCACTGCCTATCATGGTGCCCGATTCCATGCTAGCGGTATCAACGGCCGTGAATTGTGGCGCGGCGCGTGGGTCATTTTCCAGAAGCACATGCTCAAATTTCGCAGCAACTCCATGGAAATCGGCGGCACCCTGGGCTGGCCTTTGCTCTGGATTGTCACCTTTGGCCTGGGGATGGAAGGTATTGTGAATACCGACTTTTTGGGCGGCGAAAACTATCTGGCCTTTATCACACCGGGCATCATCGCGCTCACCGCGCTCAGCGGGGCAGTCAACAGCGGCATGACCCTGTTGGAAGAAAAGATCAAAGGGTTGATGCGCGAGTATTTTGTGGCCCCGATTCCCCGCCTGAGCATTCTCTTTGCCGCCACCGCCAGCAGCCTGGTCAAAACCTTTATCCAATCGCTCATCATTCTGGGCATTGCGCTGGCCTTTGGCGCACGCCTGAACACATCGCCGCTGGCGCTGCTAGGCGCATTCGGCTTTCTGCTGTTGTTTATGACAGCCTTTGTCGGCTTCAGCAACGGCGTAGCCGCGCGCAGTTCATCCATCGGCGCCTATCATATGCTGCTCTTTGTGCTCAATCTGCCGCTGCTCTTTCTCAGCAACGCCCTCTATCCCATCCAGGCCATGCCGGGGTGGATGCAGGCGCTCGCCTACCTCAACCCCACCACCTATGTAGTCGATGGTTTGCGCCATACGCTGTTTGCCAATGGCATTTTCCCCATCTGGCTCAACCTGGTGGGGCTGGTGGTCTTCACGTTGCTATGCAGTTGGTATGGCGTGCGCAGTTTTCAACAGATTCTCGAACAGAAATAAACCACACGGGCCATCACCACACACGACAAAGGGAACATATGAACAAACCGCATTGGCAACCCGACGCGCTGATCCACTATCCATTGATCGAACATGTCCATGTCGCGCCCCAGGGTGATGCCGTCCTCTATACAACGGAAAGCCCGCACCTCACCGACGATGCCAGCGAATTTCGCCAACGCGTCTATTGTGTGAACACCCAGGGCGACGCCACGCCGCGCCCACTGACCCACGGCCCCAGCGCGTCTACACCCAAATGGAGCCCCGACGGCACGCTCATCGCGTTTGTGCGCCGCCTGCCCGATTCGCCCCACACAGGCATCTGGTTGATGCCCGCCGCCGGTGGCGAACCCTGGCCGCTGGTTGCCGAAAATTCCCAGCCCGATAGCCCTGTGCCGCAGCACGAATCGATTGGTCAATTCGAATGGCGATTCGACGGCAAGGCCATTGCATTTACCAGTGTGCCCACCGATGACGAACGTCGCCGCCGCACACGCCAACGCGACGATGTACGCCAGTGGCAGGTCGATTTCGACTTTGCGCATCTGTTTGTGCTGGAATTTGCAGAAGAAGACTCAACACCCGACCGTGACCGCGCGGTACAGTGTCGGCAACTGACCCAGGGGCGCGTCCACGTCGAAAGTTTTTCCTGGCACCCGGCCGGCCATACGATGGCCTATATCGCCCAGGACACGCCCTTCATCGAAAGTTGGCGCGGCAGCCGGCTGGTTATGTTATCCCTCAACCGGGAAAACAATGGGGAAAGTCAGCCGGTCACGGTTGCCACCATTGGCGTGTGGAAAGCAACGCTGGCCTATGCGCCCGACGGCGCGTGGATTGCCTGCCAGCAAGGTATTGCCGATAATCGCTGGCCCTATGCCGGGCGGATGCACATCTTCCCCGGCACACTGCCCGCTGCGAATGCAACTTCCGCTACAGCGGCAACTGCGCCACGTCCCCTGGCAGATGTGAGCGACGCCCAACCGGGTCTCATCGGCTGGACACCCGACAGCCGCCATGTGCTGGTGCTCAACGACCGCGGCCTGGGTACCGAAGTTTTGGCCTTGCCCATCGATGGCAGCGACCCGCTCACCCTGGTCGGCGGCGTCGAACCCTGCAAATTTGCCCATATCAGCGCCAGCGGACATCTCGCCCTGGTGCGCCAGAATCACCACACCATCAACGGCGTCGATCTTCTGCATCTGCCTGCCCCACTGGTAGCAGATACTGCCATCTCTGCCCCGCAGCGGCGCGCGACGCCCGCCCCTCCCGCCTATCCCACTGGACCCTTGCCTCAGGTGCAGGAACTCCAGTGGACCACGCCCGACGGCTTTACAATCGACGGGATTCTCTATTTGCCCGCCGAATATGACGCCGCGCGCGACGGCAAATTGCCACTGCTGCTACACGTTCACGGCGGCCCCATGGGCGTGTTCCAGCGCGTCTATGCCGGCGTGCCCTACTACTACACGCCCGCGGCGCTCTGCGAGCAGGGCATTGCCGTTCTGCGCTGCAACCCGCGAGGCAGCAGCGGCTATGGCAAAGAGTTCCGCTTCGCCAACCTGCTGGATTGGGGGGGCGGTGATTATCGCGACCTCATGCAAGGCGTGGATACCGTGCTCGAAATGGGCATTGCCGATGCCAACCGCCTGGGCGTTTGCGGCTGGAGCTATGGCGGCTATATGTCGAGCTGGATCATCACCCAAACGCACCGCTTTGCCGCAGCTTCCATCGGCGCGCCCCTCACGAATGCCATGTCCTTCCCGGCGACTGCCGATATTTCCAGCTTTGTGCCCGATTACTATGGGGGCGAAGCCTGGGAAGTATTCGACTTTTATCGCGAGCGTTCGCCCATTTTCCACGCCCACAAGGTGCAGACGCCTGCCATCATGCAACACGGCGGGGCCGACCCGCGCGTGCCCCTGGAACAAGGACTCCAATACTATTATGTATTGGCCCGCAACCAAGTGCCTGTCGATCTCTTTATCTATCCGCGCCAGGGTCACGCCATCCGCGAGCCGCGGCTGCTCGCCGACGCCATCCAGCGCAACATCACCTGGTTTACAGGCCAGCTCACTGCCCAGCACGACGCGCCAGCCGGCGATGTCCAATGACCAACTCTAGCCCAGCCATCCAGTTATGACTGCAACTACCAAACCCGACATAAAATCGCGCTCCCCCGGCGCACAGCCCGCGGCGAATCGCCAAACGCGTGCAACTGTGCTTGTCCTGGGCTTTCATCTCGTCCTGGTGACACTCACCGCGCTCTATATTTACGTGCGCACCTTGCCGCCGACACCCGTGCCCATGCCCCGCCCCCAACACGCCGAAGCGGCCTGGTGGGGCTTTTGGCCTGTGACCTATGTGCCCGACCTGCTTTTCACCAGCGGCGTGATCCTAATCCTGGCCTTGCTAATCTGGCTCTGGTATGTAGATTGGAGCGACATCGCGCCCATCTCCGCCAAAACCAGCCTGCCCCCCACACCAGCCCCGCGCCCACGCGGTCTGCCGCTCTGGATGCCCGTGACAGGCGCGCTCTTTGTGGTGGCCTTCTATCTCTTTCCCATTGTCCACACCCGCTGGGGCGATGCCTATATCCTCTCGCGCGCCATTTCCTGGCCCGATCCCGCGCTCCGGCTCACCCACACCTGGCAAGCGCCGCTGGATGTCGCGCTCCACAGCTGGGTCTGGCAATGGCTACACGCGCCGCTGGGTTGGGAAGATGCCACCCCCGTCTACTATTTACTCAGTCCCATCGCCGGGATCCTCTATTTAACCGGGGTGATGGGCATCGCGCGCGATGCCCGCTTTGCGCCCGGCTGGCTGACGTTTGGCCTGCTCATGACGCTGGGCCTGCTGCAACAGTTCTTTGGCTATATCGAAAACTACAGCTTCATCATTGCCGGCATGTTGATCTATCTGTGGCTGGCTATCGACACGCTGCGCGGCGAACGTCCCTTGTGGCAACCTGCGCTCGCGCTCGCGCTCACCCATGCCCTGCATCCCAGCACCATCATTCTCGCGCCCACCCTGTTGCTCTGCGGCTGGTTTGTGTTGCAACGCCGTCATCCCAACGCACACTTTCCGCGTGCGCTGTTCCGCCGCGCCCAGAGCGGGCCTGTGCTCTGGGCCATCGCCTGGCCCATGCTGCTCGTCTTTGGCCTTACGGTGCTCATGATGGAAAGCGGCGGACATGGGCTGCTCGCCCTGCTCACCCACGATCAACCGGGCGGCAGCGATGGTTCCTGGTTTGTGCCGCTATTCGAAACATCCTCGCGCTGGGAACACTACACCATGTTTAGCTGGCTACACCTGCGCGATTATCTCAACGAAAAAGTTCTCAGTGGGCCTGTAGTCGTGTGGAGTCTGCTCTGGCTGGCCCTGGCACGCTCGATAGGCTGGGTTGCATCCTTCACACGCCCCGCCGCGCCGGTCACCCATCCTGAAAATGATCCTGCCGCTGATCCTGTGGCTGATCCTGGGGAGCGACACATTCTGCGGTTTTTGGTCACCAGCAGCGCGCTCTATCTGCTGTTCGTCTGGGTATGGAATCCCGACTATGGCGGACAACGCGACTGGGACCTTTTCAGCCCTGTTGCCGTGCCCACTACCGTTCTGCTGATCTATCTGCTGCCCCGTGCCCTCTCCACGCCGTGGCGGCTGCTAATGGTCGGCGCGCCCATGATCCTGCTCCAATTGCTGGCAACCGCCGCCTGGATCTACCAGAATACCCTGCCCTGGGAATGGCCCTAGCCCGGTGGATCACACTTCAGATTACACGCCCAGCCCGGGAACAGGTTGACCTGATTTGGCGTTTTCTAAAAGATAAGAATCGCGCACTAGTGAATGGAACCATATGGGACGCTTTGATCTACAACCGTGGGATGAACCAGAATCGCCGCAAAAGCCGCCACAACGCCCTGGCGCACGACCACCATCTGGGCCACCGACGGGACCGCCATCTGGGCCACCGCCCGAACCGCCATCCGGCCCTCCATCGGGACCGCCGACCTCGCCGCGCCGCATCCGTCGCCCGGCCCGCGGCACACTCTGGAGCGGGTTTGCCGGGGGCATGTTGGCGTTTATCGTCGCGGCTATGCTAGGCATCGGCCTCGCGCTGATTGGCTATTCCGCCATTGCCGTGGGGCTGCCCAATTCCGAAGAAATTCAAAGCCGCGCCAGCGATTTCCAGAGTTCGCGCATTCTGGACCGCGAGGGCGCGCTGCTCTATGAATCCTTCGATCTCAACGCAGGCCGGCGCGTGGTTGTGCCCCTGGAGCGCATGTCTCCCTATCTGCTCCAGGCCACCATCTCCACCGAAGATGCCAACTTCTATGCGCATCCCGGCATTGACGTGGTGGCGCTTGTGCGCGCCGTCTATTATGCGTTTCTCGAAGGCGATGTGGTTTCGGGTGGGTCAACCATCTCCCAGCAGCTGGTCAAAATGACGCTCCTGACGCCGGAGCGCACCGTCACCCGCAAAGTCAAAGAGGCCATTCTCTCCGCCGAAGTCACGCGTCGCTTCGACAAAGATACCATCCTGGAGATCTATCTCAACGAGCTGTATTACGGGAATCTGGCCTATGGCGCCGATGCCGCGGCCCAGACCTATTTCGACAAGGATGTGGCGGATCTCACGTTGGCCGAAGCCAGCCTGCTGGCGGGTTTACCCCAGCTGCCCGCCTACTATGATCCCTATACCAATCCTGAGCGCGCCAAAAATCGCCAGGCGGTTGTGTTGCGGCTCATGGTAGAAAGCGGCGCGATCACGGCCCAGGAGGCCGACGCCGCCTGGCTGGAGCCGCTGAACTACACACCACTCTCCTATGATATGCTTTCGCCCCACTTCACGCTGTTTGTGCGCGAACAGCTGGAAACAATCCTGGGGCCGGGCGAAGTCCATAAACAGGGCTACATTGTCACCACCAGTCTGGATTCAGCATTGCAGCAAGAAGCGCAACGCATCGTTAGCGAGCAGGTCGCAGGCCTAAGCGACCGCAATGTGTCTAACGGCGCGCTGATTGCCATCCGGCCCGATACGGGCGAGATCCTGGCCTTTGTGGGCAGCGCCGATTTCGACAACGTGGAAATCGACGGACAGGTCAACATGGTGCTTGCCCCGCGCCAACCGGGCAGTTCCATTAAACCTTTTGTCTATGTATCCGCGTTCGAACAGCAGGATCGACCCCTGGAAGAACGCTGGACACCCGGCACACTGCTGGCGGATATCGAAGAACCCTTTCCCGATGGCGCAAACCCGCCCTATATCCCCACCAACTACGACAATACCGAAAGCGGCATGGTCACCGTGCGCCGCGCCCTGGGCAGCAGTCTCAACATTCCCGCCGTGCGCGCACTGCAACATGTGGGGTTGCCCTATTTTCTCAGCCTCATGCAGCGGCTGGGCGTCACCACCCTCACCCGCCCCGACTATGGTCTGAGCCTGAGCCTGGGCGGCGGCGAAATGCCGCTGATGGAGCTGACGACGGCCTTTGGTGTGCTCGCCAATTCGGGCGAATTTGTGCCGCCCGTTTCCATTCTCAAAATCGAAGACAACAACGGCACAGTCTATTGCGAAATCGGCACGCCCACGCCCTGTCGCATCGATCTCAACAATGGGGAACGTCAGGTGATTTCAGAGGTGGATGCGTTCCTCATCAGCGACATTCTCAGCGACAACGAAGCGCGTACGCCCGCCTTTGGCCCAAACTCCATGCTGCGCCTCAACCGCCCCGCCGCGGTGAAAACCGGCACCACCAACAGCTTCCGCGACAACCTGACGGTCGGCTATACACCCCAATTGGTCACGGGGGTCTGGATCGGCAACGCCGACAATTCGCCCATGCGTAACATTTCG
The DNA here is from genome assembly GCA_040880365.1 of Litorilinea sp. Lineage (GTDB taxonomy): Bacteria > Chloroflexota > Anaerolineae > Caldilineales > Caldilineaceae > JBBDIO01. The sequence goes on from JBBDIO010000151.1 coordinate 22,869, forward strand.
GGCGTCACGGGTGCCGGCCCTATCTGGAATCAGTTCATGACGCTGGCGCTGGCCGATGCGCCGGTCATAGAGTTTACGCCGCCGCCAGGCGTACGGCGCTACCAGGTCTGTAGCGATACCGGCACGCTGCCCAGCGAAGCCTGTCCCGAGCCGCGCGAACGCTGGTTCGCCGAAGATCGCCCCCCCTTGCCGCCCGAAGCCGATCTCTATCAGGTAGTGCGGCTGGATCGGGAAACCGGACGCCTCGCGACCGAGTTTACCCCGCGCGACGCAATCGAGGAGAAAGTTTTTAAGATCTACCCGGAACCCTATCGGGAATGGGCGGAAGCCAATGGCATTCCTCAACCCCCAATTCAGGATGAGGATGTATTCGAATTTACGCCCGAACTCTTTATTCGGGCGCCCATCGAAGGCGAAATCGTCAGCGGCGAAGTCACGGTCTTTGGCACGGCCAACACACCGAATTTTGCGGGCTATGAACTCCAATACGGTGTGAGCCACAACCCGGGTGCGTTCAGCCCGCCCATCAGCGGACCCCACAACAGCCCGGTCATTGATGGCGTGCTGGGCCAATGGAATGTGGAAGGGCTGGATGAAGGCCCGCATACCCTGCGCCTGCTGGTGCGCGATAACCAGGGCAATGTCTTTGAACAGCGCGCCCGCGTCTTTGTCGAACGGCCCGCGCCGACCCAGGAACCGACAGCCACCTGGACACCGGAATCGCAGGCCCCACCCGCTGCGACGCCCACGCTGATCCCGCCAGAGAACCCTACAGCCGAGATAC
>JBBDIO010000151.1:23752-29160 GCA_040880365.1 Litorilinea sp.
CCACCCGCTGCGACGCCCACGCTGATCCCGCCAGAGAACCCTACAGCCGAGATACCGACCGTAGTCGTGCCTGAGGTCGCGCCCGAACAACCCGTGCCCGAACAGCCCGCGCCCGTCGCGACGCCGGTGCCGCCTGTCGAGCAACCGCCCGTCGAACAACCGCCCACCGCCACACCGGAACCGCAGCCCGATCCCAACCTGCCGCCCGGCGAAGGCGAACCCACGCCCACCTGGACGCCCGTCAGCAATGGGGAAACTGAAGTTGGTGGTGAGACTGGTGGCGATGATCCGCTGCTCCAGCTGACCGGCATGGATGCCGAACGCGCCGACCGTCTGCGTTTTGTCGGCATCTTTACCCTTGCCGATGTCGCGGCGCAAAACCCGTCCGAGCTTGCCGGCCTGCTGGGCGTATCGCCCGACGAAGCCGCAGCCCTGATCAACGAGGCGCGGGTGTTGAGCCAGTAGGCGCAATATCTTTAGGGGTGATGTCGTGAGGCGCGCTGTCTTTCACGAGGATGACAAACTCCAGGGGGCGGATGCTGGTGCTCTTGAATGTTTTGAACAGACGAAACCCGGCCTGTTCAAACACCCGGCGCGAGGCTATGTTGAAAACGGCGATGGTTGCCCGATAGTGGCGCGGGGCAAAACGCGCGTCTCCATGCGCCAGGATTGCCATCAGAAAACGCAGCCCCAGCCGCTTGCCTACCAACGCGGGATGAAGGCCCAGCCCCACATCCAGCGCGTCGATCTCGGCATAGTCGCCGCCCGGCACGCGCGCGTCTGCGCCATAGCAGCAGAACCCCACAATCTGCCCTGCGTGGTTCAAACCCACACAGTAGTTGTAGAGCGGCTCCAACAAGACCTTGATTTCAAATTCAGTCTCATCGGGGGATACCTGGAAGAGGGGGTATTCGGGGTAGTGCCAGGTGACGATTTCCTCGGCATAGCCGCGCGTCATCGGCACAAAATGGAGACCGTACAACGCGTTTTCAATTGTGTCGAAAGTCATACTCAACGCAAAATTGCCTTGGCGATACCCTGATAGCCGCGCGCTGCGGCAAAGAGATCATCGAGTTTCAAACGTTCATCGATTACATGGGCGTCGGCTTCCTGGGCAGGCCCAAAGCCAATCGTCGGCACCCCGGCAACTCCGGCGCTATAGGCGGCATTGGTGCAAAACCGATAGGCCGATAGCTCCGGTTGCAAACCCGCTTGCATCAAACCCGCGCGGGCTGCCTGCACAAACCAGGCATCTTCGGCATATAGCCAGGCTGGAAAGAACTTTGCAAGCTCCAGGCGCGCGCCGGTGAAAGCAGTATAGCTGCCGGTCGCGATGACTGCATTGGGTTGAATATCGCCCAGCTGGGCCAGCCCCACAATCGCGCCCAGCACATCTTCGGCGCTTTCGCCGGGCAAAAGCCGCCGGTCATAGGTTGCGCGGCAGATGCTGGGGATCACCGAATGGCCGGGATAGGGGTCGGAGATAATGTCGGTTAAGGCCAGAATTGCCGGCCCCATCAGTTCATGCACGGGCAATTCGATGGCCTCCACAGCCTCGATTACCTGGACCATATCCAGCACCGCATTGCGCCCCAACTGGGGCGAAGACGAGTGCGCCGGGCGTCCGATGGTTTCCAGATGCACCTCGGCGCGGCCACGGCCACCGCGCACCAGATTCAGCCCCGATGCTTCGCCAATTACCACCAGATCCGGCGGCGTGCGCGCCATGACAGCCTGCAACGCGATACCTTCCAACACCTCCTCCAGCGTCGATGCGCTCACCACCACACGCCCGTGCAACTGGCTGCGGTCCAACCCAGCGGCTGCATAGATCATGGCCGCCAGTGCGCCTTTCATATCGGCGCTGCCGCGGCCAAAGAGTGTCCCATCTTCGACGGCACCGCCAAAGGGATCAGTTGTCCAGGGCGTACCCGAAGTGACCCCGACCGTGTCGGTGTGCGCATCGAACAAAACCGTCCTACCCGGCTGCGCCCCGTTGATAACCCCCACCACACTGCCATTCTCATCGACCCAGACTTCATCAAACGCCAGGCTGCGCATCTCGGCCTCGACGCGCTGCGCCACCGCCCGCTCCTCGCCGCTGAGACTGGGCAACCGGATCAGTGCCTGGGCAAATTCCACCATGTTTTCCAGATCAAAGTTTTCCAGATCAAGCGCGTGCGTCACCGTCATATGCTACTCCTCATATGCCACCCCTCATATATGCTCTGTCCCCTGCGAAATGCCCGCAAAGTGCAAGCTGTCGAATGATTGTTTTTCAGTTTCACACACTCCCTTGCGCCTGCCAAGCGCATTATCCCGTGCCGCGCCTGTGACTGCAAGTAACCCCACATCCACACGCCCCCTCACCCTGTATCCTGATGACCCTGTTCCCGGGTTTTTCTCTCAAAACCCGGTTTACAAACACCCCCGCGTCCGCTACACTACAGATCATTCGTACCAGGTTCTGTGTTCCGCAGAGTACACTCTGCACAGGAGATTCTTCTGTGACCACGCTTCAATCTCAGGCCCCGGATTCTGCTTACAAGTCCCCCAAAGAAGTCAAGCAAGCTCTGGGCAGCCAGCAGTATATCGCCAACGACGAAATTGCCACCACCGTCTATCTGAGTCAGATTCTGGGCAAACCCTTGCTCACCGAAGGCCCGGCAGGCGTGGGCAAAACGGAACTGGCAAAAGGCATCGCCGCCGCGACTGGCCGCGAACTGATCCGCCTGCAATGTTATGAAGGGCTGGACGAGACCAAAGCCCTCTATGAATGGGAATATGCCAAGCAGTTGCTCTATACCCAACTGCTGCGCGACAAATTGCAGGAAACGCTCGCCGGGGCCACCGGCCTGGCCGCGGCCGCCGACCGTTTGGCCCAGGAAGAAGATATCTTCTTCTCCATGCGCTTTCTACTCCAGCGGCCCCTGCTCAAGGCCATTCTCAGCGAAGCGCCCACCGTTTTACTGATCGACGAAATCGACCGCGCCGATGCCGAATTCGAAGCCTTTCTGCTCGAAGTGTTGAGCGATTTTCAGGTGAGCGTGCCCGAATTGGGCACCCTACAAGCCGTCCACCGGCCACTGGTCATTCTCACCTCCAACAACACCCGCGAGCTGAGCGAAGCCCTCAAACGGCGCTGTCTCTATCTCTTCATCGGCTATCCCAACCTGGAACAAGAGTTGGCAGTCGTGCATCTCAAAGTGCCCGAACTGAACCCCAAACTGGCGCGCCAGGCCGTGGATCTGGTACAGGCCATGCGCGATATGGATCTGCGCAAATCGCCCAGCATCAGCGAAACCCTGGATTGGGCCAAATCGCTGGTCGCGCTCAATGCCAAACAGCTGGACGCCAACACCCTGGAAACCACCATGAGCGTGCTGCTCAAACACGAAAGCGACCTGCAAAAGGTGCGTCGCCGCATCCAGGTTTCGTCGCGTGGCGTCAGTGTAGAGAAGGATGACGATCTGGACGATCTCGACGACCTGCGCGATCTCCGCTGGCGCGATTCCTGATGCGCCATCCACTATCTTGCACCGGATGAAGTTGGCTAGTGTAGAGTTGGAGAGTGAGGTTTACCGATGGAAGATCGCATCATACGCTTTATCGCCGCGCTGCGCGGCGGTGGGGTGCGCATCAGTCTTGCCGAAAGCGCCGATGCCTTCATCGCGGTGGAGCATCTGGGGATTCAGAATCGCGACGACTTCAAGCTGAGTCTGCGCGCCACGCTGGTGAAGGATGCCACCAGTTTACCCGTTTTCGACGAGTTGTTCCCCCTCTTTTTTGATAGCAGCGACAGCCCGCCCATGCAGGATGTCACCGAGGACATGTCGCCCGAAGAAGCCCAGATGCTGGCAGAAGCCATGCGCATGTTCAACGAACATCTGCGCCAGATGATGGAAAAGCTGCTGCGCGGCGATCAACTCAGCCAGGACGAGTTACGCCAGCTAGGCCAGATGGTTGGCCTGAACCGCATCGACGATCTGCGCCATCGGGAGTGGATGGCCCGACGGATGCAACGCGCCCTGCGCTTCGACGAAGTGCGCGACGCCCTGCGCGACATGATGAAATTGCTCCAGCAAATGGGCATGAATAAAGAACGGCTGGATCAGATGCGCCAATTGATTCAGGCCAACCAGGAAGCCCTGCAAGACCAGATCGGCCAGTTTGCCGGGCAGCAAATCGCCGAAAACATGAGCGAAGAGCGCCCCGAACAAGGCATCGATCAATTGATGGATCGCCCCTTTGGCGCGCTTTCAGATCGGGATATGGATCGCCTGCGCAAAGAAGTCGGGCGTTTGGCGAATCGCCTGCGCAGCCGCATCTCGCTGCGCCAGAAGCGCGCCAAAACCGGACAACTCGACGCCAAAGGCACCATCCGCGCCAACCTGAAACATGGCGGCGTCCCTATGGAGATCAAACACCGCCGCCACCGGCTCAAGCCCAAACTGGTGGTCATCTGCGATATCAGCACCTCCATGCGCCCCTGTTCAGAACTCATGTTGAGCCTGGTCCATGCCTTGCAGGATCTGGTGACCAAGACGCACGCCTTTGCGTTCAACGACCACCTGGAATATATCTCGCCCGACTTCGTGGGGCGGCAGGCAAAAGAAGCAATCAACGAAGTCTTGATCCGGATGCCGCCCGGTCATTACAGCACCGATCTGGGCTATAGCCTGGAAGGGTTCGTCCGCGATTTCATGGACACCATCGACAGCCGCACCACGTTTATCATGGTGGGCGACGGGCGCAACAACTACAAAGATCCGCGACTGGATATCTTTCAACAACTCGCCCGGCGCAGTCGGCGTACCATCTGGGTCAACCCCGAACCGCCCATGCTGTGGAGATCGGGCGACAGTGACATGCACCACTACGCGCCCCTCTGCGACAATGTGGTCATCGCCGCCACCCTGGGCGAGCTGACCCAGGCCGTCGACACGCTTTTGGCGCAACCCTGACCCCAAAAATCTGTGGGGAAAGGCGGATTGTAAACCATACACATCCGTCTTTTCCCCGCCGCCCAACCCAACCGATACACAAAATGCAAATTCACACGGCCTATACCGCCTGGGCCACCGCCTATGATCAGGATCGCAATCTGGCTCGCGATCTGGACGCCGAAATCACGCGCCAGAGTCTCTCTCAAACCTAGTACGCCACGATCCTCGAACTGGGATGCGGAACGGGCAAGAACACACTTTTTCTTGCCCAAATCGGGCAACAGGTGCGCGCCTTCGATTTTTCCACCGGCATGTTGGAACAGGCGCGCGCCAAAGTGCGGGCAGCACAGATACCCGACAGTCAGGTCACCTTCACCCAGACCGATATCACGCGCCCCTGGCCCTGCGCTTTTGCATGGGCAACGCTCAGCGTCTGCAACCTGGTGCTGGAACACATCTGCG
>JBBDIO010000152.1:0-29136 GCA_040880365.1 Litorilinea sp.
CTGGAATTGCTGCGTTTGCTCATCTTCACCACCGGGTTTGCCCTTGCCCAGCGTGGCGGCGCGATTGTCTACGAAGAATTTTTGCTTTGGTCGGGCACCATCGTTCATACCTATCTGGCGGGCATCATGCTGGTGGCGATGCTGGATACGCGCGGGCTGCAATATACCGTGGTGCGGCGCGGTTTTCCGGTAGGTACGGTGATCGGCGGGCTGACGGTAATCTGTGGGGCGGTGCTGATTTTTGCGCCGGTGCCCGCGCCGGTCATGTGGCTGGGGCTGCCCCGCCCCTGGGAATTGCTGCCGGGTGGCTTGTGGGCTGCCAGCGGAATATTGCTCTACCTGCGCGGCGAATGGCAGCGCGATACATTTGTGCATTGGCTGTTGGTGGCGTTGATCTTTGCCGCCGGTGCTGCGCTATTTTTGTTTCCCTTTATTGACCTTCTCACCGACAGTTATAACCTGATGGCGCAAATCTTCAAGCTCACCGCCTTTATGCTGGTATTGGTGGGGTTGGCAAACAGCATGTTCGAGCTGGTGCGCCGCGTCGAAGACAGCCGTCGGGCCATGCACCTGCTCAACAACCAATTGGAGCAACAGATTCAGGTGCGGCGCGAAACCGAGCGCGCACTGCGCGCCAGCCGTGCCGAACTGGCCGAAGCTCAACAAATTTCCCGGCTGGGCAGTTGGGGATGGACCCCCGGCACCAACCACTATCAGGTCTCGCCCGAACTGTTGCAGATTTTTGGCGAACCTGCACTCGAGACTGCGAACCCGTTTGAGCTGATTCGCAGCCGGATTCATCCCGACGATCTGACGCGCGTCGAAAATCTGGTCTACGCGGCGGTGGCGCATCTGGAAGATTTTGAAACCTATGCGCGGATCGTGCATCGCGATGGCGCCGTGCGGATGATTATGTTGCGCGGCCGCCGCGGGCTGAATGAGGAGGGCGCACAGCTCCGCTATCGGGGAACCGCCCAGGATTTGACGGAACTGGTCGAAACGCAGGAGCAGCTGCGCGCGACCGCCGACCGTCTCGCCGCCAGCAACCGGGACCTGGAAGAATTCGCTAATATCGCCTCGCATGACCTCCAGGAACCGCTGCGCAAGATTTTTGCCTTTTCAGATCGGGTGATTTCTAAATATGCGGACAGACTCGACGCCACCGGGCTGGATTATCTGGATCGGGTGCGCAAATCGGCCCTGCGTATGCAAAATCTGATTGAGGGCGTATTGAACCTTTCGCGCGTCAACTCGCGGTCAACGCCATTTGTGGCAGTCGATCTGGCGGCTGTCGTGGAGGAGGTCGTTGACGATTTGGAGACGCGTATCGAGGCGCGCAACGCCACCGTGGAGGTGGAGACGCTGCCGCGGGTGATGGGCGATCCTCTGCTGTTGCGGCAACTTTTTCAGAATCTGGTGGGCAATGCGCTAAAATTTTCCCACGCGGATCGTGCGCCGGTTGTGCGCATCACGACGCTATATGCGTCCGCGGCTGATTCCTCTCCCCCAGAGCCGGTTGAACGTGAGGCAGTCGAGCGTGAGGCAGTCGATAGTGACGCAACAGATACCGTCGCATCAAATACCGTCGCATCAAATACCGTCGCACCAAATACAGAAGTGGCAGATACGCCACTGGTTGATGCGATCCTGCGCCCAACGCCGGTGGACGCCGGCGGGATAGAGAAGGGGAATCGACAGGATAATCTCTCGATTAAAACCCAGGCCCGACTCTGTACCATTGTGGTCGAAGACCAGGGCATTGGCTTTGATCCCCGCTATGCCGAGCGTATTTTTCAGCCCTTTTTGCGGCTGCACGGGCGCGCCAAATATGAGGGGACCGGGATGGGACTTGCCATTTGTCGCCGCATTGTGGAACGTCACGGCGGTCAGATTTGGGCCGAATCGCAGCCGGCGCGCGGCAGCCGCTTTCTCATAACGCTGCCCCTGGCCGAGGACTCACTGCTAGCCACGCTTGAGGACGCCGCAGAAACGCCACAAGAAGCATCTGCCGCGGGCGCGTAACCCCGCCCCCCGCCGCCTTCACGAGTGTTGCTCCAGTTGCCGGTCTGATAGTCTGGTCTGATAACCTGATTCGATAGCCCCGCGAAGCTGTGAATGTGCTGTGAATGTGCTGTGATTTGTTTGATTGCGCAGTAAAGGAAGAGGCACTATTTTGGAGAACTTGAAACCGATATGGGTATTGGCTGCCGAAGATGACCCCGATGATCGTCTGTTGGTGCGCGAGGCGTTTGCCGAAGCAGAATTGCCCTGCGAACTGGATTTTGTGGAAGATGGCAATGCTTTGCTGGACTATCTGCTTGGGCGTGGCGATTTTGCCGACCGGCAGGGACAACGCCCCCGTCTGATTCTGTTGGATTTGAATATGCCCGGCAAAGACGGGCGAGAGGCGCTGGCCGAAATAAAGGCTCACCCCAAGCTGCGCCGCATTCCTGTGGTGGTGATGACCACTTCCAAGGCCGAACAGGATATTATTCAGAGTTATGAGCTGGGGGTGAGTTCGTTTATTGTGAAGCCGCTGACCTTTGACGGTCTGGTCGATGTGGTGCGGACTCTGGGCAAGTATTGGCTGAGTGTGGTCGAGCTGCCACCGGACGCGGAGTAGGTGCGTTTGCCCGCAGGGCTATGGGCAGGATGCGAATGGCACGAAAAGATGGGCACGAAAAGATGGAGACCAGATGAGGCGCATATGGGGGTGATTCGGATTATTGGCGATGGCCCACCCGCAGCAGGGGCGGTCACAGGGGTAGTCGAGAAGGCGATAGCGGCCATGCTGGCGCGCCATGCACCTGCCTTTCGGGTTGAGGTGCAGCCGGAAGAACCCGCGCTAAATCACGCCTGTCGTCCATCGGAACCTGTTCTTCACATCTATTTGAACGCCCCGCCAGCCCCCAGTACAGATTGCCATGCGCGGCTGGTTATCGTTGGCCCAGACGCGCCCGAACTGGAAACTGTCGATAGTGTGTACAAATGGCCGGGCAATGGCGCGGATTCCGGTCGGGACGCGCCTATAGAAGATGTCTTTGGACAGTGGTTGGCACTGGGCGTGGCGTTGGCCCAGGCGCGCTATGCCGCCGACACAGGACGCCGCCAATTGGCGGGCGCGCTTTTGGATTCCCAGCGCAAAATTGCCAAAGAAATTCATGGCGGCGCAGTCCAGGAATTGGTCGCCGGTACGTTTTTGCTCGGTCTGATTCCCGATGGCGCGGGCGAACCTGTGCTGACGCAAATTCAGAGCGCGCTGGCCGACTTACGCACACTGTGTCAACGGCTGAATCCGCCGGCGCTGGACGATTTTGGGCTGGTGGCCGCGTTGCGCACGGGCATCCGCAGCTATCAGCGTATGGGCACAGACCTCGATTCAGGCCATGCTTCAGACCATGCTTCAGATTATGCCGGGTCTGGAAACCCGACTGGGGAATCCGCCGGCCAAGTAGAATTTCCTGTGGAATTTTCGGCAGAGCTGCCCGAACTGGCGTCTATGCCGGCGCGCACCTTGTATTGGGTCTTTGACCAGCTGTTGGCGACATTGCTGACCGGCGCGCCACCGGCTACCATCAGCGGGATTGGGCTGGGGGAAGACGCAGACGGCGTGGTGATGCAGGTGGCGTGGGTGGCCGCCGAGAATGACAAGCTACCCTCTGCGCTGCTGTCTCTGTTTAATGAAATGGTCGCGGCGGTCGATGGGCGCATGGCGTATGCGGATGGCGGGAGTGCGTTTTCGTTGCAGGTGTGGATGCCCCTGCCCGGCTGATCTGCCCGCCTGATCTGATCGGCTGTATGCCGCGTTTGCTTCATCAATCGTTTCTATATTGATTTCTATACTGATAGGCATTGCATGGCTGAAATTCGTGTATTGTTAATTGATGACCATCCGATTGTGCGTTCCGGGATTCGTATGTTGCTGGAACAGGCTGAAGATATTCTGGTCGTGGCCGAATCGGATCGGGGCGACGATGTCATGCAGATGGTGCACCGCCACACCCCCCATGTATTGCTGCTGGATATGGAAATGCCCGGCAAATCGGGCGTGGAAGTGGCGCGTGAAATTCAGGCGGCGGGGCTGTCTGTGCGCATTCTGGCCCTGAGCGCGTATGACGATGATGAGTATATCTCCAGTCTGCTCTCCAATGGCGCGGCGGGCTATCTGACCAAAGAAGAGGCCCTGCATACGATTGTAGATGCGGTGCGCGGGGTGGCGCGCGGGGAAGAAGGCTGGTTTAGCCGGCGGGCCGCGGCGCAGATTGCCGCGATTGCGCGTCGCCAACCCGAAGAGACGCCCCAGCTCACCGAGCGCGAAAAAGAAGTGTTGACCCGCCTGGCCGAAGGCTGGACAAATGCGCGCATTGCCCAGGACCTCACCGTCAGCGAGCGCACCGTGCGCTTTCACCTTTCCAACATCTACGACAAACTTGGGTTTAGCTCTCGCTCCGAAGCCATTGCCTGGGCACTGCGGCGACCCGGCCATAGCTAAACGCTTGCCACCTGCCCTGCGCCGGAAATCCAACGCCCGCTAGCCCATTTCCTGCGCCCTCGGCCTGTGGCGCAGCCTGCAATCGTGGCATAATCCCTGCCCTGCACCGGGTCTGCCGCGTTGACGCCCCTGCTTGTTTCCACTCGAGTAATCCCTGTAGACCTCCTACCAGACCCTGTCGGATCCGACAGGATATAAGCCTGCCTGTATTGGCATCTATCAACTGTCGTTGGCGCCGTTGTGGGCCGGGCGCAGATTTCGTACACTGTGGGCACAAACACAGCCGCTACGAACACTGAACTTCGGCAAGCGAAAATGCAGGAGCGAGGCAAAGTAACAGCGGACGAGACAGCATAGAGACGAACGGCAACAGACAGTTTGGCACAACAATGCAGGGCCGTAGCCAGACCGACAAACAGCCAGACAAACAGACAGAGGTTTCGTTGCCAGAAGCGTTCGGCAGGCTGTGCGAAAATAAATCGAGTACACGCAGAGTTGTAAAACGCAAACCAGTTGTAATACACAAACCATCGGACAGGTGTCCGGATCTATCAGACACTCGGGCGTGACCGTCCGATTCAGCAACACTCGATGCAATTGATCGAGTCGAGTAGAGGAGAAGTGACTATGTTAGGCTGGGCAATTACCTTTCTTGTGATCGCATTGATTGCGGGTGTTCTGGGCTTCACAGGCATTGCAGGCGCCGCTGGCGGTATCGCACAGATTTTAGCAGTATTGTTCCTGATTTTGTTCGTCGTGTCGTTGATTTTCGGACGACGTACACCGGCAGTGTAGTCAAGCAGGATTACAGTAGCGACAAGACAGCGGTTGGTGATGGCCGCACTCTGTATGCGGCCATCACTGACTGAAGACAACAATCAGCACGGCATGTCAGCCTGAATGCCAGTCTGAATGCCAGAATGTAGAGATTACATCCTCTGTTTCCTGCCCCCACCCCATACCCATGTAGATTGGGTGTGTAGAGGAGAAGGTACAGACCCCTAGACAAAGTCTACGGGAAACGGATTTCTATAAACTTCTATATTCTATAAACGACGACAGACAGCAAGTAATGGAGTGTAGGTAAAAGGAGAATTAAGAATGGCCATTAACAACGATATGCTCAAGGGCAAGTGGAATCAGATCAAGGGTGGTGTGAAATCCCAGTGGGGCGAATTGACCGACGACGATCTGACTCAGGCCGAAGGTGAGTATGAAAAGCTGGTGGGCAAGATTCAGGAACGCTATGGCTATGAACGCGAACAGGCCGAGCGCGAAGTCAATGACTTCATGCACCGTATGTCCCGCTAGTCTTCTGGAAAATCGTTAAGAGTACGGGAGACCAGGCCGATTACAACGGCGTCCGCCCTGGCACCGAGAAAATATTATCCGAATGGACAAGCCGGTTGAAGATTACTGACTTTATCCATATCCGGTAATAAAATGAACCGTAGCGTGATGACGTTTGCACAATAGTCATCACGCTACGGTTTATGAAAAACCAAAGCAGTAGAAGTTGAGTAGATAGTGCTGAATAGCAGGCCCCAATCAGCACTAGAAACAATAAGATAGAAACAATAAAAGGAGCAGCGCACCAATGAATAAGGAAACACTGATCAAAAACCTGAATGATGATCTGGCGAATGAATTGGCTGCTGTGATTCAATATACGACGTATGCAGCCAAGGTGACGGGCGCACATCGCCCGCAATTGGTAGATTTTTTCGGAAGCGAAGTCGGGGATGAGTTAGGTCATGCCAAGTTTCTGGCGAATAAGATTGTGGCCCTGGGCGGGGAGCCGACTACGGTTCCGGCCCCGGTGAAACCGGCGGAGACCAACTTTGAAATGCTGGAAGCCGTATTGGAAGCCGAGCGCAAGGCGGTTAAGGGCTACACCGCCCGCGCCGACGAGGCCGAGGCTTTTGGCGATAAGGGTTTGCAGGTGATGCTGGAAGATATGGTCGCCGACGAGACTACCCACGCCGAAGAGACCGAGCGTATTATGCGCGACTGGTCGGCAGATGTGCGGTAGGTAGCCATTGGCACGGCCTTGCAATTAAAGCCTTGTAATAAAAACGGGGGAGATCGGTATTCCGATCTCCCCCGTTTTTATTGGCGCATCATTGGCGCATCATTGGCGCAGATGTATCCGTGTTATCAGGGAATCAACAGAACTTTGCCCTTGGTGTTGCGGCCTTCCATATAATCATGGGCGGCTTTGGCTTCGGCGAGAGGGAACGTCGTATCGACGCGCACATTCAGCTCACCGGCTTCGAGCCAGCCAAACACATCGTTGGCCCGCCACAACAGCTCTTCGCGCGTTGCCAGATAGGGCGCCGAAGTGGGACGGGTGAGGAAGAGCGACCCCTTTTGGTTGAGAATCTGGGGATCGATGGGCGCGACTGCGCCGCTGGCCTGTCCAAAGAGCACCATGTAGCCGCGCGGGCGCAGGCAGTTCAGGCTTTTGTCGAAGGTGGTTTTGCCCACACTGTCATAGACCACATGTACCCCTTGCCCATTGGTCAGGCGTTTGATCTCTTCTTCGAAATCGGCCTGGGTGTAGAGAATCACCTCATCCGCCCCGGCATTGCGCGCCAGTTTGGCCTTTTCTTCGGTAGAAACTGTGCCCACGACCCACGCCCCGGCTTTTTTCGCCATCTGTACCAGCAGCAAGCCCACGCCACCGGCCGCGGCATGGATTAGCGCAGTGTGTCCGGGTTGCAGAGGGAATGTGCTGTGGGCCAGAAAATGGGCCGTTAACCCTTGCAGCATGACTGCGGCCGCGGTTTGCGTGCCGACGCTATCGGGAATCTTCACCAGCAAGCGTGTCGCCACGGCCACTTCTTCGGCATAGGAATTTGGCCCCATCGTCCAGGCAACGCGGTCACCGGGCGCAAACTCGGTTACATTCTGGCCGACGCTTTGGATAACGCCTGCGCCTTCCAGACCGGGGATAAAGGGCTTCTGGAGCGGGTAGGCTCCCGTCCGGTGGTAGATGTCGATAAAGTTCAGACCCGCGGCTTCCAGCTTGACCAGGGCCTCGTCGGCTTGTGGTTTGGGCGCGGGGGCATCTTCATAGCGGAGCTGGTCCGAGCCGCCAAATTCGTGCACACGGATTGCTTTCATGGTGAGGTTCCTTTCCTCGTTGGCAGTTTTGCCTGTGAATACGTTTCGATGCGTGCGCGTTGTGATGAATGCGCTGAAATAGTTGCGTTGTATGTGTCTATTGTAAGCCTACTTGCGACGCGTGTCCCATTGGGCGCGCGCCTGGCAGGCTAGCCGGTCAATTGCACAGTCAATTGCGCAGTGGTTTGCCCGTGCGCAGCATATGCGCCATGCGCGCCTGGGTGTTGGGTTCGCCGGCCAGCCGCACAAACGCTTCGCGCTCTCTTTCTAAAAAGGTTTCTTCGGGCTGCCAACCGGCGTCGCCATCGCCACACAGCACATGCGCCAGCTGATGCGCGATCGCGCAATCGTAGTCGGTGAATTGCCCGCGGCTTTGGCGGTCTTCGATGCGGGCATCGAGCAGTGCGCGCCCGGCGCGGCCCGCAGCATAGACTTGTGCGGCGGCGTTTTTGGGGCGGGGCTGGGCCGCCAGAGCATAGAGCTGCGCGCGCGCCGTTTCGATCAGGCGCATGGGGTTCATGGCGACTATGTCGTCGGGGTCCAATAGCCCCAGACGCTGGGCATCGTGGGCCGATGTGGAAACCCTGGCCCCCACAATGGTATCGAAGATTCGTTCCAGCCCGGCGGGCATGGCATGGGAATCCGCGCCGGGGTATACATGGCGGCGCGTCAATTCTTTGCAGCCGCCCCAGCCGGGGATCAAGCCTACGCTGGTCTCCACCAGGCCCAGATAGGTCTCGGCCTGGGCCACCACGCGCTGCGCTGCCAGACAGACTTCGACGCCGCCGCCCAGCACGCGCTGAAAGGGCGCAGCGACCACCGGGCGGGCGGCGCGCCGCAGATCCAGAAACAGATATTGGCCGCGTTGGATGAATTTGGAAAGGGTATCCCAATCTTGCGCCTGGGCTGCGTCGAGCATGTGCTGGAGATTGGCCCCTACACAGAAATGCACACCGGCATTGGCGATGAGCAAGCCTGCCACGGATGTGCCATCATTCCCTGTCGGCCTTTGGTCTGTGTTGCCTGTGCCTTCCAGCAGCGCATCGCGCGCGGCTTCCAGCGCGTCTAGCGAGCCGGGGTCCAGCGCATTGAGCTTGGAGTGAAATTCCAGCAGCAGCATGGGCTGGGGGGTGGTCTCTGTGCCCGGGACCAGATGCACCGTCGCCGAGTCGTTGGCATAGACGGCCTTGCCTTTGCGGTGGATGGCGGGCATATCCCAGCGCACACTATCGCCCGCCACCGGCACATAGGTCGTGCGGGTTGGGTCGTAGACCCACGCGTCTGTGTCTTCGGTTGTGTAGAAGCTGGTATGGCCCTGCGCCAGCATTTCGCCGACCCAGGCGGGCGGTTCGATGCCGCTGGCGGTCATGCGCGCGGCGGTGTCTGCGACGCCCAGCGCATCCCACAGCTCGAACGGCCCCATTTCCCAGATGAACCCCCAGCGCATGGCGCGGTCGATATCCACGATGCTATCGGCAATTTCGGGCAGCCGGCGCGCAGCATAGACCAGGGCATGTGCCACTGTGTGCCAAACCAGCGCCGCGCCGCGATCCTGGGGGTCGGTATCGAATTGGGCGAGGATGGCGCGCAGGCGTTCGACCAGAGGCGCACGGCGCAGCGCGTGCAGCGCAGGAAAATCGGGCGTCTGGGGCGGGTGATAGTCTACCGTGCCAGCGCGCGCGGCTTGCAGGTCCAGTGTCCAGAATGCGCGGGTGCCCTCGTCATCGGTCACGGTCTTGTAAAAGCCCTGTCCCCGTTTGGAACCCAGATGTCCGGCGGCGATGAGCGTATCCCACGCGGCCGTATGCAGGGGGGCCTGTAGCGCGTCGCGGTCGGGATCGTGGGCAATCAACGTGTAGAGATTGCGGTTGATCTGCGCCATGACATCAATGCCGATCACATCCAGCAGCCGAAACAACCCCGAACGCGGCCGCCCAATCAACGGGCCTGCCAGATAGTCCACTTCATCGACTGTATATCCTCGCTCTACGGCAAATTCCAGGGTCTGGCTGATGATGTAGCTAATCATGCGGTTGGCGATGAAGTTGGGCGTATCACGGCAGATGACTACGCCTTTGCCCAGGCTGTGGATGGCAAATGTGCGCAGTTGCTGCACAATGGCCGGGTCGGTCGCGGGGGTGGGGATTAGCTCTAGCAGATAGAGATAGCGGGGTGGGTTGAAGAAATGTGCGCCCAAAAAGCGGCGCGCAAAATCAGCGCTGCGCCCGGCGGTGATGGCCGCGATGAGCAGCCCCGATGTATTGGTCGAGATGATGGCGTGCGCCGGGGCCGCCGCTTCGATCCGCGCCATGAGCGCCTGTTTAGGCTCCAGTTTTTCGACAATGGCTTCGATAATCCAGTCGCTGCGCCCCACGCACGCGTCCAGGTCATCTTCCAGATTGCCCAGCGTGATATTCTGCGCGAGCTGGGGCGTATAGAGATGGGCCGGGCGCGCGCTGCGCATGCGTTCAAACCCCGCGGCGACAATGCGATTGCGCGGGGCGTGTTCGGCAGGCGCATCCGCAGGCGTATCGCCAGAAGCATCGGGCGCAGGTTCGTCGGGGGCGGCCATATCCAGCAGATAGACCGTCAGCCCGGCATTCGCCAGATGCGCGGCGATGGCTGCGCCCATCGTGCCCGCGCCGATGACTGTGGCAGTTTTAATGTTGGCGTTTTTTATAGGTGTGGGCGCAGTTTGGGCAGGCGCGGGTTCGCGGCCGGCAGCGGGGGCAGGTTTGCGATCAGTGCTCACGGTGATTGTCCTTCTTGCTTGCTTCTTCGTTGCGCCGGCGAATTGTGCATGCCGGATGGGTTACACGCCACAGGCCGGGTTGTGGTGGACAGCCACATGTCGCCACGTGCCGGGCAGGGGGCTGCGCAGGCAGTGTGTCAGGCGGGCTGTGGCTCCAGATGCACCAACGCTTCGCCTACATTGGGGATGGCGGCGCGGATGGCATCCTGGAGCTGGGTGCTGAGTTCATGCGCCTCGCGCACCGACAGATCGCCATCTACCCACGCTTCCAGCACAATAAATAGTTTACCCTCTACTTGCCGAGTCTGGATATTATGGGGATGGCTGAT
The DNA here is from genome assembly GCA_040880365.1 of Litorilinea sp. Classification (GTDB taxonomy): domain Bacteria; phylum Chloroflexota; class Anaerolineae; order Caldilineales; family Caldilineaceae; genus JBBDIO01. The sequence goes on from JBBDIO010000152.1 coordinate 10,700, forward strand.
GCGGGAGATTTCGGCGGTGGCCACTTCGATCTGCTGAGAAATGCGTTCGTGCAGGCCCCGACTGACGCGCGCGCTGGGCAGAAACTCATGGGAGGCCAGCTCGATGTGCGTGTGGACCGCGGTCAGGCTGGGTTGGCGGTCCAGAATCGTATTTTCCAGTGTGTCTACCAGATCGTGGGCATTGCTGAGCGACAGCATGGGGTCTACCCCTACATGCAGGTGCATACTCAGATAGTCGCCTTCCTGCTGGATCCACGATTCGTGGACGACGACACTCAATTCCTGGGCGGCCAGTTTGGCGGCGCTGTAGAGATCGGCGGCGCTGTCCACATCGCGTTCGGCTTCGGCGTGGACGGTCACATCGGTCACGCCGGGCAGCGTCAACAGCCGCCGGCGTACTTCATCGGCGATGGCGTTGCCCTCTTGCACCGAAAGCTGGGGCGCAACGCGCACATGCAGGTCGATCGCCACCTGGTCAACGACGCCCCGGCTACGGATGCGGTGATAGCTTTCCACGCCCGCGACTTCTGCTACAATCGCACCAATGTTTTCGGGGGCCAGCGGCGCTTCGTCGATGAGCGCGGGGATATTCTCGCGCACAGTATCCACGCCAATCTTGGCAATGATGCCTGCGACCAGCAACGCGACCAGAGCATCGACCCAGAGGTAGCCTGCACGGACCAGAACGAGGCCCACCAGCACGGTCGCACTCACGCCGATGGTCGCCAGCGCATGGCGGGCATCGGCGCGCAGAAATTCGCTGTCCAATTGGCGGCCTTTGCGCATCTCCCACACGCCGATGCAGCCCTGGATGGTGGCGCCCACGACCAGCGCGCCTACGCTCCACGCGTTGACAGTGACGGGCGGCGGGTCCAGCAGCCGGTTGATGGCATCGCGTCCCAATTCCCAGGCTGTAATGAAAAAGATGCCTGCCAGCAACAGCGCGGCCAGCGTTTCATATTTGCGATGCCCATAGGGGTGTTCCCGATCCGGTGGACGGCTGCTCAGGCGCACGGCGATGAGTCCGACCAGGTTGGAGACGCCGTCGAACAGCGTATCCAGCCCATCGGCGATCAGACTCAGCGCGCCGGTCCAGAAACCAACGCCCAATTTCGCCGTCATCGCGACGATGTGCAGCAACAAGGTAATGAACAGAACGCGCTGGATGCCGCTATAGTTGCGCACCGAATCGTGGGCATTGGACGCGCCACCGGCACGGGGGGACAGTGGCGTGGGTTCCAAATCGCCTGCATGAGACATGGGGCGTGCTAATCCGCGCTTTGCAGCGTGGGCAGATACTGATTGTTCTGCGAATTTAGTCGCGCGGGCATCAGCGGATCGCCCAGCAGCAGGAAGGTTTTCAACACATCCTGACAGCAGCTTTGGCGGCGGACTTCGGCATAGCCTGCCTCGATCAGTTCACCCATGCGCGCGGTCATGGGGTCTGCCTCCCACAGCGCTTCATGAAAGCCCTTTTGCAACATATCGTGGGCATAGACAATGCTCAGCCCAGAGGGTCCCCAGGTGGCGACGGCCCCGCCCGAAGGCCGCAGGACCAGGCGTTCGTCCAGTGTGAAATGGGCGGGCGCGGGTTCGGAGAAGAGCGATGTATAGCAGGTCATCGACAGGCCGATAAAGAGTTCATCCAGGTTGTGCAGATTGTTGACATCGACCAGGCCAAAAAGTTGGTTGTTCTCCGAATCGGGCGTGGTTCCGGCCCATTTCCAGTGGTTGGCATGGCCCGTATAGGTCACAAGCCCTGCGCCCTCGTTCATGAGCTGTATGGATTTTTGCTGGGCGGCATCGGGGTCGTTGGTAAACCACGCAGCATAGGATTCGTAGAGGGCACGATATTCGCTATCCAGCCCCGCGAGTTGGGCAGGGGTGAGCGCGACGTTGAAATAGTGGCGTTTCACACGTATGCCGCCCGGCTTGAGCGCATTGATCGATTCGGCAGAGGCCACAAAGTCGCCCGCGTCATCCAGTGTGCCATCGGGGCGGAAGTAGTCGTCGGCGATTTGCAGCGACGTGCGCCGCCAGGGCGCATTCACGTCGGATGCCTGCTCGTAGCGCACAATTTTGTTGACCACGCTGCGCAATTCGGTGCTGTTGATCACCGGCAGCCGCCCGACCCAGATATCCATAGCAAACGCGCTTTCGTTCAGCGGATCCGCGCCGTCGAGTTGCCCATAGCAGCTTTCGCACGCGGTCTGACCGTTGTGGGGATCCACATGTGCCAGATAGGGCGGGATGAAATTGGGATTGCCATAGGTCAGAATGCTGTGGGGATCGTGGGGGCCGTCGCCCACAAAGACGACCGAGATGGGGGCAGGACGCCAGGTTGCCACGCTGTGGCGCAAAAAGTTGCGAATGGCATTGGGCGCGACTTGCCCAAAACTCCAGCTATCGTAGATGTGTTGGGGCGTTACGACTGCCACGCTATAGCCCTGGTCGCGGCGCAGTTGGAGCAACGGCTCCAGCGTGTTGTGAAACTCGGCGGGCGCGATGTAGAGCGCGTCGGCGCCGCCTGCGCGCAAATTGATGGGGGTATGGGCGGCGATGTCCGGCGCGTGGACGGTGCCGGGTCCGGCGATGATATAGTGGCCTACGCCACCCGTGCAGTCGTCACAGGCCGGCTGCGTCGCGCCAAAGAGTTTGTCGTCGCCGGCGTTGGACAAAGCCACCCGCCGCGGCGCAACGGGGTCGGAGACATCGTAGAGGTGCGCGCCTGCGGGCAAATTGCGCAGTCGATACCGCCAGCTCCCCGCAATGCCGAAAAAGTCTGCGCCGCGATTTTCGCCATCCACGCGGAAATTGAGATTCACCGGCTGCTGCCAGTGGACACTGTCAAACAGGATGCCCAACGGCCGCTCCCCGACCAGAAAAGAGACTGTGAGGCTTGGCGTCGGGGCGGCGAGTGTATGGTCGAAGGTGACATTTTGCATGCTGCCGCCCTGGGCAAAGCTATAGGGGACTTCCTGCTGTGCGCCATCCTGGGCCGAAAAGCGCAACAGGTGCGGTGTATTGGTGAAGTTGCTGCCTTCCAGCCGATAGAGCGTGCTTTGCAATTGGATTGTGGCATCCAGATCGGTGTCCTGGGCAAGCGGCAGCGTGGGCGCAATATCTGCGGCAAAGCGCCGGTCGGCAATCGGCACATCGGCGCGGGCCAGCGCGTCGAGATGGAACCAGTAGTCACCGTGTGTGCCGGGGATGTTGGAGTTGTAGAGTTTGGGCTGACGCCAGACGCCCTGGGCATAGGCGGTGGTGCGAATGGGCGCAGCGGCGGCAGCGGCGGGCGCAACGCTCATGCGCGCGCGGTCGGTATTGCCCTGGGCCAGCCAATAGGTAGCAGTCAGATTCCACAGATCGCCGGGGGGCGGTGCATAAAAGCGCAGAGCATCGTTTGCACCATCGATGCGCCCGTTGTCGTTGGCATCGATGATGTGCAGTGCGACTTCTTCGCCGTTGTGATAGAGCGCCAATGTGTTGGTGGCGGGATTGGATAGCCCTGCCGCGCCCAGATCGGCGGCTTTGAGTTCCTGAATACCGCCTGTCGCGACCGTGATTTTCCACGCCGCCTGATTTGCCAGCGGATTGGTCGGGGGCACGGCTTCCAGGGCATAGGCCCCGGCCACGCCCACTGTCGCCGCGGCCTGCGCGTCACCTGCGCCGGGGCGGATCACATTGCCGATTTCGGCCCGGATCTGATCCACCTGGACGAGCTGACCACTTGTGACATCCTGATAGATGGGGTTGAAGGCGATAATGATTTCCGCCTGGCCCCGGGTGCGGCTTTCGCGCAGAATGGTGAGCGGGCTGGTGGGCAGAGGCGGCGCGGCAAACGGTTCCACATAGTCGGGCCGGGTGTAATCCAGCGCATTCGGTGTGAGCGACGGCGCAGGTGGCAATGCGCCGCTAAAAGGGCGGGTGACCTGTTCCAGAATCTGGATATTGATCAATTCCTGGGCGGGGATATCGTTCATGCGCGGCCAGACACTGAAGCTATAGATGGGCAGCAGATGCTCGCCCGCGAGCTGGCTGGCGAATTCTGCCTGCCAATCGGTGGTGGCCTGTTCGGCAGCCGTCTGTTCCAGATTTTGCGTTGTACGTGTCCAGGCGAAGCTAACCCCGTGGGCCGTATCTGCGATTTGCACGCCCGAATTCTGCATTTCTGAACTCTGTATTTTCGCACCTTGTATGGCCGCAGGCGTCGCAGCCACTACCGCCGGGCTTTGCACGCCCAATGCTGGGATAACCAAACCGATGCCCAGCAGAACAGTCAGCACGCGTCGTGCCAGGATATTCATGAACACCATATAATCTCCATTTTGTGCAGTTAGCCTCTTGGTATTCCGCCCAAACCTGTTGCCTGCTTTGTCTACAAGTTTCGGAACCGTGGGCCGTTTTCAGGCAATTTTCCAACCTGTATCTCTGGTTTTAGTATAGCAGATGCTGGGGCGATTGCGATGATTTCCTCTGCGGACTGGTCTGGGGGAGGCGCGGGGTGCGTGGCCGAGGTGTGACTGGATCGGACGGCGCATGAATTGGGGCATGAATGAGGCTTGAATCGGACATGTACACGCTGTTCTTACACTGGAAACATGGGTGGGAATTGGGCTTTTGCAGGCACAGCCAGGTCTGAAATTCTGCACAAAAAAACAGGCGATCCACTGTGCCGGATCGCCTGTTTTGAGTTGTATACCGATTGCATATCTGATGTCAAAAAGATGTCAGATTTACGATACTGCCTGGCTATATGGTTCTTCCTGAGGTCTAGTCCTGATTCTTGCGCCGTGCTGCTGCCGCTGCCGAAAGGGCTGCCAGACCAGTACCGAACAACACGATTGTGATGGGTTCGGGAATGGGCACAGGCGGTGTCACCGGTGTCTGCGGTTCAGGTTCCGGCTCAGGTTCCGGTTCCGGTTGCGCAAGCGGCGGTGTGCGATACCAGGCGACATTTTGTTGCGGCGGCAGATTGGTTACCGTGGCCGTCCCCACATTCTGGCGACCGTCGGCAAAGTCGCCTGCCGGGCGCGTAATATCACATGTGGAAGAACTGCCGACTGCGACCGTGATGGGCAGTTCACATTCCTGGGTCAGATCGCCGAATACATCATCGGTCAGGGTCGCCCATTCGATGGGCACATCGCCGGTGTTGACAACCTGGTACTGAAACAGGAGTGATGCGCCCACAGGAACCAGCGGAGCGCCTTCCAGCGTGTCGGCGTCCTGGCTGTTCACCAGTTTGGTCAGTGTGAAACCGGGCTGCGGTTCGGGCTGCACCGGCGGCGTCTGATACCAGGCCACATCCTGCTGTGGGTCGAGATCCACTACTGTCGCCGTGCCGATGTTTTGCTGCCCGTCGGGAAACTGCCCGGCAGGCCGCGTAATCTCACAGGCTTCGACGGCACCGACCACCACCTGGCGCGGCAAACCGCACTCTGCCGTCAGGTCGCCAAATACATCATCGGTGAGCGTACTCCAGGTCAGCGTAATGTTGCCCGAATTGGACACTTCATACCGAAAAACGAGATTCGCGCCGGATTCGACCTGAACGGCCGCGTCGAGCGAATTGGCGTCATTGCCATTGACAAGCTTGAAAAATTCGAACGAGGGGTCCGGGTCCTGTGGTTCCGGGTCGACATCGGCTGGCACTTCCCCCTGAGCAAGCGCCGCCCCTTGGGTAAATCCCACCGGAGAGACCGCCATAAGGGTGAATACGAAGAGCGCCAAAAGCACCGACCGTATCACCAGCTTACACTGTTGCATGGGCATATCTCCAACTTTGGATGATTGAGATGAAAACAAATTGCCTGACAATAAAACAAGACAATACAACAAGACAATACAACAATAAGAATGCAAAAGATACAGACAGCCAGGATTGAAAAACGACAAACTGACAAAATCAAACGCAACTAAAAAATCGGATGATTATAGTACAACTATTATTTTACGACTAAATCACCGTTAAAACCACTGTATGATTATACAAATGTATGATTATACAAAAAATAAGGATAAAATGGCCCCAGGATCGTACCCTAGAGTCCTGTATAGTATATTAACATATTCACAGGACGAAACCAAATCGTTTTTGACACGTCTGCTTTCCGGCAAACCGGCGCGGCATTTGTCGCGGTGCAATGGCACGGCAAATGCTGCCCCGCGCAACTTGAACCGCACAACTTGAACCGCACAACTCGTCGGTATAGATGGAGACGCTCAAACGGGCGCGCCGGATACGGTTGATGTGCCAATCCGTCCGGTAAATTGAATATGCCGGTCAGAGACATTCGGCAAAGACCTGGCAGAGATCGAGCTAGGAATTAGATCGAGATAGGGATTGGAGATGTAAGGGCGGGGACGTGTATTTTCACATAAAGGTCCCAATCATTTAGAGATCGTCTCAAGGGCTGGTATGATACACGGTACAAAAGTTCTAGGAACCGACTCATATGGTGAGCCTGGCGGGTACGATTTTACGCATCTCTCCCACTCGACCCGCCCACTCGACCCGCAGCGAAAGGAAAACCTGATGGCAACACAAGATTTTTTTCACGCCAAGGACACATTTGAAACCGGCAGCGGGCCGGCTGTGCTCTATCGTCTGTCTGCGTTAGAAAAGCAGGGCGTCGCCGATATTTCGCGCCTGCCATTTTCAATCAAGGTCTTGCTCGAAGCGGCTTTGCGCCAGGCCGATGGCTTCGAAATTACCCAGGACGCGGTGGAGACCATCGCCCGCTGGAGTCCTGAAACCGCCGGCTCGGTGGAAATTCCCTTCAAACCTGCGCGGGTGGTGCTGCAAGACTTTACTGGCGTGCCCAGCGTGGTCGATCTGGCTGCGTTGCGCAATGCTATGGCGCGGCTGGGCGGCGATCCCAACAAGGTGAACCCGCTGGTGCCGGTGGATCTGGTGATCGACCACAGCGTGCAGGTTGATCGGTTTGGCAGCAGCTTTGCGCTCATGTACAACGCCGAACGCGAGTTCGAACGCAATCGGGAACGCTATGAATTTCTGAAATGGGGCCAGGAAGCATTCGATAACTTCCGCGTGGTGCCGCCGGCTACCGGCATTGTGCATCAGGTGAACCTGGAATATCTGGCGAGTGTGGTGCAGACCGGACGCAGCAACGGCGATCTGGTCGCCTATCCCGATTCGCTGGTGGGCACCGATAGCCACACCACCATGATCAACGGCCTGGGCGTTTTGGGCTGGGGTGTGGGTGGTATCGAAGCCGAGGCCGTCATGCTGGGGCAGCCCATCTATATGCTGTTGCCCGAAGTGGTGGGCTTCAAGCTGACGGGCGAATTGCCCGAAGGTTCTACCGCCACCGATCTGGTGTTGCGGGTGACCCAGATGTTGCGCGCGCATGGCGTGGTGGGCAAATTTGTGGAATTCTATGGCTCGGGGTTGCCGCGTCTCACTTTGCCCGACCGTGCGACGATTGCCAACATGGCGCCCGAATATGGCGCGACCATCGGCTATTTCCCCGTAGACGAAGAAACCCTGCGCTATCTGGTGGGCACCGGACGCAGCGAAGAGCTGGTCGATCTGGTGGAGCGCTACTCCAAGGAGCAGGGGCTGTTCCACACGACGGATATGCCGGAGCCGGTCTTCTGCGATACGCTGGAGCTGGATATGGCGACGGTGAAGCCCAGCCTTGCCGGTCCCAAACGACCCCAGGACCGCATTGATCTGGACGATATGAAGCGCGTGTGGAACAAATCGGTCACTGCGCCGGTGGGCGCGCAGGGCTTTGGCCTGAGCGAAGACGCTGCCAAGCGGCGCGTGCGCATCGAGCAAGATGGGCGTTCCTATGAATTGAAGCACGGCTCGGTGGTAATCGCGGCCATCACCTCTTGCACCAATACCAGCAACCCCAGCGTGATGCTGGGCGCGGGCCTGTTGGCAAAGAATGCGGTGGAGCGCGGGCTGGATGTGAAGCCCTGGGTCAAGACCAGCATGGCGCCCGGCAGCAAGGTTGTGACCAGATATCTGGACGCCAGCGGTCTCAATCCCTATTTGGAAGCCTTGAATTTTCACACGGTGGGCTATGGTTGCACCACCTGCATTGGCAACAGCGGGCCATTGCCCGAACATATCAGCGCGGCGATTAAAGAAGGCGATCTGGTCGCGGCCGCGGTGTTGAGCGGCAACCGCAATTTCGAGGGGCGCATCAGCCCCGATGTGCGCGCCAATTTCCTGGCGTCGCCGCCCCTGGTGGTGGCCTATGCGATTGCGGGCACGGTGGATCTGGATCTGGAGACTGAACCCCTGGGCGAAGACCCGAATGGGCAGCCGGTCTATCTGCGCGACATTTGGCCCACCCAGGCCGACGTGCAGGATGCCATCCGCCGCAGCCTGAAGCCCGAACTTTATCAGGAAGAATATGCCAACGTCTTCGACGGCAACGAGGAATTTAACAAGATTGCCGTGGCGGGTGGAGAGCTGTTTGCCTGGGATGATTTCAGCACCTATATCAAGGAGCCGCCCTTCTTTGATATCACATTGGATGTACCGGCGCCCCAGCCCATTACCGGGGCGCGCGTGTTGGCGATGATGCCCGATAGCACCACCACCGACCACATCAGCCCGGCAGGCTCGATTGCACCCGGCAGCCCCGCCGGGGCCTATCTGGAAGAACACGACATAGATCGTTCGGAGTGGAATAGCTATGGCAGCCGCCGTGGCAACCACGAAGTGATGATGCGCGGCACCTTTGCCAATATCCGCATCAAAAACAAGATGCTGGATGGTGTGGAAGGCGGCGTGACCAAGCACATTCCATCGGGCGAGATTTTGCCCATCTGGACCGCTGCCGAACGCTATATGGCCGAAGATACGCCGCTGGTCATCCTCGCCGGCAAGGAATATGGCTCCGGCTCCAGCCGCGACTGGGCTGCCAAGGGTGTATTGCTCCAGGGCGTGCGCGCGGTCATCGCCGAAAGCTACGAACGCATTCACCGCAGCAATCTGGTGGGCATGGGCGTGCTGCCGCTCCAATTCCTCGAAGGCGATAGCCCGGAAACGCTGGGTCTGGACGGCTATGAGACCTATGCTATTCTGGGATTGAGCCAGGAGATGGTGCCGGGGCAAATTTATACCGTGCGCGCCACTTCGGCAAGCGGCAAGGTCACCGAATTCCAGGCCATGAGCCGCATCGATACGCCGGTCGAGGTCAATTATTATATGAACGGCGGCATTTTGCAGACTGTGTTGCGCCGCCTTGCCCAGGAACAGATGAACTAGGCGCAGTTTGTAGACGAACCGAGAAGATTATGACGAATTCTGAAAACGCCAAACCTGTCAACACTCCTGTTGACGCTGTGGCTGGGACCGTGGACGAGACCGTGCGCACCAATGGCGCGCACGACAATCAACCCGCAAACGGTGAACCCACAAACGGTGGACCCGCACAACCCTATGTGCCGTCGGGCTGGTCGCTCGCGGAGCTGGTGCCCGATGCCTCGGACGAAGCCATCAATGCCCGTCTGGCGAATCTGGAAGCCGCGTTGGTTGCCTTTGAAGGCCAGCGCGCCCAGTTGGACGCCGAGATGGAGCCTGCCGCGCTGATCGATACTGTGCAGATGGTGGAAACGCTGGCGGCAGATATGTATACGCTGAGTGCGTATGGACATCTGAAATTTACCCAGGATACGCAAGACACGGATACGCTGGCCTATATGAACCGTATGGACCAGGTGTTGACCCGTGCCCAGAACCGTATGCTTTTCTTTGACCTGTGGTGGAAAAGTCTGGATGACGATGAGGCCGCGGCGTTGTTGCCCAGCGCCGAGCAATATCCCGACTATCGCTTCCACCTGGAAGATATGCGGCGCACCAAGCCCTATACGCTGGATGAGAAGTCGGAACAGATCATCAATATCAAAGACGCCAACGGCGTCAACGCGCTGGACACGGTCTATACCATGCTCACCAGCCGCATGGAGTTCAAGCTGGAAGTGGATGGCGAGGAACAGACCTTTACGCGCGACGGCTTGATGTCGTATGTGCGCAGCCCCAATCCGGATCTGCGCGCCGCGGCCTATCAGGAGCTGTATCGGGAATATGCCAAAGACGCCAATATCCTGGCGCAGATCTATACCAATGTGGTGCAAGACTGGCATTCCGACCATGTAGAGCTGCGCGGCTATGCTTCGCCGATTTCGGTGCGCAATGTGCGCAACGATCTGCCCGATGCCGCGGTGGATGCCCTGCTGAATGTGAGCCGCGAGAATGCTACGGTCTTCCAGCGCTATTTCAAGCTCAAGGCCGGCTGGTTGGGCATGGAAAAGCTGCGTCGCTATGACGTCTATGCGCCGTTGGCGGAAACCGATAAGAAGGTCGATTATAACGACGCGGTGCATATGGTGCTGGATACGTTTGGCGATTTTGATCCCGCCATTGCCCGCCATGCCAAACGCGTCTTCGACCAGGATCACATTGATAGCCAGGTGCGCAAGGGCAAACGCGGCGGCGCGTTTTGTGCCACGGTGCTGCCCAGCATGACGCCCTGGGTGATGATGAATTACAACGGCAAGGTGCAGGATGTGGCGACGCTGGCCCACGAACTGGGCCATGCGATTCACAGCATGATGGCCGAAGATCATTCGCTCTTTACCCAACATTCCTCGCTGCCCCTGGCCGAGACCGCATCCGTCTTCTCGGAAATGCTGCTCACCGAGCGGCTGCTGAATGAGGAGAAAGACCCGCTGGTGCGGCGCACGATTCTGGCCGATGCGGTGGATGATATGTATGCCACCGTTATGCGCCAGGCGCATTTTGTCATGTTTGAAAAAGACGCCCACGCCGCGATTCAGGCAGGCACTTCGACCGACCGGCTCTACGATCTCTACATGGACAACCTGCGCCAGCAATTTGGCGACAGCGTGGAGATTGGCGAGGAATTCAAATATGAGTGGGTCAGTATTCCCCACATCTATCACACGCCTTTCTATTGCTATGCCTATAGCTTTGGGCAATTGCTGGTGGTGGCGCTCTATCGCCGCTTCCAGGAAGAAGGCGCGGCCTTCAAGCCCGGCTATCTGCGGATGCTCCAGTATGGCGGCTCGGCGCACCCCACCGACATTCTACGCGAGGCGAACATCGATGCTGCGGATCCTGCCTTCTGGCAGGGTGGTTTCGATGTGATCAACGAGATGATTGACCAATTGGCTGCAATTAAGTTGTAGCTTGCCGCGCCTTTTGCTGCGCGCCACACAGGCCCTTTGCACGCGTTCGCACTGGTTGCGACCCGCGCAGAGTTAGCTGTGCGGCGCGCAGCTTTTATTTCTACCCGTCGCGCAGCTCTATGCCGGCAACTTTCGCTTGTCACTGAAGTTGTCCACACGCCGCATGAACTTTGGGGGGAAGTTTTTTGGCCGGTGATTGCGGGCCGCGCCGGGTTCATGTATACTTATGTGAAGATGGCGTTATGTCATCCTCCACCTGTGTGCGCCACGCCCCAGTCGATATTCGCGGGTATGGTGCCAGACAGTGCCAAGCCAGACAGTGCCAAGCCAGACAGTGCCAAGCCAGATAGTTTACAGAATCGCAAAAGAATTGCAGGCATGACCGACGCGCCAGACCACGCTTTGGAAGCTTTGGAAGCTTTGGAACAGATTTTGATCTATGCGCGTCCACGCGCGCGGTCTTTGTCGCGCACTGCGACAGCGCTGCAAGCCAGTGCCACACAAGCCAGTGCCGCGTCTGCGTGCGCACAACGGGTCGATTTTGCCACGCTGGAATCTCGCATTCCCCACCACCGCGCCTGGGGGCTATTTGTGGGCACGGCGCAGACTGCCCAGGCACTTGGCAAACAGTGGTTGCAACTGGTCCCGGCAGATGGATTGCCCCTGCCGCGCCTGTTGCGCGATGCTGCCCACAGCCCTGATCCCAGCCGCGAGAGTGACCGTGAGCCGGACTATGAGATTGGCTGCGATGTGGGATTGGTCACGGCGACCACGCAAAAGCAAGCCTTGCGCATCTTGCGGGCGCTTTCGCCGTTGTTCATTCTGCTGGAGACCGAAGCCAGACCCAACAGCCGCGCGCGCTTCGCCGGGATTCTGCGCCAGCGCTTTGCCGAGACAAAATTGGTGGCTGTCGGCCCGCGTCCCCTATCGGGGTTTGCTTTTGATCTCTATTGGGAGCCGCCCTGGGGCGCGGCGGAATTGCGCGCGCTTCTGGCCGAAGTGCTCGCAATGAACGCGGCGCATGTGATGGAGCGCGGGCCGATCCGCCTGGACCTGCTCACGCGCACGGTGGTCACACCCAATGGACAAAGCCGCGTGACACCCAAACAATGCGCGCTTCTGCACTTGTTGCTAGACAATCACAACCGGGTGGTCAGCCGCGCAGACATCATGCAAACCATTTGGGATACCAGCTTTATGGACGACACCCGCACGCTGGATGTGCATATTCGCTGGTTGCGCGAGTGTATTGAACCCGACCCTTCGGACCCCATCTATCTGCACACTGTGCGCGGCAAGGGGTATCATTTGAAGGTTGAAGGTTGAGGGATGAAGGATGAAGGATGAAGGATTTACAGGCGGCAACGGGCATTTTACATACATCGCCCGTTGCCGCTTTTCGCGTACTTTTCTGGCGCGTGTGCGTGTGTGGCGCGGCTAGTTGATCAGGCGCGTGGCATCGACTACGTGGGGCAGGCGGTCGATTTTGGTGAGGATGCGCGCCAGTTGGGTGGCGTTCTGGATTTCCAGCGTGGCGTTGATGATGGCGAGGTTATCCTTTTGGCCGGTCAGGGCCTCGATGCGCACCATGTTGATGTGTTCATCTGCCACCAGTGATGCCACATCGCGCATCAACCCCGAACGGTCATAGGCGCTGACCTGGATGTTGACCGGGAACGTGGCTTCGGGGCGCGCGGCCCACTGCACATCTACCAGGCGGTTATCCTGCCCCTTGCGCACGATGTTGGAGATATTGGGGCAGGTGGTGCGGTGCACCGTGACCCCCCGCCCGCGCGTAACATAGCCCACAATGGGATCGCCCGGCACCGGATTGCAACACCGTCCCAGATGGGTGAGCAGACCCTCGACGCCCTGCACGCGGAAGCCATCCTGCGAGGCGATACTGCTGCTGCTCCGGCTTTCCGAGCCAATCGCAATCCCCTGGGCATAGCGATCCGCCAGGTTGCGCCGCTCCACTTCCCGGCGCTCGTGATCCAATACCCGCGTCGCCAGATGCTGGGAATTGATATCCCCATAGCCGACTGCCGCCAGGAAATCATCCACTTTTTCATAGTTGAAGATTTTGGCGATTTGCTCGAAATTGTCCACGATGGCAAGACGCTTCATTTCCTTTTCCAGGATCTGTCGCCCGCGGTGGGTATTTTCTTCGCGGCCCTGTTTGCGCAACCACTGGCGGATCTTGGAGCGGGCGCGCTGGGTTGCCACATATTCCAGATTGGGGTTGAGCCAGTCGCGGCTGGGTCCGCCGCGTTTGGCAGAGATAATGGTGACCTGGTCGCCGTTCTGGAGCTTATAGTCCAGCGGCACCAGGCGACCCTTGATATTCGCGCCGCGACAGCGATGGCCCAATTCGGTATGGATGGCATAGGCAAAATCGATGGGCGTGGAGCCTGCCGCCAGGTCGATGACATCGCCCTGGGGCGTGAAGACATAGACCCGGTCGTTAAAGACATCGCTTTTCATGCTATCGACAAATTCGCCCGCATCCGTGACTTCCTGCCGCCAATCCATCAGCGCGCGCAGCCAGGTGATCTTCTGCTGGAAGCGTTCGTCGTGCTTCTTCTGCTCTTTATATTGCCAGTGGGCCGCAATGCCGCGCTCTGCCACATCGTCCATTTCGCGGGTACGGATCTGGATTTCCATAGGGCGTCCGCTGCGCTTGCTCAAAACAGCCGTATGCAGACTGCGATACATATTATCTTTGGGGCTGGCGATGTAATCGTCGAATTCGCCGGGGATGGGGCGATAGTTGGTGTGGACAATGCCCAGCGCGGCATAGCATTGGGCTTCGGAATCTACAATGATACGAAAGCCGTGGACGTCATAAATCTGGTCGAAGCTCACATCTTTGCGTTTCATCTTGCGATAGACGCTGTAGATGTGCTTGGGCCTGCCGAATATCTGCGCTTCGACCCCGGCTTTTGCCAGTTCCAGTTCCAGATCGTGGCGCACCCTGGCTACCCATTTTTCGCGCTCATCCCGCTTCTGTTGCATGGCGCGCGCCAACTCGCGATAGGTATTTGGCTCCAGATAGCGGAAACTCAGATCTTCCAGTTCCCACTTCAATTGCCAGATGCCCAGGCGATTGGCGAGCGGCGCAAAAATGTCCAGCGTTTCGCGGGCAATACGCTTCTGCTTGTGTTTCTTCTGGCTGCCCAGCGTGCGCATGTTGTGGAGGCGGTCGGCGAGTTTGATCACCACCACGCGCACATCGTCTACCATTGCCAGGAACATCTTGCGCAGCGATTCGGCTTTGGCGTCGGCGATGCCCTGTTGCGCGTTGCTCATTTCGTTGATGCGGCGCAGCTTGGTCACCCCATCGACCAACTCGGCAATCGTTGTGCCAAAGTGGGTGCGCAGATAGAGCAGATCGAATTCGGTATCTTCCACTACATCATGCAATAGACCCGCGGCGACTGTGTCGGGATCCATGTGCAAATCGGCCAGAATCGTGGCGACGGCGATGGGGTGGAAGATATAGCCTTCGCCGCTTTCCCGCTTTTGGGGGCGGTGGGCATGGGCCGCGAGCTTATAGGCACGCAGAATCTGTTCGTGATCTTTTTCGTTGTAGCCCTTGGGCGTGCGTGCCAACATTTCTTCGACGGCTTCCAGTTCGCCCGCTTCGGGCTGGAGATCGATGGAAGCGGTGCCGGTCTTGCACGGCATAGGCGCCAATCGACCCAGCGCATTGAGCAACGAAGACGGCGGTGCGGCGACTACCTGGGCGGGGATTTCGGCATCGGGGTCCATCTCCTCGACCTGTGTCTCGTCCAGCTCCTCGTTTACCTGCGCGATTGCCTCTGCGATTGGTGAACCACTTGGCTCACCGTGCGTCTTTTCGCCCATGTCTCCCACTGGTGGCTGGGGAGAGTGCGCCGGGGGCGGGGAGTTGGTGGTCATATTGGTTGGCGATGTGGCTACTGGGTTGGGTGCCGTGGGGGGATCCGCGTTCGGCTCCATTGAGGGTTCAGAGGTAGGAGCAGTGTTGGTTGCCGGTTCTGCAGGCGTGACAGGATACGTAGGAGGGGGCGCGGCGGGCGCATGGGTCCCATTGGGCGCGGGTTTGCCCGTTTTTGCGCCCGGGTTGGCAGTTCCATTGGCGCCGCCGCCGTTTACCCCGGCTTGCACACCGGGCTTGGCCGTCGTCGCCTGCGGCTTTTTGGCGCGCGACCTATGGCGCGCCTTATCAACGGGGTCCCCTTCACTACTTACTTGCGTTGGTATGGCAGACATTAGTTCAGCCTTAGCGGGTCCAGACCCGGATAGTTATCACCCACAGAGGTGCAATAGATTGGTCGGTGACAGAGTTCGTCTGCGGGGGATGCGCCGGCGAACCCTGTTGCGGGTTGCTCAGATAGCCGATGCTCGCATAGCGGTTGCTCGTGCCGCGCACACTTGTGTATCGTGCAATAGGGTACTCTGATTGCTACAATAATCGTGCTATGGTAGAGAATATTATACCGTGTGTAGAGGGTGGCTGCAATGCGCAAATCGGCGTGGGAAAATTATATGCGCATAGAAATTCGTGGTGCGAATTTGTTAAGGTTGACGTGTGCGCAACCCGCGGGAAGTTTACGGTAGTGTAAATCCTATAGAATGTATCATGTTTTCCGTGTGTTTATTTTGTTTTTTGCAATTTATTGTGTTTTGTGTGAAATTCGGAATGGGGTAGGCGAACGATGAATTTGGCGCGGCGGTTCTGGGTCTATCAGGCCGAACGGTTTCCTCTCGTATCGTATATGGCGCTGGTCGCCGCGCTCGTATTGGGCAGCCTGGGCTATATTGGGGCGCATATGGGCCGCGCGTGGGATTGGTGGGGCGCAGGCGTGGCGTGGTTCACTGTGCTGGGTGTCTTTTTTCAACTGCGGGTGGCAGATGAGTTCAAGGACGCCGTGCCCGATGCGCGTTTTCGACCCTATCGCCCCGTGCCCCGCGGGCTGATTCGCCTGGGCGAACTGCGCACGCTGGCGCTGGCGGTTGGGGTCGTGCAAGCCCTGCTCACTGGCGGGCTGGATGTGCGTTTGTTGCCTTTTCTGGCGTTGATCTGGGCGTATCTGTTGCTCATGGCGCGGGAATTTTTTGTCCACGAGTGGCTGACCGCGCGCCCGCTGCTCTACATGTTGTCGCATATGGGCATCATGCTGTTCATGTTTCTCTATATGCTCATGGTGGGCGTGCTGGGCATGGACCAGGGGCCAGCCGTATCGGGCAATATCGCCGGGGCCGCGCTGTTTGCGCAATTGCCCGCGCGGGTAGAATGGTTCTTGCTGGCGGCCTATGCCAATGGTCTGGTCTTCGAGATTGCGCGCAAGCTACGCGCGCCTGCCGACGAAGAAACCGGCGTGGAGACCTATAGCAGTCTGTGGGGAATCCGGCGCGCGGCGATGGCCTGGTGGCTGGCTTTGCTGGCCGCAGGTGTGGGGTTGGGGTTCGCCGGGTGGCAGGTAGACGCGGGGTGGTGGCTGCCGCTGGTGATTGGGCTGCTCCTGGGGCTGGGGCTGTGGTATGGCGTGCGCTATGGGGCAACGCCTACCACTCGCACCGCCAAGCGCATCGATACCTTCTCGGCGCTGTGGGTGTTGATCCTCTATGGGCTGTTCGCCGCGCTGCCCTGGCTCCGTTGAGCGGGGCGCGCAGATATTCAGCTTCCCGCAAGCAGAAGCCGCCAGTCACGGGCGCATTCCGTTGGCGCGTTGCCAGGGCGGGTTGGGCGCGTCGCGTTCGAGGCGGTGTTCCAGACCCGGCGCGATGACCTTGTCCGCATCATCCCAGCCCACCAGGGGGCGCGGGGAATTGCTGCCTTCGCGCCGGAAGAGCCGGTAGAGGATGCCGATGATTGCGCTGATATAAACCATGCTCCCAAATACCCAGATAATCGCGCCGCTGATCATCTGATCGCTGGCATAGTCGAAGGGCAGACCGGCGTTGGCGGTGTGCAAAGCGGCATAGGCCGCATACATGGGCTGCATGGTGAAGGCAATGGTAATGCCCGCCGCCATGTTGGGGATTTCGACAAAGAGCAGATAGATTGCCATAATCCAGCCCGGCAGACGGGTATGCAGGCGCGGGCCGGTGTTGATCACATGCCACCAGAAGAGCAGCGCGCTGCCCAACAGCAGCCAGCTCCCCGCCGCGCGCAGACCGGGGGAATCCATCGTCCAATTCACCCAGGCGGGGTCGTGCCAGAGCAGAAATATACTTATGAAGAGCAGCCACGCCGCCAGGGGGTGAGTCAACCGGCGGGTGAGGGGACCCAGGCGAATCCGGCGTCGGATTTGGGCGGGCAGGCTGCGGGCGATGATATGATAGGGCAGGCCCAGCCACAGGAGAGGCGGCGCGAGCATGGCAAGCAGCGCCTTCTGGATTGAACGGCCGGTCAGCAAACTATCTGCCCAGTGGGGCACAGGCCCAACCAGGGCCAAAAAGAGCAGCAGGCTGCCCAGGCCAAAGCAGACCAGCCGAAAGACACTCGCCAGTCGCATTTGGGCGCGATGACGGCGATACCAAGCGCCAACATAGAGCGCGACCCAGGCCGCCAATAGTCCCGCGGCCAAGAGTTGGCTCACATGGGGCATTTCAAATTCTGACAGGTTTGGCATAACTTGTTTTATCTCGAATCCTGGCCCGTGAATGGCTTTAATCAGATCCCCAACCTCACGGGCGCATCACAGTACGCTGCACTATCATAAACCGCGTGGCAGGCGTGTCAAGTGGGGCACGTTCCACGCGCGGCAACGTTTTTAGATGAAGTTTTGGCGCAGTTCTGGATGAAGGTGGGCATATTTATGGCGCAGGATTCGGTGCAGATTGTGAGCTTCGCGGCAGATGGGCGCTCTGATGGCAGCGCGGATGGAAGCGGGGTAGATGCGCGCGCAGACGCTGCAACGCGCCTGGGTGGCAAGGCCGCGACCCTGGCGCAGATTGCGCGCGCGGGCGCGCTGCCTGCGGGGGTGGTGATCCCGGCCTGGTTTGTGGTGACGCCGCCGCGCCTACCGGCTGCGTTGCATACACAGTTCGCCGGGGCATCCGGCCTAGAAGTGGCAGAAACTCTGGCAGAGTCCCTGACTGAGACGTTGACAGAGACGTTGACAGAGACGCTGGCTGCCGCCTGGACGCCTGCCGCCGCAGAGGCGCTGACGCAGGCCCTGGCGCAGCTCGCGCCGCCGGATGCGCGGTTCGCCGTGCGCTCTTCTGCCGCGGGCGAAGATGGCGCGACGCTC
>JBBDIO010000153.1:0-13957 GCA_040880365.1 Litorilinea sp.
GATTGGCTCATGGCGAATAAGTGCCCTTGCACCCGCGCGCGGCCGTGGGTCTGGCGGTGATGGGCGGCATTACTGGCTGTGATCCAGCTTGCGCATGATCGTATCTTTCACCACACTGGCGTCGGCGGGCAGATAGACGGGCGGGTTGGCATGGTGGGCGCGCACATCGGCCAGATTGCCTTCGTGATAGTCCACTTTGAAATCGGTGAATTTCAGGCCGTGGGCTGTGCTGATCACTACGACGCGCGCGTCGTGGTCGATTTCGCCCCGGTCGATGAGCTTGAAGAGCGCGGCCAGGGCGGCCCCGGTGTGGGGGCAGGTATACATGCCTGTAAGATCGGCCTGGGCTGCGGCATTTGCCAGCTCGTCCTCGCTCACGCTTTCCACAATGCCATTGGTTTCCTGCACGGCCTGCACAGCCTTCTCATAGCTGACTGGGTCGCCAATCTGGATGGCCGATGCCAGCGTGCTTTGTGCCTGCATGGTGTGCTTGTCGCCAAAACCGGCGGCATAGCTGCGATAGAAGGGGTTGGCCCGGTCGACCTGGGCGGCAACCAGCCGCGGCAGCTTGTCGATGATGCCCAGATCCAGGAGCAATTTTAGCCCCTTGTACATGGCGCTGATATTGCCCAGATTGCCCACGGGAATCACGATCCAGTCGGGCGCTTGCCAATCGAACTGGCGCACAATCTCAATCGCGACCGTCTTTTGGCCTTCCACGCGAATGCTGTTCATGGAATTGGCAAGATAGATGCTGTTGTCTTCGGTCACCTCGCGCACAATGCGCATACAGCCGTCGAAATCGGTATCCAGCGCCAGCACATGCGCGCCATTGGCGACGGGCTGCACCAGTTGGGCCGTGGAGACTTTGCCCTGGGGCAGAAAGATAATCGCGGGGATGCCCGCGGCCGCGGCATAGGAGGCCAGCGCGGCGCTGGTATCGCCTGTGCTGGCACATGCGACCGCGCGCACGGGGCTGCCCTGGGCGATCATCTGTTTGACCACGCTGACCAATACGGTCATGCCCAGGTCTTTGAAGCTGCCCGTGTGACTGTTGCCGCACATCTTGACCCACAGGTCGGGCACGCCAAGCTGCTTGCCCAGGCGGTCGGCCCAAAAGAGATTGGAATTGCCTTCGTACATGCTTACCACGCTGGCGTCTTGCAGATCGGGGATGACCCATTCGCGCATCCCCCAGACGCCGCTGCCATAGGGCCAGCGCGTGGCGCCTACGCGCGCGTCGATGCGTGTCTTCCATTCGTCGGCGGAGACCGCGGTCAACGGTTCCAGATCGTGGTGCACTTCTAACAGCCCGCCACAGGTAGGGCAGGTGTAGATCACATCATAGACGGACCAGGCGCCGGGACAACCGCGAAAACAGCGAAAGGCCGCCCGCCCTGTGCCGGCATCGGTGATCGGGCCGGATGGTGACTCCAACAACATGGCTTAGCGTTTGCCTCCTGTATCAGCGCCGCCCGCTTCGGCCCCCGGTTCGGTCAGGGTATCGGCAAAGCGCCGCAATTCCGCCGATGTGGACTCTGCTACTTCTTCCAACTGTTCGACCAGGCCCTGGATGAGCTTGGGATTGTAGCTATAGACATTGCGCACGATGTGGCGGAAGCCGCGAAAGACTTCGAGCCGGTCGCGTGTGGTCTGGGAAAGCACCGGCCCCCGAATCCCCGGCACTTCGCTCGACATCTGGCGCAGCAGTTCTTCGTGCCAGTTGGGACCGTGAGGTTCGCCCTGGTCCACGTCTTTGGCAATCATGAGAAAGAGCCGCTCCAGCCCCGAATAGAGATTGTGCAGGTTGAAGGCGATGGCGTCGGTGCCATAGTCGGGATGCAGGCCCAGCGTTTCGGACCAGATGGTCACGGCGCGATCGGCCGTTTGGCGAATATCTACCAATTCTTGACGGATGCGTTCTGCCAGCCGCACATAGCTACCGTTCACCGCAGGACTCCTTTTTGGATTAAGGATGAGGGATGAAGGGTGAAGGATGAAGGTTTGTTAGCCGCATCCTTCACGATTTGATACTCTGGTGTTTATTATGGTGCATTATACCATCTATGCGCCACTCGTTAGCCCAGGCGTTTGGCGGCCGCGGCTGTCAACGCAGGCAGGATTTCATAGAGATCGCCGACAATGCCATAGTGGGCGCGTTCAAAAATGGGGGCTGACGCGTCCTGGTTGATGGCGACGATGATCTTGCTGCCGCTCATGCCCGCCAGATGCTGAATCGCGCCGCTGATGCCGGCGGCGATATAGAGATCCGGGCGCACGGTCTTGCCTGTCTGCCCCACCTGGTGTTTATAGGGCACATAGCCTGCATCGACTGCGGCGCGACTCGCGCCTACCGCCGCATCCAGCGTCTTTGCCAGCTCTTCGACCAGCGTAAACCCGCGCACCGGGTCGTGGGCGACGCCGCGCCCGCCCGAAATAATGATACGCGCATCGGTCAGGCTGATTTCGCCGCCGCCCACGACCCGGCTTTCCAGCACGGTTTCGGTGACCACATCGGCGGGCAGTTCAAAGGCCAGGGGGGTGATGGGCGCAGCGTTGTCGGCAGGGCTGGGCATGGGAAAGGCGCGGGGGCGCACGCTGGCAAAACTGCGTGGGCCGCTGAATGTGATATCGGCCAGGATGTTGTTGGAATAGATGGCCCGCACTGCGATGAATTGCCCGTCTTCCACGCGCAGGTCTACCACATCGGGCGCCAGACCGGCATCCAGGTCGAACGCGGCCGCGGCGCAGACATCGCGCCCCTGAGTGGTGGCGGCAGTCAGAATCACCGTGGCGTCCTGGGCGGCAATCGCGGCTTTCAGGGCTTCGGCATAGACGCCCAGGCGATAGGTTGCCAGTTCCGGGCTTGTCAGTGTGAGAACGGCATCGGGGGCATAGTTCGCCACATTCGCTGCCACGCTATCGGTTTCTGCGCCTGTGTCTGTGCCTAACACCAATGCATACAGGGGCACTTGCAGCCCGTCGGCAATGGCGCGCGCCTGTCCCAATACTTCCAGACTGCTGGCGGCGGGTTTGCCTTCGATATGTTCGATCCAAACCAATACACTCATCTTAAATCACCTTTTCCGCCAGCAGTGCATCGACCAGCTTTTCGGCTTTGTCGGCGGGGCTGGATCCTTCAATCATCTGAACCTGGGTGCGGCGGCTTTCGGGCTTGCGGATATTGGCCCATTGGGTCAGGGGAGCCAGGTCGCCCAGCCCCAATTCGTCCAGTTCGCGCGTGGGGATCTGGGCGCGGCTGGCCCGGCGAATGCCCATAAAGTTGGGATAGCGCGGTTCGTTGATTTCTTTGCCCACGCTGAGGACCGCAGGCAGCGCCACCTGCACCGTTTCCTGGATGCCATCGGCGAGCCGTTCTACCGTGGCGGAACCGTCGGCAATATCCACCACTTTCACCACATTGGTGACCAGGGGCACACCCAGCTTGCGGGCAATGCCGACCTGGGCTGCGCTGCTGTTGCCATCGACACTCTGTTTGCCGGTGATGACCAGGTCTACATCACCCTCGGCTTGCACGGCCGCGGCCAGAATTTTGGCCGCGGCGCTCAGATCGATGGCGTTGGGATCGGCGCCGCTATCTATCAGCGTTGCCGCGTCGACGCCCATTGCCAGGGCGTGTTTCAACCCGTCCAACGCCTCGGCGGGACCCAGGGAAATTGCGACGGTCTCGGCGTTGAAGCGTTCGGCCAACTGAATGGCCTCTTCGGCGGCAAATTCGTCCCACGGGTTGATGACCATCGTCGCCTGCACATTGTGTGTGCTCACAGCTTCTGCCGAAACTTTGGGCAGTTCTGCCGTATCGGGCGTTTGTTTGATCAAAACGGCGATTTTCACCGGCTCACCTCATTTTTCGTGATTTATATTTTTTCGTAATCGATTGTGCGCACGGTTCGCAACGAACCGCACGTTCTGGCTATTTAGCTCGCTAGTCTAACGCGCGCGCCACCACGATGCAAAAAACCGGCAGAAAAATCCGTTAAAGAGAAGATTTTCTGCCCGGTCCATCGACAATGCGCCCAGGGAGCGCGCCGGTGTGGGCGCCGTCTTTGACGACCTGCGCACCGTTGACCCATACCGCGCGCACGCCTTCGGCCAGTTGATGGGGTTCTTCAAACGTGGCGCGGTCGCCTACGGTGGCCGGGTCGAAGATGACCACATCGGCATAGCAGCCGGCGTGCAGCCGTCCCCGGTCATAGAGGCCCAGGCGGCTGGCGACGGCCCAGCTCATTTTGCGCACGGCGTCTTCCAGGGGCAACACCTGTTCGTCGCGGGCATATTTGCCCAAGACGCGGGCATAGGTGCCATAGGCGCGCGGGTGATACGGCCCATATTGGGCGGCCCAGGCGGGATCGAGTCCTCCGGCATCGGTGGCAATCATGACCCAGGGCTGTTGCAATTGCAACTGGAGATTGTCTTCGCTCATGGTGTGATAGAAGGTGCTGATGCGCTGCCCTTCGGAGACCAGTAGATCGCAGGCGGCTTCGGCCCAGTTCTGGCCGCGGGATGCGGCAATTTCGGAAAGGCGTTGGCCCACATATTGCTGATTTTCGGGCTTGTGCATTCCCACCGGCTGCACGCCTTCGGGACCCGAAAGCGCGGCCAATGCTTCCCAATCGCCCGAAGGGTTCAACGCTTCGGCCACAATTTTGGCGCGCATGGTAGGGTCTGACAGGTTTTCATATTGCTTGCCGCCCGCCGCGGACCAGGGGGGCAGCACCGAGGTCAGCCCCGTGCCCATGCCGGTATAGGGATACATATCGCAGGTGATATCCTGGCCCTCGGCGCGCGCCTGGTTGATTTTGGCGATGAGCCGGGGCATCTTGTGCCAGTTGGCGCGGCCCGCGGCTTTGAGGTGATAGACGTGGACCGGCAGCCCCGCGGCCGCGCCAATCTCCAACGCTTCGTCATAGCCTTCCAGCAGGTGATCGGCTTCGGAGCGTACATGGGTGATGTAGAGACCTCCATACTCGGCCACGACTTTGCAGACTTCGATCAGCTCGGCGGTG
Organism: Litorilinea sp.; assembly: GCA_040880365.1. Lineage (GTDB taxonomy): Bacteria > Chloroflexota > Anaerolineae > Caldilineales > Caldilineaceae > JBBDIO01. The sequence continues at coordinate 5,028 of JBBDIO010000153.1, forward strand.
CTGGAATAGGCGCTGGGCGGATAGATGAGCGCGCACGAAACGCCAAATGCGCCATCTTCCATCGCCTGCGCCATGACTTTGCGCATGGTGTCCAGCTCGTCGGCGCTGGGTTCGCCCAGTTCCATGCCCATGGCATAGGCGCGCAGCGTGCCGCCGCCCAGGAAAGAGCCGATATTGGGCGAAACACCGCGTTCGGCCAACGCTTCCAGCCAATCGCGGAAGCTCGTCCATTTTTCGGCGTTATCTACAAACTGGCGATCCATCGCCTCGACAAACGGGGTGCGGCGTGTCCATTCGGGTGTGATCTTGCCGCCCACGGGTCCGGGTGTCGCGCCTTCGCCCATGATTTCGGTGGTGACACCCTGCAAGATTTTGGAAAGACAGCGGCCATCTACCATGAGGGGGTAGATGGAATGGCTGAGAATATCGAAAAAACCGGGGCAAACGACCATACCCGTGGCATCTACATGGGTGCGCGCGGCGGTGGCAGGGATTGCGCCGGGCAGGGTGATTGCGGCGATTTTGTCGCCGACCAGGGCCACATCGCCATAGAACCAGGGGTTGCCCGTGCCATCGATGATGCAGCCGCCGGTGATCAGTACGTCGTAGGTTGTCGGGAGATTTGCCGTGTGATTTGCCATAGAGTAGAGGTTCCTTAATCTGCGCGGTCGAGTAGATGTGCTGGCCAGGGTGCGCACGCAACCGGATTGCGGCGAATTTGCACAAGGTGATTTTCCTGCAAGTGTATAACTTCGGGCGTTGATTGGTCTAATCGCCTTTGACCGATCTATGCTAGATACTGTAGACTTACACTCGCGTATACATATCGTTGTGTGATGCCCGTTGTGTGATGCGTAGTCACCCAAAGTTTTTATACGTCATAATATTGCGTCATAATATTGCGATGTGTATTACGATGGTATGACGTATATTATATGACGCATATGTAGTAGTCTGGCGGTTTATCTGCCTAACTCTTCCAAACCGCTCGAATCTTCAAAAAATCTTGCACTAGACAAGCACTAGGCAGTTGTGATGTACACTCGTGAAAACGCGCGGTGTCGAGATGCTGTGACCGGCTGGGTCAGATTGTGGCTCTGTCGGTGGTAGCGTTGTCTTGTGACACCGCGATGAAATAACCTCATCTGTAGCAATCTGATACAGCACTCTGAGTATGGCGTCGTGTGTGCAGTCTGGAATGTATAGTTGTATTGTCTTGAGCTTGCCAACCGTTTATCAAACGTATCTTGTTCGAAAGATGCGGCACACTGAAGGAGGTTTACTTTGCAAGCGTTTGATTACGTACGCGCGACCAGCGTGGACGAGGTCGTGTCTTTGCTCGCCGAAAATGGCGACCAGGCGCGTGTCCTCAGCGGTGGTACCGACTTGCTTGTGGCACTGCGCGAAGGACGGCGTCGGGCCAAATTGGTGATCGATGTGAAGGCCCTGCCCGAAACGACCGAAATGGTCTATTCGCCGGACAGTGGTTTGCGCCTGGGGGCGGCGGTGCCCTGCCATCGCATGTATGATGACAAAGCAGTCGCGCAGGCCTATCCGGGGTTGATGGATGCGGCTACGTTGATTGGCGGCACGCAGATTCAGGGTCGCGCCAGCATGGGCGGCAATCTGTGTAACGCGTCGCCGGCTGCCGATTCGATTCCCACGCTGATTGCCCACGGTGCGGTGGCTGTGATCGCCGGCCCCAATGGCAAGCGCGAGCTGCCGGTGGAAGAATTCTGCACCGGCCCCGGTCGTCATGCCATGCAAGACAGTGAATTCCTGCTCTATCTGAATATTCCGGCGCCGGTGGATGGTTTTGGCGGGGCCTATCGCCGCTTCATCCCCCGCAACGAAATGGATATTGCCGTGGTAGGTTGCGGCGCATCGGTGGTGTTGGATGAAGGCCGTTCCAAGATTGTCTCGGCACGGGTTTCGTTGGGCGCAGTTGCCCCCACGCCGCTCTTTGTTCAGGCCGCGGGCGATGCCCTGGCGGGCAAGGCTGCCAATGCCGATGCGGTGGAAGAAGCCGCGCGCATCGCCCAGGACGCGGCCAAGCCGATTTCAGACATGCGCGGCACCGCCGAGTATCGCAAGCATATTGCGGGTGTTCTGACCCGTCGCGTGCTGACCCAGGCTATTGACCGCGCCAAGGCCGCCTAAACCAGTCGTTACGATTCCGTAGCCACGATTAAACCGTAGCCACGCTTAAAAGGAAGTTGAAATGTCGAACTTAGTTCGTGTACAAGCGAAAATCAACGGTCAGGATAAAGAATTCCTTGCCGAGCCGCGCCAGAGCCTTTTGGAAATCCTGCGCGAAAACTTGCAGCTGACCGGCGCCAAAGAAGGTTGCAATAATGGCAACTGTGGTGCATGTAATGTGATTATGAATGGCATCCTGGTCAATTCCTGTCTGGTGTTGGCCGTGGAAGCCGAAGACGCTGAACTGACCACCATCGAAGGCGTCGCCGGTCCGCAGGGCCTGCACCCGTTGCAGCAGAAATTCCTGGAACATGCCGCGCTCCAATGTGGTATCTGCACCCCCGGTTTCATCATCTCGGCCAAGGCCTTGCTGGCGAAGAACCCCGACCCCACCGAGCACGAAGTGCGCCTGTGGCTGGCGGGCAACCTGTGCCGCTGCACGGGCTATGACAAGATTGTGCGCGCTGTGCTGGATGCTGCCGACAGCCCCGAAATGGAAGCCGTTAGCGGGTAGTTGGGCTTTTTCCTTGCGGGCCGCATTGCGGGCCAGTGTGGGACGCGGAAATACCCTGTAGTGGGAAATACGCTGTTGTAGAGGCTCCCATGTTGCAGGAAAAGCCGTTTGGCAGGAAAAGCCGTGTTGTCAGAAAAGAAGGTCTGATGGAACACCAAGTCTTTATCCCATCGCTGCACCGTGATCTGACCGGAGATGTGGAAGTGGTCACGCTGACAGGCACGACTGTGGGTGACATCATCGACGGTCTGGAAGCCAAATTCCCCGGTCTGGGGGATCGCCTGGCCGAAAATGGGCGCATCAAGCCCTATATTTCGGTAGCGGTGAATGGCGAAATGTTGCCGCGCGGGTTGCGCCAAAAACTGACACAGCCCAGCGAGATTCATTTCGTGCCTGCATTGGGCGGCGGCTAGGCGGCTTGCACGGGCAGTGCAATATGCCGGCGAAATTTGAAATACAGAAATTGGGGCTGCGATCTGTGCAGCCCCAATTTTTATATTGGGGCAACTGCCGCGCCGATAGCAGCTCCGCAGGCGCAGATGCGGTATAATAGGCGATTATGACGATTCATGTATTGCCGCCCGATGTCGCGGCCAAGATTGCCGCCGGCGAAGTGGTCGAACGCCCGGCCAATGTCGCCAAAGAACTGTTGGAAAACAGCCTGGACGCGGGCGCCACCGAAATTCGCGTGGAGATTCGCGAAGGGGGCGCGCGTCTGTTGCGCGTGGCCGACGATGGTCACGGCATCCCTACCGCCGAGGCCGGGCTGGCATTTCAACGCCACGCGACCAGCAAATTGGCGACTGCCGACGATTTGGCCGCGATTGGCACATTTGGCTTTCGGGGCGAGGCGCTCTATAGCATTGCCGCGGTGAGCCAGGTCACGCTGGTGACCGCGACGCAGGCCGAAAGCGCCGGCGTGCAGGTGCGGGTGGTGGGCGGCAAGGTCGAAGCGCCGCAAAAGGCGGGCACTCCCCAGGGCACAATCGTGACCGTGGAACATCTCTTTTTTAATATGCCGGCGCGCAAGAAATTTCTGCGCAAGCCTGCCACCGAAGCCGGGCAGATTGCCGCGATTGTGCAACGCTATGCCCTGGCGCATCCTGAACGCCGCTTTACGCTGATCAACGAAGGGCGCACGGTGTTTCAAACCACCGGCAGCGGCGATCTCTATGATGTGCTGGTGCAGCTTTATGGGCTGGAAAGCGCCAAACAGATGGTGCCCGTGGGCAGCCAACCGCGCCCCGGCCAGATGGCCGCTCCGGCAGCTGGGGATGCGAATCTGGATTCTGATGTGGATTTCATGGCGTGGACCGGCCCTGTAGATGAGGGGCCGCCGCGCGTGGGCGAAAACGGCGGCACGTATAGTTCGAGCAGTGGCGGCGGGGCGGGCATCCGCATTGGCGGCTATGCCAGCCTGCCCAGCCTGAGCCGCGCCAATCGCACGGCCATCGAGCTGTTTGTCAACCGGCGCTATATCGAAGACCGCAATCTGACCTATGCCGTCATCCGCGCCTATCACACCCTGTTGCCCCAGGGCCGCTATCCCATTGCCGTGGTGATGGTGGAAATTGACCCCGCCGAGGTGGATGTGAACGTGCATCCCCAGAAGACGCAAGTGCGCTTTGTAGATGCACCCCGGGTACAGACCCTGGTGCAGCGGGCTGTGCAACAAGCGCTGTTAGGCCGCACGCCCGCGCCGGGGATGCGCCTGCCCGACCACGGCGCTACGGTCAAGCCCAAGCCGTGGACTGCGCTGGATAGCTGGAGCCGTCGCCGCCCTGGGGCCTATCCTGATGAAGCCAACTCCCCTGCCGGGCTTTTTGACGCGCACGGGGCCGAAGCCCCGTCGGCGCGCGGCGGTCCGGCCTGGCCTGTGGTGGATGCGGATGCCGGTGATGCTGTGGTTGAGGACATGGGCTTCGATGGGTCTGCAAATTCTGCCGATATGTCCAGTGGGGCGGACTCTGCCGCAGAGACTACCACAGAGACTGCCACAGAAAATGACTCGGAGAATGTCTCCGCAAATGTTTCCGTGGCAGCCAACGCGGGAACCGGGGAAAAAGTCATCGAAGTAAAGTCCAAGGCCTTGCCGCCGCTGCGCGTGGTAGGGCAGGTGGGCACGACTTATATTGTGGCCGAAGGGCCAGAGGGACTTTTTCTCATCGACCAGCACGCTGCACACGAGCGTATATTGTATGAACAGTTTATGGCGCGCCGATTTGGCACGGTGGAAGGCGGCATTGCGGCGCAACACCTGCTAGAGCCGCTGACGCTGCATGTGGGGCATGAGCTGACCGGGCTGGTGGCCGAACATCTGGACGCGCTGCGCGCCGTGGGCTATGAAGTGGAAGCCTTTGGCGGCGACGCGTTTTTGGTGCGCGCCGTGCCCAATGTGCTTTCCGACCAGGACCCGCTGCACGCCCTTTCGGAAATTGTGGCGACGCTGGGCGACCGGCGTAATCGGGTCGGCGAAACCTTTGAAGAGCGGCTGGTGAAGATGGTCTGCAAGCGGGCCGCCATTAAGGCGGGGCAGCAGTTGAGCGTAATCGAGATGCGCGAGCTGGTGCGCCAGCTGGAGGAATGTCGCGCGCCGCGCACATGTCCCCACGGTCGCCCGACTATGATCCAGCTTTCGGCGGGCGAGCTGGAAAAAGCGTTTGGCCGCGTGTGAGGCTGCATCGCGCGCGGTGGATGGGGCTGTGTGCCTCCTCCGATCCTACGCCCGGCATAGGGGCATTTGCAGCGCGATTTGATGTGTTCCTTTGGTAGGTCTGAATGCCTATGCTATACTCGTAAAATTGTAATTCCATTGATTACAACACGCTCGGCGCGCCGGTTGATTTTTGAAAATTGACTGCGCCACAAACATACAGCGTATGCAGATCGTGACGCAGGTGGGTTACGATTTTGACCGCGGCGCGACGCCGGGTCTTTCCGCAGGCAAATTGAGGCGACCCTTTTTAGAATAAAACGAGGCAAAAAATGGCGTTGAATGTAAGTGTAGAACCGAAAGAAGACCGCCAGCTGACCCTGACCATCCAGGTCGAACAGGCGCGCGTGGATCAGGAATTGCGCAAGGCTGCGCGCAAGGTTGCCGGGCAATATCGAGTGCCGGGCTTCCGTCCGGGCAAGGCGCCCTATTCGGTGTTGGTGCAATATGTGGGGCTGCCCACGCTCTTCAATGAATTTATCGAACCCCTGGGCGAAGAACTCTATAAGCAGGCTCTGGAGCAGGAAGGGATCGAACCCTATGCCCAGGCCGCGCTGGATGTATCGAGCCTCGAGCCGCTGACTTATGAGCTGATCGTGCCGCTGGAGCCGGAGATCGATTTGGGCGACTATCGGGCGCTGCGCGTAGACGCGACGCCGGTAGAGATTGACGACGCCGCCATCGATGAGGAACTGGCGAAATTGCAGGAAGAACACGCCGAATGGCAGGATGTGAGCCGCGCCAGCCAATGGGGTGATACGCTGGTGATCGACGTGAAAAGCGTCATTGTGCCGGGTGCCGACAGTGCTGAAGGCGAAGTCGCTGAAGACGCAGCTGAAGAGACAGTCGTGCTGGATGAGACCGAATGGGAAGTAACGCTGGACCAGGAAAATCCCCTGGAACCCCAGGGTTTTGACGACGAGTTGTTGGGTCTGAGCGCGGACGAGGAAAAAGAATTCTTCCTGACCTGGCCCGAAGACAGCCGCAGCATCTACAAGGGCAAGCAAGCCCGCTTCCAGGTCAAGGTTCACAACGTGCAGGGTCAGGACGCACCCGCGCTGGATGATGAATTTGCCCAGCTGATTGGGCCTGATTTTCAGACTCTGGACGATTTGAAGAACCATCTGCGTGAGACGCTGCAAGCGCAGCGCAAGGACGAGGCCGAGCAGGAATTTCTGACGACTGCCCTGGATAAACTGGTCGAACAGAGTACGCTGGTCTATCCGCCCGTCGTGGTAGAAGATCAGATCGATTCGATGTTGGAAGATTTCGAGCGTCAACTGCGCCAGTTTGGCATGGATGGGCTGGAAGCGTTCCTCTCGCGCACTGGCGACACGGTGGAAAACTATCGCGATGGCTTGCGCCCCGATGCCGAAGTGGCCGCCCGCCGCAGCCTGGTGATTTCCGAGCTGTATCGGCTGGAAGGCATTGAAGTGACCGAGGCCGAACTGGAAGAGCGCATCGACGCCATGTTGGGCACGCCCGGTGACCCGGCTGATCCCGACGCAGATGATTTCGCAGAATTGGATGAACTGGCAATTCCCGAAGGCGAGCTGGATCGCGATGCTACAGCCGAACCTACAGTCGAGGATGAAGTCGAAGCTGATGTCGATGCTGAGATTGTCGCCGAGGGCGAGACCGAAACCGATGCAGAAGCGGATGAAGAATCCGACGTGTCTGCCCAGCCCGACGCCCAGACTGTTGCGTTCCGCAGCATGATGTTGCAAGGCCCCGGTCGTCAGATTCTGGAAAGCCAGATTTTGCAGCAAAAGGCGCTGGATCGATTGCGCGCGATTGCTGCGGGCGAAGAAGTTCCGCCTGTGCCCGAAAAGAAGGACCCTGCCGCCGCTGGAGATTCTGCCACAGATGATGGCAGCACGGAAGATGCCGCCACCGAAGATGCCGCTACAGAAGAAGCTGACGAGTCGGAAGCGGCTGCCTGATTGGGCACGCTCGATTTGTATGCGCCTGCCACACCGCCAGACGCCGATTGGCCTGGCCGCCAAATGCTAATGCAATGCAAACGCGCAATCGGAGTTTGCTTACGGAGCAAGGGCAGGTGGGGGCCTATGGTAAAAACCTGTGGAATTTTGCCGGTCGGGTGAGCTTGCCCACAGACGAGCTTGTCTGAAAACCGGCACACCAATGCTTTCTGGTTAGTTAATTCCAGGGCACAGACCGCAACCAGCCGCTACGGGGAACGGATTTAATGGAGAATACAATGATTAACCCAACCAATATGGTTCCCATGGTCATCGATAATTCGAGCCGTGGTGAACGCGCATACGATATTTATAGCCTCCTGCTCAAGGAGCGTATTATCTTTTTGGGCACGCCGATTAACGATCAGATTGCCAATCTCATTGTGGCACAGCTGCTCTATCTCAACGGTGATGACCCCAATCAGCCTATCAATATGTACATCAACAGCCCCGGCGGCAGCATTTATGCCGGTCTGGCGATTTATGACACTATGCAGATGATCACTGCGCCGGTCTCCACCTATGCGGTAGGGGTAACGGCCAGCATGGGCACTGTGCTGCTGGCTTCGGGCAGAAAGGGCCGCCGCTATGCGCTGCCCCATGCCACAATCCATCTGCACCCTGCTTCCAGCGGTGCGCAGGGCTATACCGAAGATGTGCGTATTGCCTTCCGCGAACAGGAACGCGTGCAAACCCAGCTGTTCCATCTGGTGGGCAAGCACACCGGGCGCGGCTGGAAGGAAATCGAAAAGGATTTCGAGCGCGATCGCTATATGAACGCGATGGAAGCCCAGGAGTATGGAATGGTGGATGAAGTGCTGGGCGATACAAGCGATATTGTGATGGTGAAGAACAACGAAATTGTGGTGCCGAGTGTTAACGGCGACGCCCAGCCCGACGGTCAGAACGGGGCGGGCGCGTAGAGTCGGTCATTCGACAAACAGGGGATCGCCGCCAGCCTGCGATCCCCTGTTTGTTCTTGCAACATTGCAGGAATGGGAATGGCAGTGTGCCGGTGAGTGACAGTGCCGCCAGTGTGTGACAGAGTGACAGAGTGGTAGGGAATGACAGAGACGAACAAGCCGAATGAGCCGCGTTGCTCTTTTTGCGGCAAAGACAAAGAAGAAGTGCATCGCCTGATCGAAGGCCCGGAAGATGTGTACATTTGTGATGAATGTATTCTGCTGGGCGCGGAGATTCTGGCGGAAGAGGGTTTGGCCGAAGCCGTGGGTGCCGGCTTTTCCGGTGTGGAGGCCACGACCAGCGAACCGCGCACGATTCCCAGCCCGCGCGAGATTGTGGCGCATCTGGACCATTATGTGATTGGGCAGACGCGCGCCAAGAAGGTGCTTTCGGTCGCGGTCTACAATCACTATAAGCGCGTGTTGCGCGGACGGGTGCGCGTGGGGGATGGGGCGGCAGACCCGGACATTGAGCAGGAAGCAGATGGGCAATTCGCCGCCGAATCGTCAGGGGATCCTGTTATCGGGGCGCAAGCTGCCGAACCGATTGCCAGCTCGAC
>JBBDIO010000153.1:14057-27553 GCA_040880365.1 Litorilinea sp.
CGTCAGGGGATCCTGTTATCGGGGCGCAAGCTGCCGAACCGATTGCCAGCTCGACCCTTGCTGGAGAGTCGCCTGCCGCGTCGGATGCCGCATCCGATGCTGGGCTGGATATGGACGATGTGGAGCTTTCCAAGAGCAATGTGCTGCTGATTGGACCCACCGGCAGCGGTAAGACACTTTTGGCGCAGACCCTGGCGCGCCTGCTGGATGTGCCTTTTACCATTGCCGATGCCACGACGCTGACCGAGGCCGGCTATGTGGGCGAAGATGTAGAATCGATTCTGGTCGGGCTTTTGCAGAATGCCGATTGGGATACGCAACGCGCCGCGCTGGGCATTGTCTATATCGACGAAATCGACAAAATTGCGCGCAAGGGTGGCGATAATCCCAGCATCACCCGCGATGTAAGCGGTGAGGGCGTGCAACAGGCTTTGCTCAAGATTATCGAGGGCACGGTTGCCAATGTGCCACCGGGGTCGGGGCGCAAACATCCCCAGCAGGAATTTATCCAGCTGGATACGCGTAACATTCTGGTGATCTGTGGGGGCGCATTTGCGCATCTGGGCGATGTGGTGCGCAAGCGCATCCAGCGGCGGGGCAAGCTGGGCTTTGTGGCAAGCGACGATTTGGGGATGCCGCGCCTGGCGCGCGATCTGGAGTTGGAAGGCATCAACGCCACGGCTAACGATGCGCCGCTGCCTGAAGATTTGAGCGAGCGCCAGCGGGAATTGCACATTCGCCGTCTGGAAAAAGATGCCCGCGACGAAAGTTTCTATCTGCGCCATGCCATGCCCGATGACCTGTTGGCCTATGGTCTGATTCCCGAATTTATCGGGCGTCTGCCGGTCATAGCCAGCCTGGAAGGGCTGGATCGGGATACGCTGGTGCGGATTCTGACCGAACCCAAAAACAGCGTGGTGCGCCAGTTTCAGCGGCTCTTTGCCATGGATAATGTGGAATTGGTCTTCGAAGCCGATGCCCTGGACGCGGTGGCGACCGAGGCTTTTTTGCGCAAAACCGGCGCACGCGGTCTGCGCAGCATTGTAGAAGAAGCCTTGCTGGATGTCATGTTCGAGATTCCCAGCCGCACCGATGTCGCGCGCTGTGTGGTGACCAAAACGGTCTTCACCGAAGGCGATGCGCCTACCCTCTATACCGAACAGGGGCAGGTGACGACCATCGGGCGCGAGTTTAAGAACGCCGCCTAAACAAAAAGTCTCCACATTAACATCTGCACAAACCAATGCAGACGGTCAGTGATAGCGGGTAATTCGCCGGATACGCGCAGAATTGCCCGCCATCACTGACTTTTTTGTCCCGTTTCTACTTCACCCCACTTTCGCGCGCCGCGTGCAACGCGCGGATCACCTTCTGATCGGTGACGGGAAAGGGAAATTCGCCCAGCGCATCCAACTCGATCCAGCGCCAGTCGGCCACGCCGATGGATTGGGGCGCGCCTGCGACATGGCGTGCATGGAAGGCATGCAGCGTGATGCGAAAATGGGTATAGGCGTGCTGCACGGTGGTAATGGGCGCGCCTACCGCGATTTGGATGCCCAGCTCTTCGTGGATTTCGCGCGCCAGACACGCGGGCAGATCGGCGTCGGTGGGTTCCTGCTTGCCGCCGGGAAATTCCCACAGCCCGCCCAACATGCCGTTTTGGGGGCGTTGGGCGATGAGCAGGCGCGAGGCAAAGGGCGCGCCCTGCCAGATGACACCGGCTGCTACGTCGAAGTGGGGCGTAGCTTTGCGCGGCGTGGTGACCGGGCGTTGATCCTGGGTGCCGCGCGCCGCCGCCTGACAGTGACGTTGCACCGGACAGAGCAGACAGCGGGGATTCTGGGGTGTGCAGAGGGTCGCGCCCAGCTCCATCAGAGCTTCGTTGACCGCGCCGGCCTGGTCGGGCGGCGCGGCTTGCACCACCACGGTTGCCAGTTGCCAGAGATGGCGCACTGTTGAAGGCTGGTCGATGGCGTCGGGCAGGTCGGTGATACGGCTCAGCACGCGCTTCACATTGCCGTCGAGAATCGGTTCGGGGTGGTTAAAGGCCAGGCTGAGGATTGCGCCCACGGTATAGGCGCCGATGCCGGGCAATGCCAACAGCGCGCGCCGGTTTGCCGGCACTTCGCCGCCATGCTCGGCAACCACGATCTGCGCCGCGCGATGCAGGTTGCGGGCGCGCGCATAGTAGCCTAGCCCTTCCCACACTTTGAGCACGGCCTGTTGGTCGGCGGCGGCGAGCTGGGCCAGGGTGGGGAAACGTTCCAGCCAGCGCTGGTAATAGTCTACTACCGTTTCCAGCCGCGTTTGCTGCGCCATGATCTCGCTGATCCAGACCTGATAGGGGTCGCGCTTGCCTGGCGGCGCGGTGCGCCAGGGCAGATCACGCTGTTGCGCGGCGTGCCAGGTTGCTAGTTCTGTCGCAATTTCCGTGGCAATCTCTGGAGAGATTTCCAGAGTGATTTCGGCGCGGGGTGCTGTGTCGGACAGGTTGGTTTCGGGCAAATTATCAGTAGGCAAATTATCAGTCGCCAGGATGTTGGGTACGCGTGCGAGATTTCAATCGGGCGGCGGTGCGTGCGCGGCACATGGCGCACGCACCCAATAACAACGGCGCAGATTTGGGTCTGCGCCGTTGTTATTGGGTGCGTTGCCGCGGGAAAAGTCGGCACATCAGGCAGCTGGCACGCCCACCATCATACATTGGCCAAACATCATCAGGCCAAAGAAAGTCACGACTGCTACCCAGATCCAATTGGGCAAACCCAGAAATTGGGTGCGTTTGGGCTTGGGCGGCGGCGCTTTGGGCAATGGCTCCTGGCAACGCCAACAGACGTCTTTATCATCGGGATTCCAGGTGCCGCAATTTTTGCAATCCATGCTAGGGTCTCCTTGGGTAATGCACGCCGAAACATGGTAGCATAGAAGGGTACACCCAGCAAGCAAACGCGCCTAGCTACGTATCTGTGTTGCGTATCTGTAATTTGGGGCGCGTTGCACAGTGGTGACCGCGGCGCATTTTTGGTGCGGCTGCCACGCGGCGGGGGTATAACCTGGGCAACCAGGGCGACCCGCGCGTGGCCTCAACTTCGCTTTCTGACCTATCGTTCCCGATTTGGATTCACTATATCGCATGACTACATCCAGCACGACTACATCCAGCATGACTACATCTAACACGACTCTATCTGACACGACTACATCTGACACGACTATATCCAGCACGCCTGCATCCAGCACCGCTGTCGGAAGTTTCGCGGCCGCCGGTCTGCTGGATAACGAGCCTGTGCGCGATCTGCTCAGCCAGTGTATTCACTGTGGGCTGTGTTTGCCCGCGTGTCCCACCTATCAGGTCTTCCATACCGAAATGGATAGCCCGCGCGGGCGGATTGCGCTGGTGCAGGCCGCCGCGGATGGGCGTATTGAGATCGAAGGCACGTTCCAAAGCCATCTGGAGCTGTGTCTGGGCTGTCGAGCCTGCGAAACGGCCTGTCCCAGCGGCGTGCAATATGGCGCAATCTACGAAGTGGCGCGCGAAGCGATTGAAGAAACGCGCACCGTCAGCCGCCGCGAGCGTTTGCTGCGCCGGTTGGCCCTGCGCGAACTCATGCCCCATCGTGGCCGCCTGCGCGCCATGGCGCGTCTGATGAAGGTCTATCAGGCGTTGCACCTTTCACCGCTGGTTCAGCGTTTGTCTTTTCTGCCTGGCAAGCTGCGCTTTATGGAACAGCTCATGCCGCGCCTGCCGATGGGGTTTCCCGATTACAGTCGCCCCGCACCCGCGCTTGGGCGCAAGCGCGGCGAAGTGGCGTGTCTGGTCGGCTGTGTGCAGGACGCGTTTTTGTCGGGCGTCAATGCGGCAACGGTGCGTGTGCTCCAGCGCAATGGCTATGAGGTGCATTTTCCCCAGACGCAGACCTGTTGTGGCGCGGCGCAGTTGCATGTGGGCGAGGGCGATCTGGCCCGCGATCTGGCGCGCCGCAATATCGACGCCTGTGCCGACAGGGACTATGTGGCAATTATCAGCAACGCGGGCGGCTGTGGTGCAACTTTGAAACAATATGCCCACTTGCTGGAACACGACGCCGACTATGCCCCCAAAGCCGCGGCCTTTGTGGCCCGACTCCAGGATATCAGCGAGTTTCTGGCCGACAATCTGCATGTGCCGCCCACGGCTTCGCTGCCCCTGACGGTGACTTATGTGGATTCCTGCCATCTGCGCCACGGGCAGAAAGTCGTGCAGCAGCCGCGCCGGCTTTTGGCCGCGATTCCCGATCTGAATGTGGTGGAGTTGCGTCAGCCCGATATGTGCTGTGGCAGCGCCGGTGTCTATAACATCGTGCAGACCGAGACTGCCGAGCAAGTGCTCGACGCCAAAATGGCGGATGTGACGGGAACGGGCGCGCAGGTGGTAGTCACCACCAATACCGGCTGTCATATGCAAATGATCTACGGGGTGAAAAAGGCGGGCATGGACGCCGAAGTTGTCCATCTGGTGGAATTGCTGGATCGGGCCTATCGCGCCGGGGAAAATCCTCCCCGCGCCGGTGAGAGGATAAACGTATGACCCAGACACCCACAGTGAGATCGGCAGCAAAAGCCGGGGCTAGCCAATCTTTGCCGGGGCTAACCCAGCTTTTTTCGGCGCATCAGGTGACGGTCGATCCGGTCGAACTGATCACCTATGAAATCGACGCGGGCATGGATCGGGGGCATCCCACGGGCGTATTTTACCCCGAATCGACCGCAGATGTGAGCCGTCTGCTGGAATGGGCCACGGCGACCGGCACGCCGCTGATTGCGCGCGGCGCAGGGACGGGCCTGGCGGGCGGCGCGGTGGCGGAACAGGGCGGCATCATGGTCACTTTTGCGCGCATGAATCAGGTGACGGCACTGGATGTGGCGGCGCGCACGGCGACGGTGCAGGTGGGCATGGTCAATCTGGCCTTCGATGCGCTGGTCAAGGAGCATGGACTCTACTATCCGCCCGACCCATCCAGCGGGCGTTCGGCGGTGATTGGCGGCAACATTGGGGCCAATGCGGGCGGTCCCCACTGTTTCAAATATGGCGTGACCACCAACTATGTCACAGGGCTGGAAGCGGTGCTGGCGAACGGGCGTGTGGTGCAATTGGGCCATGCCGCCGCCGATGCGCCGGGCTATGATCTGCTGGGCGTGCTGGTGGGTAGCGAGGGCACGTTGGGCATTGCCACCCATGCCACAGTGCGGCTGGTGCGCAATGCGCCGGGTGTCAAGACCATGATGGTGGCCTTTGCTACCGATGAACAGGCGGGCGAAGCCGTCTCGGCGGTGATTGCCGCGGGGCTGGTGCCCGCCACGCTGGAGATGATGGATCAGCGCATTATGCGGATGATCGAAGCGTATGCGCCGGTGGGCCTGCCGGTGAACGCGGGCGCGGGGTTGATTGTGGAGGTAGACGGCTATCCCGGCAGCCTGGATGAGCAAATGGAGGAAGTCGCCGATATTCTCACCGCACATGGGGGCTATGATCTGCGGTTGGCCCAGAGTGAGGCCGAACGCGCCCAGATCTGGTATGGGCGCAAGAGCGCGGCGGGCGCAGTCTCGCGGCTGGCCCCTGCGTTCTATCTGGTCGATGTGACGGTGCCGCGCAGCACGCTGGCGCCGGTGTTGGCGGGTGTCAACCAGATCTGCGACCGCTATGCGCTGGCCGTGGGGCATGTGTTCCACGCGGGCGACGGCAATTTGCATCCGATTATTCCCTTTGACCCCCGCGATGCCGACCACAAGGCGCGCGTGTTGCACGCCTGTCATGATATTGTGGCGCTGGCGCTGGAATATAACGGCAGCATTACGGGCGAGCATGGTGTGGGCATCGAAAAGCGCGCCTATATGCCCATGATGTATGGCGGGGCCGAGCTTTCGGCCATGCTGGATGTGAAACGCCTGCTAGACCCCGACAGCCTGCTCAACCCCGGCAAAATCTTTCCTGCCCATGTGCCCGACGCGGACTATGCCGCGCCTGTGGAACTGGCGGGAGACGCGGCACATTCTGTGTTGACGCCCGCCACTGCCGAGGAAGCCGCGGCGCTGCTGGCAGGTTTGACCGCGGCCCGGCGTGCAGTGCGCATTCGCGGCGCGGCCGCGGCGACCCTCACACCCACGCCCAACCCCACAGCCAAACCCACAGCCGGACCTGCCGCACCTGTCTGGCTTTCCACCGAAAAGCTGGCGGGCGTGTCGGCATTGGCCCCGGCAGACCTCTATGTGACGGTAGGCGCGGGCACGCGGCTGGAAGCCTTGCAAGCCGAATTGACCGTGCACAAGATGACCGTGCCTTTTGTTGCACCCTGGCCTGATATTACCGTGGGCGGCATCCTCGCGCGCAATCTGAATGCGCCCAACCGGCTGCGCGCGGGCAGCGTGCGCGACAATGTGATGGCGATGACCGTGGCGCTGGCCGATGGGCGCGTGTTGCGCCTGGGGCGGCCCGTGGTGAAGAATGTGGCGGGCTATGATCTGGTCAAGCTCTTTATCGGCGCGCATGGTTCGCTGGGCGTCATCATTGATGTGACGCTGAAACTGGTGCCCCAGGCGCGTGCCCGGCGGACTTTTGTGGTAGATGTGCCCTCGGTGGCGCAGGGGCTGGCCTGGGCGGCCCAGAGCGCGGCACAGTGGTTTGTGACTACGGCGGTGGTGCTGACTGCCAACAGTGCTGCCGATGGTGCTGCCGACAGTGCTGCCGATACGGCCTATCGGCTGCGCTTCACGCTGGAAGGGCTGGCCGCGGACATTGAAGCCGAGGTTGCCGAGCTGGCCGCGGCACTGGCGCAGACGGGCGCTACGCTGTCCCCTGCCGATTCCCAATCATCCACCAGCGAAATCGCAGACGCGACCGAGGCGTGGCGCATATTCCTGGCTGGCGCAGACGGGGATGCAATCCGGGTGCGCGTGGGAATGCCGTCCATGCAGTTGGGGGCCTTTTGGGATGACCTGCCCGCGCCGCTGCGGACGGGGCTGCCCTGGTGTTTCGATGCGGGCAATCATCTGGCGTATACCATGCTGACCGGCGACGCGGCGACCTGCGCGCAGCAACTGGCGCGTGTGCGCGAATCGGCTGAGTGGCTGGGCGGTTATGCCGCGGTGACCGATCTGCCCGCCTCACAGAACGATACAGACCTGGATCGCTGGGGCGCGCCGCCCGCGACGCTGGACATCATGCGCGGCCTGAAAGCGTGCTGGGATCCCCAGGGCATTCTCAACCCCGGCGCGTATGTGGTCGATTAGCCGGTGACAGACAAGGCTATGCCCCCGACACAAGATGCTGCACGGCATCCGGTGCGCGTATGGGTGGCACTGGCGCGGTGGCTGTTGCTGGGGCTGCCCGTGCTGGGCGCGTGCGGGCTGTTGCTCTGGTTGAGTGTGGGCGGTGCCGATTGGCTGGGAGATGGGAATGCGCCCGCCTTCACGTTGGATCACTATACATTAGATCACTACACAACCGTCGCCCGCACCTATCTTTCGCGCAACGCATTTTTCAATACGCTCTATAGTGCCGTGCCCGCGCTGGCGATTGCCGGGGGGCTGGCGTGGCTTATCTATCCTGCGCTGACGCGTGCCGGGTGGATGCGACGCGTCACGCTGGCGGTGGCGGGTGCGGTATTGCTCACGCCCCTCGCGCCGAGTGTTTTGCTGTGGCGCACGCTGTGGGAGCCGACGCTCTGGCTCACCGACGCGCGCGGGGCGACTGCCGCGGCCGCGCTGGTGTTGGGCTGGCGACTCGCGCCGATTGGTCTGCTCGCTTTCTGGTATGCGGGGCGCAAGGCATCTCTGCGCAGGGCCTTTGGTGTGGGCGCATGGCTGCTGGGTGGGCTGGCGCTGCTGGATACCACGGTCGTCTATCTGCTGACGCGTGGGGAACCTTTTAACGCGGCGCACACTGCGGCGACCTGGGCACTGCAACAGGCATGGGTGGCAGGCCACTGGGGCGACGCCTCTGTGATGCTGATCGTCTTGCTGGTGCTTCTGCTTATGATGATTTGTGTGGCCCTGCTTGGGCTGCGCCTGGTGCGAATTCTGGTAGGGCAGCGCGTGCTTAGCTCCGTGCCACAGGCACGCGCGGATGCAGCAGGCTCTGCCGGACGCCGGTGGCTGGGATTCGCGGGCGCGCTGCTATTGCTGCCCCTGCCGGTGTGGTGGGGCGCGGCTACGCTGGATTGGACACAGACGCAGGCTACCTGGCAGTGGCTATGGGCGGCGGGCGCGGGCGACTGGCTTGTGAATACGGGTTTGGTGGCAGGCGGCGCGGCGGTGTTGGCCTGGCTGCTGCTGGCGCTATGGTTGCCCCGCACGCGGGAACCTGTGCCGCGCTTCCTGCGCGATGGGCTGCTGCTGGCGGGCGTGGTGGGGCTGGGCGTCAGTTTTCTAGCGGTGGGCTGGCTGCGTGCGCATACCGTTTTGGCCGATCTCGACACTCGCGTCGTGCTGGCAGGTCTCTATGGCGTGGTGACGGCCTGCATTGTGGGCGGCTTCCGCGGCGTACTCGCCTTATCGCCCCCCATGTCACCCCACATGTCACCCCAACGTGGCTTGCTGTGGACGGCTGCGGGTGCCATGATGCTTGTGCAACAGGACTTCGCATTGAGCCTGTTCCTCCAGCCCGCCTGGGATGACCTGATCCTGGGGCCTGCAGCGGCAATGCACCTGGCAGGCGCACCGGCCTATCCCCACGCTGTGTACTGGCTGTTCACAGGCAGTTTCGCCGGTGCGCTGCTGGTGTTGCTGCTGGGGCACATGTGGGGGGGCGGGCGATTTCGGCGCATGTAATGTGCAGTTGTATGGAAACTCCTACCCTTTGTTATGATAGAGGGGAGGCGGGGAAACCTGTTTCCCGCGCTTCTGCGTCTATGCCCTGGATAAGTCGCTTTATACAACATGTATTCTACATAGCTTAGATTGGTCGTTTTCCTATGGCTGTCATGCAATCTGAACCTGTTATCATTCCCCAGCCCGCGTATGCTGCGATTGTGGCGCACGCGCGCGCCGGCAAACCCGAAGAGATCTGCGGCGTGTTGCGCGGCAAAGGGTTGACCGCATTCGAGGCAATTGCGGGCCGCAATATCGCGACGGAGCGCATCGAGAATTACGAAGTCGATCCCCACACGTTGTTGCTGCAATTCAAGTTCGAAGATGCGGGCGAGGAGATGATGGGGATCTACCATTCGCACCCGGTCTCGGTGGCCTATCCATCGGCGACCGACGCCTGGAATGCCCACTATCCTGAGTGCATTTACTTCATTTGCTCGTTGGAATTTGACGATGCGCCCGTGGTGCGGGCGTTTCGCATGGTGCCCCACTTTGTGGATCTGGATGTGGCGAATCTGGCCGCAACGCTGGAATTTTATGAAACGCGGGCGGGGCTATTCGCCTACTACCAGGCCGCAGACGCGTCTGTGCCCCCAGCCCTGGCAGATTTGCCCGCCGCCATCACCGCCCCGTTTTATGTGGTCTATTTTGCGCCTGGGGGCGATGCAGAAGGCACTGCAGAAGGACTTGAGGAAGCGGAAGGGCGGGTGGTTACGCTGGCGGAACATCCGGTGCAGGTGGTGACGTCGGTAGAAGCAGCGTAAAGCGGCTGCCCGCGCCGGGCGTGCTATCCACGACCACGCGCCCGCTGTGGGCCTGGGCAATGCTTTGGGTAATCGCCAGCCCCAGCCCGCTGCCCTCTTTGCGCCCGCGGGGGCTGCGATAGAAGCGTTCAAAAATGTGGGGCAGGTCGGCAGCATCAATGCCGGGACCGCTATCCTGCACCCAAATTTGTAGCGTTTCGCGTTCGGATTTGTTCTCAATTTCGACTCCCACTTCCACCCTGCCCCCGGCGGGTGTAAATTTTAGCCCGTTGTCGATGAGATTGCGCAGCGCCATCTCCAGTCGCGCGCGGTCGCCGGTGATCGGCAGCGGTGTCTCTGGAATCTGGGTCACCAGCTCAATCTGCTGGGCGGTGGCCTGGGCCTGGAAGGCCGCGGTCGTGCTTTCGATCCACGCAGCAGCATCATGGGGCGTCATTTCCAGATCCGCCACCCCCGCATCCAGCCGCGATAGATCCAGCAAATTGCGTGTGATCCATTCCAGCCGCGCCAATTGAGCCTGGCTTTCCTGGAGAAATTCGGCGCGACGGGCCGCGTCGTTGCCCGCATTGCCCTGCAACAACTCGGTAAAGGTGCGCAGCGCGGTCATGGGTGTGCGCAATTCGTGAGAAGCATCGGCCACAAAGCGGCGCAGGGTATCGCGTTCCTGTTGCAGCGCGCCAAAGCTGCTTTGCAACTGGTCGGCCATGCGGTTGAATTGGCGCGCCAGCGCGCCCAGTTCGTCCGCGCTCTGGACAGGCGCACGCGCGGTCAGATCCCCGGCCTGCATCCGGCCCGCGGTGTGGGCCAATTGCTGAATCGGCGCGGTCAGCCCGCGACTCACTGCCCAGCCTACCACTGTTGCCAGGCCGATTGCCCCGGCGGCGGCGATGAGAAAGACCCGGCGCAGCGCGGCCAAAGGTTCATCCTGCAAACTGACGGCGCGGCTCACGGTGACATAGCCGTATTCCGTCCCATTTTCGGCGGCAGAGGGCGTGTTGGATGCCGTGCCGGATTCACCCGTGCTGATGACAATCGGCGCGCTGGCGACTCGCGCAAGCGCCAGCCGTCCCCCGACTTCCAACGGAGTGGGCCTGCCGGGAATGGCCTCATTCGGCATCTGACTTTCCCACATCTCATCTTCCAGCATTTGGGCATGATGGTTTTGCATCGTGCCGGGCCGGGATTCGAATATGAGCCGGTGGCCCCAAAAGCTGGGCGTGCGGCGCACGGTCATGCTGCCGCTGCCGGGCAAATCCTCGGCCATATCTGCGGCCATATCTTCGGACGGAGCGCCGCCAGATTCACGCGGGCGTAGCCGATTGGGATCGGCGCGTGGCGTAGGCCAGGCCGGTGTGCTGTCGGGCGCGCTATCTGGCGCACTGGCGGTTGTGGCGCGCTGTTCTATATCCAGATTGAAAATGAGAACCGGCGCGGGTTCACCAGCCCCTGTGCCATCGCCTGTACCGGCGTCGGTGCGGGGCAGCCAGGTCAGTTCGGTCGCGCCGGGATCGGCTGCCGACGCGGCCAGCAGCCGGTCGTCATTATCAAAAACGCGCACATCCATATCGCCCAGAAAAGCCGAAGACTGGGTCAGGCGCAGCAAGGCAACCTCGCCGCCCGGTGTTTGCACATATTGCGCGGCCTGGCGGGCAATGGCCTGGGCATTGGCGTATAAAAACGCCCGTTCCTGGCGGGCGGCGTAGCGTTGGGCCAGCCCGATCCCCACAATGCCGATGGTGGCAACGGTGAATAGGGTGAGGAAGAGATAGCTGACAATGAGCCGTCTGCGAATGGAGTTGAACATGGCCTGTATCTACCTTGTGCGCCGGGCTGATGGCGGCGGCTGTAAATCGGCCAGGGGACGACCACCTGGCCGCCCCCTGGAAACTTGTTAGCGTACTATGACTGTACTTGACCCGCTTCTGCCGGTTAGAAGAAGTCGGAGCTACGCGGTGTCGCCGGGAAACTGAAGGGCAACGCCTCTTCGGCTTCTATATCGGGGTTCATGAAGAAGCGGAACATGGGGTAGCTGTCGCCGTCCGTTCCCATGTGCGATTGCCACATGCGCATACCCCAGGCGAAAAGGCTGCCCATTCCGCTGCCCATCCCATTGCGCCAGGTGGGCATACGGCCGGTCGAGTCACCATCCTCGTCACTCCCTTCGGCATCGGGCATCTGCCAGTGATGGCGACCGCCGCGCATACCGTCTTCCATGCCGCCGCGTTCCATGCCTTCGCGTTCCATCATGCCCTTACCCCACATTTGCTCGCCCAACATCCCTTCGCCCAGCAT
This sequence comes from Litorilinea sp., assembly GCA_040880365.1. GTDB lineage: Bacteria > Chloroflexota > Anaerolineae > Caldilineales > Caldilineaceae > JBBDIO01. The sequence goes on from JBBDIO010000153.1 coordinate 25,958, forward strand.
CATACCGCGTGCACCGGGGCGCGCATCCGAGTGCAGGCGCAGTTGCGGCTGGAGGAGAGCGACACGCACGCCCAGATAGGCGGTTTCGGCACCATCGGCGTGCGCCGCCAGCGTGACAGTCACTGTCTCGATGGTTAGTTCCTCTGTGGCCTCGTCAGTGGCGTCTGCTTCGACTGCCAGCGTGGCAGCCTTCACCACGTCCAGGGTCAGGGTGTCTGCGGCGGCGGCGGCTTCGACAATTGCCTGCAATGCGGCCGTGGTGGTAATGGGTTCGCCGGCGACCGCGGTGATGATATCACCCGTGGCAAGTCCTGCGGCTGCCGCCGGGCTGTCTGCCATGACTTCTACCACAACCAGACCTTCCACGCCCTGCAAAATGGCCTCGTGATGCAGGAACATCTGCGCCATCATGCCGCGGGGGCCTGCGCCTTGTATCATTTCGGGCATCATCCCATACATCATACCTTCCATCATGCCGCCCAGCATACCGGGGACGTGCTCGCGCAGACGGGTGCGCAGGGTCCCGTCGAAATGGGGGCGAACCCCCAAAAAGGCCATGCCGTCCTGATCGCCCAGGGTGATGTCACTGGTACGCAGCTGCGCACCGTGTTGCCACTCTACCGTGAGCGTGTCGCCGACTGCTCCGCCGGTGATGGTGGCAACCAGGGCGGCGGTGTCCATCGGTTCCCCGTTGATGCTAAGGATAATATCGCCGCGCGTCAAGCCGGCTGCCGCCGCCGGGCTATCGGCCTGGACTGCGACAATCAGAACGCCCGGCTCCTCGACTGCGGTTTCTTCTGCCGTTGCGTCATCCTGAGTGGTTTCAACTTCTTCCGCCTCGACTGTTGTCTCTGGGGTGGCGACGGCTTCGGTCGTGGTCTCGGCTTCCTCTTCCGGTTCCGGTGTGCTCTGGGCAAATAGCCCGCTGCTCAGACTGACGAGCAGGACCAGGGCGACCAGGATCGCACTCCACATGCGCCAGTTTTTGGCCGTGCTGCTGCGTCCGCGGGTTTGTGAAAGTTCAGATGTGTTTTGCATGATTCACCTCGATAGGGTATTGAAATCGGTAATTGAAATGTTTCGGTGCGACAGAAGTCACTTGCTTCTGTGCCCAGCATATCAAGGCGAGGTTGTGGCGGCATTGCGTTTGTGTTAAGAGATCGCAACAATTGTGCGCACAAGTCTTGCGCACCTGTTTTGCGCTTCTGTAATTTTAGTCGGTCGGGGGTGGGGAAACCGAGGGTCAATCGGGGCTGAATTTATAGCCTGCGCCGCGCACGGTGAGCAGCCAGCGTGGATTGGCCGGGTCGTCTTCCAGCTTCTGGCGCAGATGGCGCATGTGGACATCTACCGTGCGGTCGGAGCCGATGTCGCTGTCATAGCCCCACACGGCTTCGATGAGCATATCGCGCGAACAGGGGCGGTTGGGATGATCCAGCAGACAGCGCAACATGCGGAATTCGGTGGGCGTGAGATCGACAGGCGCGCCGGCGCGGGTCACCGTAAGATGGTCGAAGTTGACGAGAATATGGCCAAAGTGGATGGCGGCGGCGGAGCCGGTGCTTGCCAGATCGCGATAGGCGCGGCGCTAGAGGG
>JBBDIO010000154.1:0-27538 GCA_040880365.1 Litorilinea sp.
TGGAATACGTATCATGAGCGTACCAAACCGGGCAGCATGGAACAATTCTCTACCACGTTGCGCCCCAATGCCGAGGTGATTACGGTGTTTGTGCGCGTGTGGAAGAAGTGGGGCGTGCCCTATGAGGAAATCGACGTGAATCTGGACGCGATTGGCCTCTATGGTCCGCCGTTTGTCGCGCCGCACGGGCCAGGCCCGGTACATCCAAGCGCGGGCAATCCCGGCTCTGGCGGTCCCGGCTATGCAACAGAGCAGCCCCGTGGATCGGGTGGCATCGGCGGTCCGGTTTCCGCCCCGGTTGCTTCCCCGCCCGGCTATGCGCCTGCACGCCATGAGCCTGTCCGGCCTGAACCTGCGCATGTGACATGTGGCGGCGAAAATCTGGTCTACAATGGCAATTTTGAAGATGGCTTTGGCCCGATTGGGCAAGGCGAGATCGGGCGCGGCTGGTCGGCCTTTGCCAATGGCGGCGCAGTACATGTGGGATTCCGTGCCGAAGAGTGGACCCAGGTCATCAGCGATGGTGAATATGGGCAGGCCATTGAGATTAGCTCCCAATCCATCTATCCGACCGATGCCGACCGCTATGCAGGTATTGCCCAGCGGATTGGCGGCCTGCGCCCCGGCGAGGACTACGAATTAACGGTACACGGACTCTTGCGCGGCACCAATGGCAGCCATGATGACTATCGGTTCGACGCGCAGTGGGGCATCACCGCAGGCCATCAGGATGACTGGCGGCATGTGGAGGAGCGGGAACGTCTGGATCTGGGCGTTATCTATCCGCTGGAGCAGCCGGTCTCTATGAATTCGCACACGGTGCGCTTTACGGCACCGGCGGCGAGCGTTGTGCTCTACATTCGGGGATGGAAAAAGTGGGGCGTGACCAATGAACAAATGATCCTGAACCTGGATCGCATTACCCTGCACGCGTGTGGCGGTCATGCAGGCCCCGGTGGCCCCGGCGTTGGTGGACCTGTCCACCCAGGTGGGGGTCAGCCAGGCCCGGCGCAACCGCCCGCCTATCCGGGACCAGTGGCGCCGAACCAGCCCGGTAGTGGGCATCTCGACAAAGACATCGTGTGCAGCTATACGGTGCGCGCAGGCGATACACTGAGCGCAATTGCCGTGCGCTTCGATGTGAGTATGCAACAGTTGTCGCAGGCGAACGGCATTCAGAACGCCAACCACATCTATGTAGGACAGGTGCTTACCGTGCCGGGTTGCACGCAGGGTCCTCCCCAGCCCCCTGTGGGGCCGCGCCCCGGGCATGATGACGGCGGCGACTACGGTGACGGGGACAAACCTGAACGCCCGGAAACCGGCGTACGCAGCTATACTGTGCGCGCCGGCGACTCTCTGAGCGCAATTGCCGTGCGCTTCGATGTGAGCCAGCAACAGTTGGCGCACGCCAACGGCATCAGCAACCCCAACCACATCTATGTGGGACAGGTGCTGCGTATTCCGTAGCGACAAACGGTTTGCAAGCTGCTGGAGTATTCCAGTGAACAGAAAGGGGCTGTGACCAATGGATTAGGTCACAGCCCCTTTTCGATTGGTGGCATAGATTCCACTATAGATTTTACTAAGGAACGTTTATTGCAGGGGGGATTCCGAACTTGTTTATTCCAGGGGGCTGAGCCAGCGGGCAGTGCCATCGCCGTCGGCGACCCATCCCAACAGGTTGCCGTCGTCCGAGCGAATCTGGAACCAGGTGAAGCCATTGGCGGTTTGGGGTCCGGCCTGTACGGTGAACTGCGTCCCGGCATTGACGCGCTGGACGAGGGCGGCATTGGTGCCCGGTTGGGTGCGCACACTCAACTGTCCGGCACCGGGCATGGTCACAACCACCCGTTCCCCAACACGCGGGGCACGATTGGCAGGCTGGGGTTCACCGATTTGCGGACTGATCCATTCGGTTTCGCCATCGCCCTCGGCTGCCCACCCCACATTGCCCTCACCATCGTCGAGCCGCCACCAGATGAAATTTTCGGCAGCGACAGGCCCTTCGGTCACCGAGACGACCTGCCCCGTGCCCAACTGGCCCAACAGATTGGCGGTGGTGCTGGGTTGGTCGCGGAAATTCAGGCCGGCGGGTGCTGTGATGCGCGCCTGTTCACCTGCTACCAGTGCGGTGCCCGGTTCTGGCGTGGGTGTGAAGGTGACTGTCGGTGCGGGTGTGGGCGTATCGACTGCGGCTTGCGGCAGTGGGGTAGCCAAAGGCTGCACTCCGGATTCAGGTGCCGAAGGCGATTCGAGGACCGTGGGCGGTGAGGTCGGCGTAGGTGTCGGTCTGGGTGCAAAGCTGCCACAGGCAAGAGTTGGCCCAACCCAGATTAACGACATTGCGAGAAAAACTCGCAGACCATGTAATCTTGTGGGTGAACCTGCCGAAGCAGGCTTGTTGCAGCTTGCAACTCGTTTCATTGTGTTTCTCAACATGTAGCTCGATTATAGCCGGTTTTCTCTTGCATGGCTACTCTGGGGCCGTGCAGAATCGTGCAATCCACGGCAGTCTGTCTGCGTTTGGGTGGGGCACCGCAAATCTGTATTTCGATGCTCCGATTGGCGCAGACAGACTAGCCGTGTGACAGTGCAGTGTGACTGTGTGTAGTGACTGTGACGCTTTATCAGCCCAGAGAATCGTGCTAGATAGTCACGGCCTTGAACCATGTGATATGACTGATTGCCGAAAGCTCTTTCAGTAGTGCGGGCGGCGTGCGCTCATCGGTGCCCAAAACCATGATGGCATCGGTGCGCGGACCGCGCCGGCCCACATGCATGAAGCTGATATTGATGTCCGATTGGCCCAGGATCATGCCCACATGCCCGACAATGCCGGGGCGATCGCGGTGTGAGGAAAGCAGCATGTTGCCCGATGCCGGAAAATCGACCCACAAATCGTTGAGTCCCACGATGTAGGGTTCGTCCTGGAGCACGGAACCGCGCACCGACCAGGTTTCTGCGCCTGTGTGCACAGAAATGCTAATCATGTTTTCATAGCGGGCATCTTGCTGGCGCAGCCGGTGTTCGCTGAGGGTGATCCCTCGGCGCTCGGCGAGTATTTTAGCGTTGACCAGATTGATGCGGATATCCACCACATCGCTTAGCAGACCTTTGATAGCGGCGGCACTGATGAATGCCAGATCGAATTCGGCCAGATAACCCTGGGCGGCAATTTCGATTTGGCTGATGCCGCTGGGCGGGATGATCTGTTGGATAAACCGGCCCATGCGCTCTGCCAGATCGATATAGGGCACGAGAAAATCCAGGTCTTTGGGCGGGATGATGGGCGCATTGACGGCATAGCGCGCGGGGCGGTCATTGAGCACATCGACTACCTGGAGCGCGACATCTTCCGCGACCTGGTCCTGAGCTTCATAGGTGCTGCCACCCAGATGGGGGGTCAGGATCAACCGTTCACAGGTGCGCAGGGGGCTATCTGCCGGGAGCGGTTCCTGGGTAAAGACATCCAGCGCAGCGCCGGCAATTGTTTCGTTGTTGAGGGCCGCAACCAGCGCATCTTCGTTGATGACGCCGCCGCGCGCGACATTGAGAACGCGTGTGGTCGGTTTCATGCGCTTGAACTGCTTTTCGCCGATGAGATCGGTGGTCTGGGGTGTCAGCGGCACATGCACTGTAATGAAATCGGCTTCGCTTAGCAGGGCGTCTAGTTCCACCACTTTGGCCCCGCGTTGGGCCGCAAAATCGGGTGTTACATAGGGGTCGTAGGTGATGACCGACATGCCGAGACCCTGTCCGCGGCGCGCGACTTCCTGGGCCACGCGGCCAAAGCCGACGACGCCCAGCACCTTGTTGCGAATTTCGACGCCGATGAAGTGATTGCGTTGCCATTTGCCCGCGCGCACATGGATATCGGCCTGGACCACATTGCGCGCCAGAGTCATGAGCAGCGCAATCGTGTGTTCGGCGGCAGCAACCACATTGCCGGTTGGGGCATTAGCCACAATCACGCCGGCCTGGGTAGCGGCATCGACGTCGATATTATCGACACCGACCCCGGCGCGTCCTACCACGCGCAGGCGTTTGCCGGCCTGAATGACCTGGGCCGAGACGGTGGTGCTACTGCGCACGAGCAGGGCATCATAATCGCCAATGGTGGCGAGCAGTTCGTCTTCGGTCAGGTTCGTCCGTATATCCACCTGAATATCATCGGCTGCGCGCAATGGCTCGAGACCCGATTCAGACATGGAATCGCTTACTAAAACCCGGTGAAGTGTACTCATAAAATTAGTTATTTCCAGTCCATCTAGGAACTTGCACTATACAAATCTGTGTGTGGAATTCTTCCACACATGTTTTTCACATGAATTTTTCACGTGAAATTCTGGAACAGGGGGGGGAGATGGGCCGCCGTGCTCACCGTGTTACATAGTTTCGGGTGCACTGACGCCGATGAGCGCAAGCACGCGCTCCAGGGCGACTTTGGCGGCACGACAGAGCAAAAGGCGCGCGCGGCTGAGTTCCAGATTGCCGGCGTCCACGACTTTACAGTCGCGATAGAAGGCGTTGAACGTGCGCGCCAGATCCATGGCGAAATGGGGCAGGTTGTGGGGCGAAAGTTTGTCCACTGCCATATCGATCTGCTCTTCCAAGGATAACATGACACGGATCAGCGTCAACTCTGAGGGGTGGGCAAGCTGGGATAGCATCGCCTGGTCGCTTGCCAGTAGTTGGTCGAGATCTACAAAGTCTTCTTGGGCGGCGCGGGCCAGAATCGAGCAGATTCGGGCATGGCTGTATTGCACGTAGTAGACGGGATTGTCGTTGCTCTGGGTAACGGCCAGGTCCAGGTCAAATTCGATGGTGCTTTCGGGGCTGCGCGTGAGCAGGTTGAAGCGCACCGCGTCGGCACCCACTTCCTCTACAACATCGTTGATGGTGATGAGGTTCCCGGCCCGTTTGGAGAGCTTGACTTCTTCGCCGTCGCGCACCAGCCGCACGAGATCGTACATGAGAATGGTGAGCCGGTCGGGATCCAGTTCCAGAGCTTGCATAATCGCAGCCATGCGCGGCACATGCCCCTGATGATCTACCGCCCAGACATTAACCACATGATCGAATTTTCGGCGTTCAAATTTGTCGTAGTGATAGGCCAAATCGCCGGCGAAATAGGTGTGGGCGCCGCTGCTGCGGATGACGACTTCGTCTTTGTCATTTTTAGGGAACTCTGTGGCGCGGAACCAGACTGCGCCATCGTGACGCGTCAAGAGTCCCCGTTGGTCCAGATCTTCTAATACCAGATCGACCACGCCGTCTTTGTAGAGGCTCTGTTCACTGAACCAATTGTCGAACTGGACACCCAGCCGCAGCAACTCGGTTTGCAGTTCGCCCAATACCAGTTCGCGGCCAATTGGTTTGAGTGCATCTACGGCGGTCTCACGCGCCACGTGCAGAAATTGATCGCCGTGGGCTTCGGCAATTTTGCGGGCATATTCCACCATGTATTCGCCCTGGTAGCCGTTTTCGGGCAGCGGTTCCTCCTGACCAAAATGCTGGAGATAGCGCGCATAGAGCGTCTCGGCGAAGGCGGTAAACTGGGTACCTGCGTCGTTGACATAATATTCGCGTTGCACGGCATAGCCGGCGGCGGTCAGGACATTTGCCAGCGAATCGCCCAGCACAGCATTGCGCGCGCCGCCATAGTGAATCGGGCCGGTGGGGTTGGCGCTCACATATTCCACTTGCCATTTGGCGCCCTGGCCCCGATCGATGCTGCCAAACTGTTCGCCCTGGCGAATAATGGCGGTGACCTGGGTTTGCAGCCACTCATCGCTGAGCCGGATATTGATAAAGCCTGGCCCGGCAATTTCCACGCCGCCAATTAGATAGGTGAGACCTGGCTGGTTGTCTTCGGGGTTGGGCAGGTGATCGATCAGCGTCTGTGCGATCTGGCGCGGATTGGCGTTGGCGCCGCCGGCCTTGCGCACTGCGGCTGCCAGGACCATAGCAAAATTCGTGCTGTAATCACCGTGTTCGGCTTGTTTGGGGCGCAGAATATCGACCCCGACTGCGCCAACGTCGGGCAACTCACCCGCAGTCTGGGCGGCCTGAAGTGCGATCTGAAAGTGTGCTTGAACTTGGTTTTTTATCATGATTGTCTATTGGCTTTTCTGGAATGAAATGGGTTCAAGCGTATACCAGTTGCGGCCATATTCCACATCGACCTTGAGCGGTACGTTTAGCGTGTAGGCCGATTCCATGATGTCGCAAACCAGCTGCGCGGTGGCTTCCAGCTCGTCGGCAGGCGTTTCGAGCACCAACTCGTCGTGTACCTGCAAGAGCATACGCGCCGCGGCGCCGCGGGATTTTAATTCCCCGTGCAGCTCGATCATCGCCAGCTTGATGATATCGGCGGCTGTGCCCTGAATGGGGGCGTTGATGGCGGCGCGCTCTACGGCCTGGCGCTGATTGTGGGGCAGACGTCCCGCATTTAGTTCGGGGAAGAAGCGTTTGCGCCCCAATAGCGTCTCTACAAAGCCGCGATCATTGGCCTGTTGGATGGTGTTTTGAATATAGGCCTGAATTTTTGGATAGGTCTCAAAATATTGGGTGAGAAAGTGGCGGGCTTCGGCGCGCGTCATATCGGTGCGGCTGCTCAGCCCAAATTCGCTGACCCCATAGATGGTGGCAAAGTTGATGGTCTTGGCAAGGCCGCGCTGGGTGCGGTCAACGTCTTCGATGGGCACATGGAAGAGGCGCGCCGCGGTGGCGGCATGAATATCCTGATCGGCCAGAAACGATTCGATCAAGGCCGGTTCCTGGGCGACATGGGCCAATACCCGCAGCTCTACCTGGCTATAGTCGGCCGCGATGAGATACCAGCCTTCGGGCGCGATAAAGGCCCGGCGCACTTCGCGCCCCAATTCGGTGCGGATGGGGATGTTTTGCAGGTTAGGATTGCTGCTGCTCATGCGCCCGGTCACGGCGCCGGTCTGGTTGAAGGAAGTATGCACGCGCCCTGTGGTGGGGTGGATAAGCGTGGGCAAGGCATCCACATAGGTGCCGCGCAGCTTTTCCAACTGGCGTTGTTCAAAAATAATGTCCAACACCTGCTTTTGCGTGTCGGACAAGTCCTCGGACTGTGCGGCCAATTGTTCCAGCACACCTACCGCGGTGCTATAGTGGCCCGAACTGGTCTTTTTCAAACCCTGGGTGGGAAATTTCAGCTCTTCAAAGAGAACCTGGCTCATCTGCTGGGTGCTGCGCAGATTGAATTCATGGCCTACCAGTCTGAAAAGCTCGTGTTCCAGCTCTGCCAGCCGTTGCACCAGTTTCTTGGACATTTCGCCCAGAAAATCCACATCCAGCAGCACGCCCGCCATTTCCATATCGGTGAGGATGGGCACGAGGGGCTGTTCCAGCCGTTCATACAGAGACCACATGCCATGTTCCTGCACGCGGGGCTTGAGGATGTGATAGAGGCGAATGGTGGCGTCTACATCGGCTCCGCAATAGGCTGCCACGCGCAGGATGGGCGCGGCGTCGATGGTGATCTGCTTGCGCCCGGAGCCGATGATTTCCGAAATTTCGACCATGCTCCAGCCCAGCTCCAGCCCAGCCTGATCTTTCAGGCCAAGCGTGCGGCTGGCTGGGTCGATGAGCCAGGCCATCACCATCGTATCGTGGATTGGCCCGGCGATTTCCAGACCGTGGCGCAGACAGACGGTAAGGTCGTATTTGGCGTTGTGGGCCAGCTTGGGCAAATCGGTGCGGGCAAAGGCGGGTTGCAGGGCGGCGCGCACGGTCTCCCACGGCAGTTGCGTGCCCTCGTGATGGGCGATGGGGATATAGGCGGCGTGGCCTTCTTCCCAAGAGACACCCAACCCGACCAAAACAGCCTGCATAGCGTCTGTGCTGGTGGTTTCCACATCGAAAGAAAGCTCCTGGGCGTTTTCCAGAATTTCTGCCAGGGCTTGTAATGCGTCTGCGTCCTGAATACAGCGATAGGTTTCGGGCAGCGCGACCGGTTCGTCGGGTGCGCTCTGTTGCAGCGCGCCAAAGAGGGCCATTTGCCCGTTATCGGCGGCGTCGAGATCCGCTATGCTAGCGTTTTCGCCCACGCCCCCCGTCAGCGCTGCGATGCCAGCCATTTCACGCTGTAGCGTGCGAAATTCCAGCTCGTTGAACAGCTTGGTCACCGCTTCGTGATCCATGCCTTCAAGGCGGAAGGCTTCTTCGTCATAAACCATATCCAGGTCGGTGACAATGCGCATGAGGCGGCGATTGCGTTCGACGATGTCGCGGGCATCAATGAGATTCTGGCGGGTTTTTGGCCCGCTGATTTCGTCGATGTGGACATACAGCTCGTCGATAGTGCCATATTGGGTGAGAAATTTGATGGCCGTCTTTTCGCCCACGCCCGGCACACCGGGGATATTATCTGATGCGTCGCCGGTGAGCGCCTTGAGATCGATGAACTGTTCGGGGGTCAGGCTATAGCGGGAGGCGACTTCTTCCAGGCTGTAGAGCACGGTCTCTGGGGTGGGGCCGCCTTTGGTGTAGAGAATTTTGACGCGCTCATCGACCAACTGAAACAGATCGCGATCGCCGGTGAGGATCAGAACTTCGGTATCGGTCGCCGCCGCGAGTTTCGCCAGCGTGCCCAGCACATCGTCGGCTTCGTAGTCGGGATAGGTGACAACCGGAATGTTCAGCGCGCGCAGAATGGATTCGATGCGCGTGATCTGGGTGCGCATCTCATCGGGCATGGCATCGCGTGTGGCTTTGTAATCGGTGAATTCGGCATGGCGCCAGGTATCGCCCGCGTCGAATGCTACCGCGACGTGGTCGGGGTTGTATTCTTTGAGGATGCTGAAGAGCTTGCGGACGAAACCAAAGACGGCTCCGGTAGGCTCGCCGCTGCGCGTGGAAAGTGGTGATTTGACACCAAAAAACGCCCGGTAGGCCTGCGAGTGACCGTCGATGAGTAGTAGCGTTGCCATGATACTCCGTTTACAGAAATCTGATTGCCCATATTCAGCTTGCCGCGCGCATCAAGCATCGCGCGTGCCGGGCGTGCGGCTAGCCTTCGATCGCGAGATTGCCCGTATCGACCAATTCCTTGACCTGGGGGATATTGATGATCGAACGCATGGTGCGCATCCTGCGCCCGGCGTCGAGTCGATAGCGCCCGGCGGGCAGTTCCAGAATGTAGTTGTGGCGGGTTTTGTTGGCGAGAATAATGATATCGTCGCGGTTTTCCTGCCAGGTGTTGCCTGTGATGTTGCTGCTCATGATTGTTTCCTGGTTCCTGGTCCCGATGTAGGGACTCGATGAAAACTGCCTGATGGCTAATGCTGTGCCGTGCTCAACTTGACATAGAGTCGCGACCGCCATTGTACAGTTTCCCCAGCGGCTTGACAAAATTGCTCGGCGGGCGGGCTACGTGCGCACAGTGCCTGGGACGGCGATTGGGAAGACAAAACGTACGTTGATGCAGTTGATGACGCTTTGGTTTAAGCGATTGTGAACACGACTATGGATTTCCCTGTGAATACCTGTGAATACCATAATAAAACCGACTGTGTAATCAGACCTGATGCTTGGTAAAGCGACGCGTCGATCGGGGTTTGGCGTGCGCAACGCTGGTTGTATCGACGCCGGACGGCTGGCGGCGGGTATGGGCGCGTGCTTGCCAGATGCCTGTGCCTGCCATGAATCCAAAGCCTGCGGCATATAACAGGATGAAGGGCAGGCTCCACCAGTCGCGCTGCTGGACGAGCACGAAGCAAATGGCGATAGCGTAGAGCATCAAGAACAGTTCTGCCACAATCGCGGTGGGTACACGCAGGCGATAGGCGCTCTGGTTCCACTGATCCGATTTTTTTTCCACGTTAAATTTGGGCGTGCGCAGAAATTCTCCCCCGGTGTGGAACAAGCCCTGGAACACTGCACGGGTGTTGTTAAAACTCAGCCCGATGCCCATGAGGGTGAGCAGGGGAATATAACGCCAACGCTGCCACCAAAGCCTGCCTCGGAGCCGTTGTTGCGCCACGGCATAGAGCAAGGGGGGGCCGAGGGATGTGTAGCCTAGCCAGGACAAAGGCACTATCGGCTCGAAAGGCAGGATGCGAATCGGCAGGGTGACAAGCAGCATGAGCAGCAAAAAAGGATGAACCCAATAGCCGCCCAGGTGCAGGAGGGCCTGCACTTTGACGCGCAGGGGCAGATCGGCCTGCACCAGGCGCGGTGCGAGCTTGCGCAAGGTCTGGATACTGCCCTTGGCCCAGCGAAATTGTTGGCGTTTGAAGGCGAGCAGCTGCGGGGGGACCTCCGCAGGCGCGGTGACATGGGGCAGGAATATGCCATGCCATCCTGCGAGCTGGGCGCGGTAACTCAGGTCCAGGTCTTCGCACAGGGTATCGGTATGCCAGCCACCGACGGCAGCGTCTTCTATGCAGGCGCGCCGCCAGATGCCTCCCGAACCGTTGAAGCCAAAGAAGTAGCCGGAACGGTGGCGGGCAGGCTGTTCGATGGCAAAGTGTCCATCGAGGGCAAGCGCCTGGCTTTGGGTCAGGGGCGAATAGTTGGCATTGAGATGATCCCAACGTGTTTGGATAAAACCTGCGCTCTGATTGTCAGAATTGAAAAAATATGGCAAAGTGTGCCCAAGAAAGTCCTCGGTGGGTTCAAAATCGGCATCAAAAATTGCGATAAACTCACCCTGTGCCGTTGCGAGGGCGTGCGCGAGAGCGCCCGCTTTGTAGCCGTGACGGGTGGGGCGTTCCACAATCTCTACCACAGTCCCCGATGCCCGCAGATGTGCTACCTCGCGTTGGATTAGTTCTCGGGTGTCGTCGTCGGAATCGTCCAATACCTGGATCTGTAGTTTTTCGCGAGGGTAACGCAGGTTGGCACATGCCCGCAACAGACGGATGACCACGTGCTGTTCATTGTAGATGGGCAATTGTACTGTCACCGCGGGCCATTGCCCATTGGCGAGTGGACCAGGCGCATGGAATCCGTTGTGGTTGTGTGGCGTGGTGCGGACAGATGGATCGACGGGCGAATCGAACGTCTGGGGAGAAATAGCCCTATGCCGATGTTGAATATATTTCCACGTTAGCCAGAGTGCGTTGCCGCTATATAGCGCTAGGCCAACGACACAGAGTACATAGGCACTTTGTAAGACGAGCGTCAATGCGCTCAATAACATATGGAGTCCTTTTAGGTAGTATGCCTGGCATGTTAGGTGTTATGCCTGGCAGTATCTGGCGTGGTTCGCAGAAATTTTGCGTCAGATTTTTCTGAGACTCGTTCTGCGGGCATAAAAAACGCCGACGGCGACCGCCGGCCAAGCATTGTATATGCAGGTCTGTCTACGTTCACTCCCGACCGCAAATACTATGTAATTGTAGCGCAATTATAGTCAATCTCCAGGACTTGTTCAAACTGTTCGAAGAAAAGAAATGTTTCAGCCCGTGCTTTGTGAGCCACTTCCTGCACGCCAAACCGGCGCACAGGACTGACACGGGGCATGATCTGAATCGTCTGTGTTTCCACATCTTTCCACAGTATCCGGCGTGTTATCCAAGCGTATTATCCAAGCGGCAGACAATGAAGGGAATGGACAAAATCGATGGACAGTGGCACACGTAATCCCCACCATTCCGCAGGGGAATCGCCTCCGGTGTATGAAACGGAATTCCAGGCGCTGGTCGAGATGATCGGCTATGATATGCCTGAAGTAATTGTGGATCTGCTGGACACCTATTTGGAAGAATCGGCAGGGTTGGTAGAGGTGATTCGCACGGAGGGGCGGACTGATCTTTCGTCGCAATCTCTGATGCGCGCCGCGCACAGTCTGAAATCGAGCAGCGCGAGCGTGGGCGCCATGCCGCTATCTGTGCTGTGTGGCGATCTGGAAAATCACCTGCGGGGAATCGGCGATGCGATCGATGTGGAAGCCCAGATCGTGCGCATTGATAATGAATATGGCCGCGTGAGTCAGGATTTGGCCGTGCGGCGGGAGACGCTTCTGAACACATGAGTATGGCAATAACTGCAATGACTTCAGTACACTATCTTTATTAACCAGTCCCTACCTGCTGTCAAAATCCGCCCGCCTGTGCCATTATCACAGCAGATCGAATACAAAAGGACGCCGTTCAAACTTACCCGGCGTCCTTTTATATTCTATGCTTTGCCTGTCGTGGCAAAGATGGGCCTTGCGCGCGCCAGCGGGCACGCACACGGGTCAGGTGCGAAGGGTCGGCGCGTGGCGATCAGGCATGTTCGGCCTCAGCCACCTTGTGCTGGGCCATCACATCATCTGCCATGTGGCGGGGCAGCGGTTCATAGTGATCGAATTCGATGGTGTAGAAGCCACGGCCCTGGGTCATGGAGCGCAGGTCGGTGCCATAGCGCAGAATTTCCGCCTGGGGCACCAGGGCACGCACGACAGTCCGGCTGCTCTTCTGTTCCATCCCCTGCACGCGCCCGCGCCGGGTGTTAAAATCACCCATCACATCGCCCATGTATTCCTCGGGCACAGTCACTTCTACTTTGTAGATTGGCTCCAGCAATACGGGTTCGGCTTGCTGCATGGCTAATTTGAAGGCCTCGCGCCCGGCGGTCTGGAAGGCAATATCCTTGGAATCGACGGGATGTTCTTTGCCATCGAATACGACGGCTTTGATATCCACGACGGGGAAACCGGCGATGACCCCTTGTTCCAGTACCTGACGCACCCCTTTTTCGATGGAGGGGAGAAATACACCACTGATGGCCCCCCCAAAGACTTCACTGCTATAGTTGAAGCCCGAACCGGATTCCAGGGGTTCCACGCGCATGTGGACTTCGGCAAACTGACCTGCGCCGCCGGTCTGTTTCTTGTGGCGATATTGGGCCGATGCCTGGCGGCTGATGGTTTCCAGATAGGCCACTTTGGGAATCGCGGTCTCGACCTTGACGCCATACTTCTGTTCCAGCCGGCGAATCGCAACGTCGATATGGGCTTCGCCCATGCCCTGTAGCAGTTGTTGTTTGGTGGCGGGGATAAAGTCGATGCTCAGCGTGGGATCTTCTTCGCACAGGGCATGGAGTGCCTGCCCCATTTTGGCGCTATCGGCTTTGGTGGCGGGTGCGACGGCAACCGCATAGAGCGGCTGGGGATAGTCGGCACGCGGGACCGCGACCTGGTCGGCGGCAGTCGAAAGGGTGTCGCCTGTAATCACATCTTCCAGCTTGGTAATCACGCCGATATCACCGGGAACGAGTTCATCGGTCGCGGTCAGCTCTTTGCCGCAGACATGGAAAAGATTGGCGATGCGCTCTTCGGTGCCCGTGCGCGCATTCGCCAGCCGGTCATCTTTGCGGACGGGGCCGCCGAAGCTGCGGACATAATTCATGCGTCCTACATAGCGGTCGATGGTGGTCTTGAAGGTCGCCAGGGCAGGTGGATCGGTATCGAGGCAACCCAGCTCGATGGTGCCCTGCCCGGCGTCGGTGGATATGCTGCGTTCATCGGGGGCAGGTACATAGCGGGTGAGCGCGGGCATTAGTCGCTCCAGACCGATTTCGCCGGTGACACTGCCACAATAGAGCGGCGTAATCACACAGTTGCGCACACCGATATGCAAACCGTGACGCACTTCTTCGGCAGTCAGCTCTTCGCCATCCAGATATTTGAGGATTAGCTCGTCATCGGCCTCGGCCGCGGCTTCGACAATTGCCAGGCGTGCGGCTTCGACCTGATCGGCCATATCGTCGGGAATGGGCGCAACTTTCCCTTCGGGCCCCAGATAGGCTTCCATGGATACCAGGCTCACGACGCCCTTAAAAGTTTCGCCTTCGCCAATTGGAAGCTGGAGCGGCAAGACTTTGGAATTGCCCAAGGTCTCTTGCAGATCGGTGAGGCACTTTTGAAAATCGGCATTTTCCCGATCCATTTTATTGACAAAGAGGATGCGGGGTTTGCCCAATTCGTTGAGACGATCCCAGGCTAGTTCCGTGCCCACTTCGGCACCGGCGACTGCATCCACCAGGATGAGACCGGCTTCTGCCACATGCAGCGCGCTGAGCACTTCGCCCACAAAATCCAGATAGCCGGGCACATCCACGAAATTCAGGCGATACTCTTCATAGTCGATAGGCACAACCGACAGGTTCACGGAGATTGTACGCCGGTGTTCCTCGGCGTCCCAATCCGAAACGGTTGTTCCATCTTCCACAGTGCCCCGGCGCGTGATCGCATGGGTCATATGGAGTAAAGCTTCGGTCAGACTCGTTTTGCCTGCGCTGCTATGCCCTAGGAGTGCGATATTTCGAATCTGGTTCGTTTGGAACTTCGCCATTTATCCTCCTGCGCCACAGTGATATGTACAGTGGGTATGTACGGTGGGTTTGTATGGTGGATGCTACGGTAGCCAAAACTGAAGTGTCGGAAATTCGAAAATAATGGGTACGCAAATAGCTCTGTCTATAACAGAAAATGTGGCTGTGTGTGCAGACCAGGCATTAGTTGTGGTTGGGGTTTACCCCAACTGGGCAATAGGAAAGTGGGTCTGGTTGTCTGGGCCAGTCCGGTTGGCTGGGGAGCGAGACCGGGCCGACGATTTCTCAAATTGACAACGTCGGGCTGTTGACTGTGAGTCGAAGACTGTAAATCCGATATTGCCACAGTCGTGAATCTAGGCGCGAATCTAATTGTAAATGTGAATTCCAGACGGACAAACCAGACGGTATCCAGACTGAATACACGATTTGCACTTTTACTGTAGTTGCATTACAACTTAGACCACATTATATATGGATATAATGAATGGATTGTACTAAAAGAGTATTGCACTGTCAACGAAGCGAAAATAGACCCCAACCTCCTGATTCTGAGCCACCCTCTATAATCACTGTGACAATCACCAGTTCCACCACCAATGTCAACAACAATCGTGCCCGCGACGCGGCTGCCAAAGCGGAGTCGGCACCGACGCGTCTTCTGTTGATTTGCCATGCAGAAGGCATGCAGGATCGCTATAGCGATTTGGGCGCCAAGAATGGTGGATTGACGGCTCTGGGGTGGGAGCAGTCGGACGCTTTGGCCGATTGGCTGCGCGTCAACAGCCAACTGGATACGTTGGTGACAGATGGTTTGCTGCAAAGTCGGCTGACAGCCCAGCGTCTGGGACAGGGCGTACTCTTGCCCGTGACGGTCTATCGCGAATTCCCGGCGTTTCCTGCTGCAGGGCCGGAGCCGGTGACGGATAGTGCGCGTCTTCCCCGGCAATTGGCGGCCCTGGCGACGGCGGCCTCCGCGCTTGCGGGGGATGGCGCTGCGCCGGTTGAACCCGCTGCGCCGGATATGCCGGCCGCCGATGTGGCAGGCAGTGCTACTGATGCGCCTGCCCTCCAGGCTCCTGATGCGGCGACCGCGACTGCATCGAATAAGGGCGCGGCAGACTCCGATTTGGCGGCTGGCCCCTATATAGAAGAATTGGTCAGCGCGCTGGATCGGTTGATTGGCGACCATTGGGGCAAGACGCTGGCATTGGTAACCAGCCGTGAGGTGATCGGTGTCTTGCTGCAATATGTTTTGAGTAGCGGGTTTTTGCGCGCATCAAGTGTTGCCGTGCCTGCCGTGGAACTGGACCATACTGGGATCAGCGAGTTGATTTTTCGCCCGCTGGGGTGGCGCGTGCGCTATATGAACCGGGTAGAGCATTTGCCGACCCTGGCGTTGCCCGACCGTGCCGCACGGGATATGCCACCGCAGACCGCCGCGGCTGTGGAAAACCTGACCAGCGTGATCCGCGTCTATAACCGGGTCTCCAAGGTCGTGGGCGAACAGAAGCGCGAATCCGATATCAAACGGGTTCACCACTTGGTCAATTTTGCCAAGTTGCCTGCCGATCAGCAGATCCTGGATATTGGTACGGGCCTGGGGGTGTTGCCGCTGGTATTGGCAGAAGAGGGCGCACACACCGTGGTCGGGATTGATGTCAGCCCGGGGATGCTGGAGCAGGCAGAATATCACCGTTTGCGCAGCGGATCCCAGGCCGGCGAGCGAGTCAGCTTTCGGTTGGCCGCGGCGCAGGCGTTGCCGTTTCATGACGAACGTTTCGGCGCCGTATTTTGCCGCCTGTTGCTCAATCACACCCAAAAACCCGAACAGGTGATCCACGAGGCGGTGCGGGTTCTGCGACCGGGCGGCGTTTTTATCCTGGCCGACATGTTGAGCGTGGATAATGCTGTGAAGCGCGCAACCCAAAACGCTATCGAGGAGAAACGTAACCCTGCGCATGTGGCCGCCCGCAATGCCGAGCAATATGCGAAAATGCTGGAAGACGCGGGCCTGGTGATTGAGGCGCAGGAATCGGTCAGTTTCGAGCGTGAGCTGGAGGAATGGCTTTCTGCCTTTGATGTGGATCGCGCCGACCGGGCGATTGTGCGAGAGATGATCGAGGCGGGGATCGAGACCGACGCCGCCGGGATGAACGCACGCCGCCAAGGCGATACCGTCGTTTTTGTGCAGCGCATGTACTATTTGCGCGCGTTAAAGCCTGCTGTGCCCGCAGTGGGCTGAACAGACTGCAAGCTTGGTTCAACCCCACCCCATCTTCGCGCTGTAAAAACCTCGCTGCGAAAATCTTGCCATGAAATAGTTATATTTGACGCCGGTGTCTGTCACCCCTGCGCACGCGTCTGGAAGGAGTGTCTGTATGGCTGAACAACCTACGCACAGCCCTTTGTATGCCGCTACCAATTCGATCCTCAACCGGGAGATTCATGAACAGCCGGCAGTCTTGCGCCGTTTTCTCGATCTGGAACTGCCTCAGGTTGATCGCGTCGTGCGTGCGATCCGCCAGCGCGATATCAGTTTTGTTTTCATCGCCGGGCGGGGGACCAGCGACAATGCGGGTCGCTATGCCAACTATTTGCTGGGGGCGCGCAATGGATTGGCGGTTGCATTGGCGGCACCCAGCCTGTTTACCACCTATGGCGCGCCGCCGCGTCTCGACCGTGCGCTGGTGCTGGCAATCAGCCAGAGTGGACGCAGCCCCGACATTGTGGCCGTCGTCACCGAGGCGCGACGCCAGGGCGCGCTGACGGTTGCGATCACGAATCAGAGCGATTCGGACCTGGCCCACGCCGCCGAATATGTCCTGGATCTCCATGCGGGAGAAGAGCGTTCGATTGCCGCAACCAAGACCTATTCGGCACAGCTCCTGGCTATAGCTGCCTTGGGCACGCGCCTGGCCGATGATGGGGCCGCGCTGGCCGAGCTTCATGCGTTGCCCGATGCGGTGGAGGAAGTGCTGGAGATTTCGCCACGGGTGGGCCAGGCTGCCGAACGCTATCGCTATATGCGGGCTTGTGTGGTAATTGGGCGAGGGTATAATTATGCAACGGCGCATGAGGTGGCCTTGAAATTAAAGGAGCTGACCTATACACTTGCCGAACCCTACAGCTCTGCCGATTTTATGCACGGTCCGTTGGCGCTCATAGAAGATGGGTTCCCAGCCTTTGTTGTGGCGCCCCGCGGAAAAATGCGCGAGGAAATGCTGGATTTTATTGCCTTGCTGAACAAACGCGAGGCCGAGCCTTTAGTTGTCAGCGACGACAAAGCCCTTCTACGCCTGGGACGTGTTGCGTTGCCGCTGCCGGTTTCGGTGGCAGAGTGGCTTTCGCCCTTCACGGCCATCATTCCTGGGCAGTTGTTCGCCATGCACCTGGCCGCGGTGCGCGACTATGATCCCGACCATCCGCGGGGCTTGCGCAAGGTGACGGAGACGCATTGAGGATGATTTGTAGCGCAAGGCTGTGGCTGGGTCGGAGCGTGCCTGTAGGTTGGGAGCAGGAAACGGAGGCGCTATTCCGTGTGTAATGCGATTGTGGTGGCACGGGTGATGTCGATGAGCGCAGCCGGGGGTAGCTCTACATTCACGCCGCGCTGTCCGGCGCTCACCGCGATGGTGGCAAACGCCGTGGCGCGGGCATCTATATAGACCCGCAGCGGTTTGTGGGTAAGCGCCAACGGGCTGATGCCGCCGGTTTGCAGCCCGGTGAGTTGTTCTGCTTGTTGGTGGGTCGCCATTTTGACCTTTTTCTGACCAGCGGCGCGGGCCAATGCTTTCAGGTCGAGTGTGTCGGGGCCGGGGATCACGACCAGCATGGGCTTGCTGCCTGGCTCATCTGCCAGCACAACCAGGGTTTTGAAGACCCGTGCGGGTGGCAATCCAATGGCGTGCGCAACATCCACTGCGCTGCCGGTGGCACTGCCAATGTCGGGTGCGTAGGTGTGCATCGTGTAGTCAACCTTGCGACTGTCCAGGAGACGTGTCACGTTGTTTTTGAATTCGCCCTTGTTCGCGGCGTGTGCCGGGCCGCTTTGGGGGGCAGTCTTCGCTTTGGGTGACATGGGAACCTGCTTTCGTAGCGCTAGTCAGGATAATTGTGGATCTGCTCACCGATTTCTGGGCACGCGTGTTGGCCGCATGGGTTGAACTGCGTGCGGATCTGTTTGGGGCCATGCCGAGTGATGTGGAGTGGCCCATCACGGTGGTGAGTCTTTTGCTATTGGTGCTGATTGGGCGCGTGGCGGGCTGGAATCGCCGCCGCTATTTGGCGCGGCAGATGTTGCAACAGATTCGGGATAGCAATCCACATCCGATCCGTGTCTACCGCGGGCCAAATGCTGATGGTTTCGTGGTGGAAAGCAACCCCGCGCCAGAACCATTTGCCCAGTTGATGATTCTCTATGTGCCCGATTCGCGCCTGGATCCGCTGGGGATGATACGTTGGCTGTTGCGGCGTGACGCGCATTCGTTGCGCGTGCGGGGCATGTTGCACACGCCGCCGCGCGCCGAGTTGATCTGGCGGCGCCATAGTGATCCCGCGGCTGGGTTGATTGCCGAGCGTGGTCAGCGTGCCTGGGTCTTGCGCACATTGGATTTTAATGAAGCCCAGTATAGCACACGGGGTGTGGATACGGCTGCGCTGGAGCATGTTTTTGCCGATTTTCAGACGCGCTTTGGGTCTATTCTGCGCCACTTTGTGGTGCGCAACGAGATCCAGCCCCAGGTGGAGATTGCGCTGGGCGCGCCTCGGCTGATGCCGTTGACCGTGGCGGGCTTTTTGATCTCATTGCGCAATGTGGGACGGGCTGCGCGTAGTTAAATACAGGCCGTGGCATTGCAGAGACCAACGAAACGGCAGCAGCCAACCGGAACGGTGTGTGCGGCACACCAATCATCGCCACACCAATAAAAAAAGTGCGCTCGGAGGTCACTTGCGAGCGCACTTTTTAATACCATTCAGATGACCCTGTGGCGTATCACGCCTGGGTTCACTGTCGCTACCTCATCTTGCCAACTGTTGCCAACTAGCTGCTGGTCGGACGGACCGCGGCCATTTCGGTGGGGAAGTAGACATTGATGCTGGTCTCGGCAGTCTGAACCACCGGCAACAGGCGTTCGACCATGGTCACAATTTCGCCCATATTCATGCCGCTGTCGGCGAGCGTGTTCCACAGACCCATCTGCCCGGCCAAATCCAGCACATGGTTGATTTCGCCGTCGGCCCAACCGATATAGGGCAATTGGCGACCATTGATGCCGATATGAATGCCACTGGCGTCGGTATTGATGGCAATTTCGCTGATGTTGGCCGCCATGAGACCCTGAATCACGCCCGATTGCAGACGGAGCGCATCCCAGGGCATCCCGGTGAGGCTGACCCATTCTGCGTCGGTGAGATCGCCTACGCGCCATCCGCCGTCGGTGTCGTAGATGACGGGCAGGATAATGCGCGGCGCTTCACCCACGGAGGCCAGGAATTCTTCCTGGGCTGCCTTGGATGCGGCGGCGCTGGGCGGCGATTCGATGAAGGTGGGGATTGCGGCTACACCTTCGGCGGCGGGGAAGCGGGCGATTACACCCAGGCCCAGGTGATTAACCAGGGGCAACAGCTTTTCCAGGGCCGGCACACCCATGCCCAGTTGGCTCAGCGTTTCGGCGGTTGCCGAAAGGATTTCGCCATCCCACCGGAGCGAGGGAATCGGCTGACCATTGACCAGAATCAACAGCCCGCTGGGCGAATTGTCGATCTGGATATGTTGAATATTGCTTTCGGTCATGAAAGCGACGGTATCGGCAGGCAGGACTACGGCATCCAGCACACCGGGCATGACCATGCTGCCCAATTGTGCAAGGGGCACGTTGCCCACGCTGGGCTGACCGGCGCTATCAAAATCGATGACGATGGCGGGCAGATCAACGGCTAGTTGATCGGCGCCGGGCAACGCTGCGGTTTGGCCGCCCGTGGCGCGTGGCGCACAACCGGCCAGTGTCAACACTACGACGGTCAACAATGTGACCCACAGCGTTACACGCTTTCTGTGCATAATGAAATCCTCCTATAAACGGATTGCGGATAAGGATTGATTAATAATTGATGACGTGGAGCACGCAAAAAAGGAACAATTAAAGGTAGTTGAAAATTCCGAAGCTATGTGCGGGGCGCGCAATTTCCCCTAACATTGGCATTGTACACGGGCGGATTGGGTGTGTCAACTCTGCGAAATTCGGCAGCGCGGGAATTGATGTCTGGATGACGGCTTGGAGGTCTATGTGAAAAATGCCACAGGAGGTGGAGATGCCGGCATGAATGTGCAGTGGGGAAATCGTGCTGTGAATTATGCCGGGTGCGCTTCCAGCGGTATAATGAAGGATAAAATCCTGGTTCAAAACCAGGAATGACCTGTCCTTGACCTGTCCTTGACCATCTGGAACCGTTGGGGTGGGTGTGCATTTTCGCATAATCTTGCATGAATTTGTATCTTCATTCCCGCCAACTGCGCCCTGCAATCCAGACGACACTAGCGAAACGTAAACTATTGTGAACTCAAATGAAACTGAATCTGCCGGCGTGCTGGCGACCGAGGCGAACGCCCAAACCGAGGCGAACGCCCAAACCGAGGCGAATGCCCAATCTGCATCTGAGACGGCCAACAACTCTGGATCCGCGCCGTGCATGGCTGCCGGCGATCTGGTGTTGATTCTTGCACCCGGAGAAAAGCGCTATCTGATCCGCCTGCGTGCCGGCGCAGAGCTGCATACGCATCTGGGGATCTATCGCCACGATGATTTAATTGGGCAGCCCTTTGGGGCGTTGATTCACAGCCGATTGGATCACCCGGCGCTGGCTGTGGAGCCGGGGCTGCGCGATTTTATGACGCATATCAAGCGCGGCACGCAGATTATTTATCCCAAAGATGCTGCCTATCTGACCTATCGGATGAACCTGCGCGCGGGGGCGACGGTGATTGAGGCGGGCACAGGCAGTGGTGGGCTGACCATGGCTTTGGCGTGGGCGGTTGCACCTTCGGGCCGTGTCTACACCTATGAGGCACGCGCGGAGACGGCAGCGCTGGCCCGGTCGAACCTGGCGCGCGTGCAACTGGATCAATATGTGACGTTTCACGAGCAGTCGATTGAAGACGGTTTTCAGCAAGCGGGCGTTGATGCGCTCTTCCTGGATGTGCGCGAACCCTGGCGCTTCCTGGACTCTGTGCGACAGGCGTTGCGGCCGGGTGGGTTTTTTGCCGGGCTGGTCCCCACGACGAACCAGGTCAGCGCGTTTATTGAGGGGCTGGAACAGAAGGGGTTTGTGGAAATCAACGTGGAAGAATTGCTGTTGCGTACCTATAAACCTGTCCCCGACCGCTTGCGGCCCCAGGATAATATGATTGGGCATACGGGGTTTCTGCTGTTTGCGCGTAGCACGCAGCTAGAGGCGAATGACGTGCGCTGGCAGAATAAGGAACGGCGACGTTATCTGGCACGCCGCAAGATGGAAGCGCGCGATGCGGCCTATGATGCCGAACAAGCCACGGCGGCGGCGGATGGCGAGCGAACACCCAGATATCCGCGGCTGAATCTACCCAAGTAGGGTCCCATAAAATTCGTAGAGCCGCGCGCCCAGTGCAGACCAGTTGTATTGGGCCAAGAGGGAGGCATGGGCTGCGCGCTGGCGGGTTCGTTGCGTATCCGGATCTTGCAACAACTCCAATACTGCCTGGGCAAATGCCTGGGGTGTTGCATCGGGGGCAAGCAGCTGAATGTTTCCCGCCTGACCATAGGCGCGCTGTTCGCCCACGGCCGAGGCAATTACCGGGACGCCGTGTAGCAGAGTGGTTGCCAGGCGCACACTGCATTTGGCCTGTTGCAGGGGGGTAGGCTGTGCGGGGAAGATGGCACAGACGCTGGATTCGTATAGCGGACCCAGGTCGTCGAGGCGGATATGGCCCAGCCACTGGATGCGGGAAATATCCAACTCCGATTGCGCGGCGTGGCTCTGGAACGCAGTCTTGAAATCTGTCTCCAGTTGAGGATGTATGCCCGCACCCGCGACCTGAAGGGTCGCGGTGGGATGGTGGTCGAAAATGGTGGTGCAAAAATCTGCCAGCCAGGCGGGGGAAATCTCCATGAAGCGTGAGAAGAAGAGGATTTGTGCAGATTCGGGTGTGGGGTAATGCACTGGTGCGTCATCTGCCGCGGCTCGCGTGGGCGATGTGGATGGCGTTTGTGCAAGCCCGTTGGGGAGATAGCAGATGGGCAGCGCGGGGTTGCGGCGCTGGACCTGGTCGACCAACCACTGGCTTGCCGCAGTAATGCCGTGTGCGTGTGTGTGTCCCCAGTTTTCCTGCCAGGAAATCAGGCGTTGGACAGGCCCGCTGCGCCCGTTGAGGCGTGCCCAGTCCTGCTCCCAGTCGTCAATGTCCAACACGATCCGGGGGTGTATGCCCAGCGCTTTCCCCAAATGCCACAGGAGCGTTTGTATGCCGCCGGCATAGGCGACCGGCTTGACGATGTGGACGATTTGCGCCGGTCGGCGCTGTAGCCGCCGCACCATGCGCCCGAATATGGCAGGGGGTCCACCGGCAAGCCGTACATTCTCAATGCGCACACCGCCATCACTCCAGATCAGACCGCTATGCGCGGGTGTATCCCACGGGGGGATGAGAATCTCGACTTCGAGGCCCTGGCGGTGCAGATATTGGGCCAACGGCAGAATCCTCGCCCAGACAGTTGTCTTTTGTCCCAAACCGAAGGGCGCGACAAATGTTATACGCTGGAGGCTGGCGAGTGGGATTTGCGGGGGGACGGTGTGATGGTCGTTCTGGGTAGTGGATTGACTGGTCAAGAGTCTCCGCTCAATCTTTTGTCTGGGTTGTCGGTGGGGTTGGGCACGCGCCAAGCCTGCTAACATCACGATCAGCCTGCGCTGCTATTTGTCCGGTTTTCCGTCAGTCAGTCGTGATCTGTTTAGGCCAAATCGGAATGTTTGCCGCCAGGTGGGCCAATGTGTCTTGTTCCAGCTGCATGGGGACGGTGATCGCATACTTCTGTGCCAGTTGTGGGGCATACCATTGATAGATGACCACCAATGCCAGGGCCTGGGCGACTGCGTGGTTACGCATATCCATCACCGGATTGTCCGATTGGGGCGGCGCAGGGGGCAGAATTAAGGTCTTTTCCAGTGCGGCCCGTTGGCTGTCGCCCAGGTACAGGTTCAGATTTTGGGTATTGCTGGGATACCGAATGCCGTTCGCGGCCAGCATCATCGCAATGATCTGCTTACGAAGTGGTTGGATCCGGCTGTGCAGCAGCAGCGTTTCACCCCGTTGATAGAGAGTGGGCAATTCTGCCAAAATGCGCCAGACTGTTTGCAGCATGTCTTCGACCTCGGTGGGCGGCGGCGCGCTGAGCGTATCGGGCCAGGTTTGGGGCAAACGGGTCTTGGGCATTTGAGTCTGGAGCAGTGCAGAGCGCGTGGACATAGCCGCAAGTATAGCACAGCCGGATTCTGGGATTGGTAATTCGTAAGTGGGAATCTGCTTCACAGGTTTGCTGCCCAAAGCCGGGTATACTGGGCGGTACACTTTTATCCGATTGGGTTTAGACCAAAGTGGGTCAGGCTGGGCCGGTATGCTGCCTGTCGGCTTTTAATCAGCATCAATTTGTATGAAGCGTGGGCAGCCAGCTCGCGCGGCAAAAATAGCATTACTCATTTGAGAGGAGTATGAATGCGCAACAACGATCCGTTCGCCGACCTCATTCGTTCTTTGGAAGATAACCTGCAACGGGGTGGAGATGACGATCCACCGCCACCCGCTGAGGAAGGTGGGCGACGCCAACCACCTCGACCGCAGGGCAATCCGCGCCGGGTGTTGTGGTTTCTGTTGCCCTTTTTGGTGCTGATTCTCTTCAACCGAGCCATCAGCTTTTATTCCGATTGGGCCTGGTACGAAAGTCTGGAATTGTCTTCGGTTTTCTTTACGCGCATCTATGCCAATTTTGGCCTGTTTGCGGCAGGCGCAGTGATTTTCTGGGTGTTCCTCGCCGTCAATGTGATCATTGCACGCCGCATTGAACCGGGGGGGCTGGACAATACGCCAGTCGGTCAGATTGTGCAGGCGTTTGGTGGGCGTATCACCTCGGTTGTGTTGTGGGTGGGCGCGCTCTTTGCCTTTTTCATGGGGCTGAGTCTTTCGGCCCAATGGGAAAACCTGCTGCTGTTTCTTAACCAGACCAGTTTTGGCACGGCAGACCCCATTTTTAACCGCGATGTCAGCTTCTTCATGTTTACATTGCCGATCTGGCAGATCGCCCGCAACTGGCTGGTCACTACGCTGGTGCTGTCGCTGTTGGCAACCGGCTTGGTCTATGGGGTAGGGATTCGCGGCTGGTCCATGCGCAAGCCGGTCCTTACGCATCTGGGCGTGCTGGGCGTCGCCTTTTTGTTGCTGGTGGCGTGGCAATATCGGCTGGATGCTTTCCAGTTGCTCTATAGTGCACGCGGCGCAACCTTTGGCGCAGGCTATACGGATGTGCGCGCCCAATTGCCCATCTACAACATTCTATTCGTCGTGACGCTGATTACCGCGGCCGCCGTGATGGCTACGGTGTTCTTGCGGCAGGCCTGGCGCATTATGGTAGGTGTGTTGGTGGTGTGGGGTGTCATTGCATTTCTGGCGGGCAATATCTATCCCGGATTTGTGCAACGTTTCCAGGTAACTCCCAACGAACTCACGCTGGAAAGTCCTTATATCGAGCACAATATTCGGATGACGCGCGAAGCGTATGACCTGGATCAGGTCCAGGTCATACCCTATGAACCCTCGGCGCGTCTGACGGCTGCCACTTTGCTCGAAGAGGTGGAGACGGTGCGCAATGTGCGGCTGTGGGATTATCGGCCCATGTTGCAGACCTATAACCAGATTCAGGCTCTGCGCCAATACTATACGTTTCACGACATCGATATCGACCGCTATGAGTTCGACGGTGAAGTTCGCCAGGTGATGCTTTCGGCGCGTGAACTGGTGCCGGATCGTCTGAATGAGGAAGCGCAGACGTGGGTCAACCGCCGTCTGGTCTATACCCACGGCTATGGGGTGGCGGCTTCGCCCGTGGCCCAGGTGACGCGTGATGGGTTGCCCGATTTCCTGCTGAAGGATCTCCCACCCGATGGCATCATTGAGAACTCGATTCCCCAGATCTATTATGGCGAAGTGACAAATGACTGGGTGGTAGGGCGTACATCAGAACCGGAGTTTGACTATCCGCGGGGTGAGGGGAATGTGACCACGCAATTTGGCGCGGATACTGGCATCCCCATGAGCTTTGCAAATCGTGTGCTCTTTGCCATTCGCTTTGGCGATATCAATCTGCTCTTGAATCAGGATTTGCAGCCCGATAGCCAGTTGCTGTGGCGGCGCAATATTGTAGAGCGCGTGCAAGAGGTCGCACCCTTCCTGCGCTTCGATCAGGATCCGTATATTGTGATTGCGGATGACGGCAAGCTGTATTGGTTCCACGATGCCTACACGGTGAGCAATCGCTATCCCTATAGCACGCCGATGGGAACGATTAACTATATTCGCAACTCGGTGAAGATCGTGACCGATGCCTATGACGGGACTATGCGGTTTTTTGTGGTAGATGACGAAGATCCAGTCATTGGCGCGTATCAGCAGATTTTCCCCGATTTGTTTGAACCGATGGACAGTATGCCCGAAAACCTGCGCCGGCATATCCGCTATCCAACGGATATTTTTACCATCCAGGCAGAAATCTATCGCACCTATCACATGACCAGCCCCACGCTGTTCTATAACCGTGAGGATATTTGGGCATGGCCCGAAGAAATTTTCGACAATCGTGCGGTGCGCATGGAGCCTTATTATGTGCTCATGCCCCTGCCCGAAGAGGAAAACTTGGGTTTTGTGCAGATTCTGCCTTTCACACCCGCCAATCGTGAGAACATGCTGGCGTGGATGGCGGTACGCAGCGATCCCGAACGCTATGGTGAGCAGTTGGTCTATCGTTTTGGCCCCGATTCGCTCTATTTCGGGCCGCAGCAGGTAGAAGCGCGGATCAACCAGGATACGACTATCAGTTCGCAGCTGGCGTTGTGGAACCAACAGGGCAGCAGTGTCATTCGTGGCAACCTGTTGGTGATTCCGATTGCCGGTGCGTTGCTCTATGTGGAGCCGCTCTATCTGCAAGCGGCGACCGGGCGCATCCCCGAATTGCAGCGGGTGATTGTTGCCACTGCCGATCAGGTGGTGATGGCCGAAAATCTGGGGCTGGCGCTGGTCGCGCTCTTTGGCGGCGATGTGCTGGATGACCCGGAACTGGCGCTGTTGGCGAGTTTCGGCGGCGAGGATGAGGAATTTGTCGAAGCCGTGCTCAGCGGGGAAGTCCCCGCCACAGGTCCGGTGGCAGGCGGCGACGCGTCTATGGCCGATTTGATTCAGCAGGCAAATGAGCAGTTTGTTCGGGCGCAAGAGGCGATTATGCAGGGCGACTGGGCCGGCTATGGCCGGGAAATTCAGGCCCTGGAGCTGACGCTGGAGCAACTTGTGACCACCAGTGGCGGCGAGTTGGAACTAGACGCCGCGCCGGGGCTGGACGTGGAATCGGCACCCGCCGGGGAGTCTGATGTGGAAGCAGGCGAGGAGCCTGTGGAGGAAGCAACAGAATAATGTGACGCCGGAAATGCCTTAGCAAGCATTTAAGCTGGCTTAAGTTGGATTTAACCTGAGGGTTGTACTGTAAGCATATAAACAAACGGTGTGTGGGCGTTATTCACACCCCATTTATTATTCACAAGCATGTGGGTAGTCGGCCTGCCCAGCGCCGAATCAGCCCTGACCGCGGCGGTGAAAGCCGCCCACGGAGCCGGCCGTCAGGTGGCGCTCACGCTGTCCGACCCGATGTGGGTGGCTGCCCAGCGCGACGCCTTCTCCGCCCTGGTGGCCGAGGTCGACATCCTGCTGGCCAATGAGCATGAAGCGTGCGAGCTGACGGGCAGGCCCGAGGCAGAAGCGGCTCTGGCTGTCCTGGCCGGCTCCTGCCCGGTGGTGGTGGTGACCCGCAGCGAGCGGGGCGCGCTGGTGACCAACGGCACCGGGACGTTCGCCGTCCCGGCCGAACCTGTCCCCTCCGTGGTCGACACCACCGGAGCCGGCGACCTCTTCGCGGCCGGCTTCCTGCTCGTGCTCGCTCGGGAGCTG
>JBBDIO010000155.1:0-24718 GCA_040880365.1 Litorilinea sp.
GGGCTGCTTTGTTGCCGGATACAGGCGATGCGCAGGATGCGGTGACACAGGATGGCGGGTAGCGCGTAGGATTGATTGGTGCGCGCGTAGGGCAATTTATAACAGACGAAGTGGGGGCGAGACAGGAGGTTTCTGTCTCGCCTTTTTTGCGGGAGCAGGTCGGATGCCTCGGGGCTAGGTGACTTGCGCCCAGACCTCGGCGAGCAGATCGCGCGTCACAGCCAGCCAGCGACGGTCGCCCAGAACTTGCAGCGTGATATCGCCATCATAGCGGAAGGTGCGCAATGTGCGCAGTTCGTGGTCCAGCTGGATGCCGCCCTGGGAGGGTGCGCCCAGCGGCAGATATTGGGGGGTGGTGCCGTCATTGTCGCTTAGGTGAACAAGGCGCAGGCGGTCGCCCAGGGCAAAGAGATAATCGCGCGTAAGGCTTTGGGGTACGCCCACGTTACTGTTGCCAATATCATAGGTGAACGCCAACCCCGGCGTGCGATGAAAGACCTCGCGGAAATATTTCAGTTGGTGGCGGTTGTTGGCGCTGTTGATCAGGGCCAGCTCTACATTCTGGGCGCGTGCGTGCTGCACCAGAATTGCCAGCCATTGTTGCGTAAACTGATAGCCATCGGCCTCGTTGAAATAGGCGGGCCAGCCCTGCCACAGCACAGAGAGTGTGGATCCGCCCAGGCGCGCCGTCGCATCGAGAGACCGGCGCATTTCGTCGAGCGCAGCCTGACGCACCAGGGGCGAAGGGTTGGCGATGGGCAGGTAGGCCGCTGCCTGACAGTGTACGGATAAATTGAGCGCGCCGACGGTGTCGGCAATCTTGCGCCAATCGGTCTGTTCCAGCGCAGCGCCGGGCGCGGCAAGCATGATGTCCACATAGTCAAAGCTATCGGTCGCGGCGCGTTCAATTTCCGAGGTTATAGGGTGGGCGGGATTCGTCTGCACGCCGATGCGCATCGCGGTCTCCAGTCGTGGGTCGGGGATGATCAGTCCGGCCTGTTGAGATGTTAGGCCGTGTGATCGTGTGTGGGCGATTCGGCAGGGTCTGCTTGCAAGGGACCAACGAGCCACCAGCCCGCGACCATGAACGCCAGCCCCGGTACAACCAGAAACGGACCCCAGCCCAGTTGGATCGGTATGGCATAGACGGCGGCAATTTCGGGCCAGGTGCTGTAGAGGGTCCACAGAGGGAGTGCGCCTGCCGCCAGGGCCAGGGCCAGCGATGCGATCCGGCCTACCAGGCGGGGTAAGTGGGCCAGGAAGGGACTGAGCAGGCTAGCTACAACGCAGAGGACCATTGTCAGCGTCTGGAGCTGGAATTCAGGTGTCAGTAGAATGCCGGGTGACCATGCTGGCGGTAGGAGAGTTAACGCGGTGGCGATTGCGCCTGCGACCAGAACCAGACGCAGCCAGTAGGGATAGCGGTAGGCCGGACGCCAGGCGGACAGAGCCAGGTTCAGGCTGATGGCGACCGCGGGCAGATAGAAGGCTTCGCGCCAGATCGTTAGCGTCTGATTGCGGATGCCCGGCAGAAACTTGATGAACTCGGCAACGTCGAGGCCGAGCACGGTCAAACCCGCAGTGGGATGCGCCAACCACGGTCCCCAATAGCCCAGAAAAACGAGCGCAGCGCCCAGGGGCAGGAATCCTCGTGCTATCCGCGTTGCCGCGGCGAAGTGGGAGTTCCTGCCCGGCGCAGGTGCAGATTCAGGTGCAGATGCAGGTGCGGTTATGTGTGTATCTTTCGCAGACATTGCCGGCTGGTTTCTCCTTACGCGTTGCGTGAACGGCGGGCCAGGCGCGTGGCTTGACGGGCCTGGCCTTCGGCAAAGCGGGCACGTTCGTCGTCGCTTTCCAGCACAAGCGGCGGCACGCCCGTAGGTTTGCGTGCGTCATCCAGCGCCACATAGACGAAATATGCGCTATTGGTATGTGTAATCTCGCCCGTGTGCAGACTTTCCGCCTCCACGCGCAGTTCTACTTCCAGGCTGGATGTGCCTACGTAGGTCAAACGCCCATGAACCAGAAGCAGCTGCCCCAGACGAATCGGCTGATGAAAGTTGACGGTATCCACAGTCACCGTGACGCAGGGGCGGCGAGCATGGCGCGCCGCGACAATGCCGCCACATTCATCACAGAGCTTAAGGATGACGCCGCCATGCACAGTGCCCAGACTATTGGAATGTTCGGGCTGCATAAACTGGGTGAGGGTCAGGGCGGATTTGCCCACGGTGTGGGGCGCAAGGGCAGACTGTTCTGCATTATCCCAAGTAGTCACGGTGAATTCCTTTATTGGCTATAGGTGCGGCACATGTGCGCCGGCAACAGGCAGCTGCTTAGGCCGCTAGCACATGCGCGTAGACATCCAGCAGCTGGCGGGCACTGCGCGCCCAGGTAAAGGCTTGGGCATGTGCCTGTCCTGCCTGTGCCAGATCGTGGCGCAGATTTTCATCCAGGGCAAGTTTCTCCAACCCTTCGGCAATGCTTTCCACATCCAGTGCGTTGACATAGTGGGCGCCCGGTCCGGCGGCTTCGGGCAGACAAGAGTTGTCGGCGGTGAGCACCGGCGTGCCACATGCCAGCGCCTCGACAATAGGCAAACCAAAACCTTCGTAGAGCGAAGGATAGGCGAAGATCTGGGCCGCGCTGTAGAGGGTCGGGAGATCGGCGTCGTCGATGAAGCCGGGCAGGATGACCCACTCTTCCAGGTGCAGGCGTTGTACCTGGGCAAAGATTTCGTCGAACAGCCAGCCTTTTGCCCCCCCGATCACCAGGCGATGGGGCAAGTGGGCGCGGCGGCGTGCCAGGTCGAAAGCCTGGATCAGGCGCACGTGATTCTTGCGCGGCTCCAGGCGGCTCACGGCCAGAATCAAAGGCGCGTCGCCGAGGTGATATTTGTGCCGGACCGCGGTCTGGGCCGCGGGGTCGGGCACAGGTCGAAAGTGGCTGTGATCGACCGCGCCCTGCACGACAGAGATGCGCGCAGGCGCAATCTGCCATTGTTCCTGGAGGTCTTTGGCCGTATTTACGCTGTCGGCAATCAGATGGTCGGCGCGGCGCACACTGCGCGGCACCACCACGTTTAGATAGCGTTGCAGGCCGGGCATGGCGGCTTCGGGATAGAACAAAAACGCGAGATCGTGGACGGTGAGCACCGTGCGCCGGGCGCGGGAGGGTGCCAACACAAAATCGGTGGCGTGAAAGAGATCCAGCGGGCCGCCCGTAAACCATTCGATGGCTGGGAATGGTATGTTCAAGCGGTGCCAGAGCCGTACCAGGTCGCGCTCGCGCAGGGGCGTGGCATGTAGCGGCAGGGGGGCGGATGCGCGGGCCGCGGCGTCTGCGCCACCGGCGACAAACAGGCGAATATCGTAGGGATTTGTTCCCTGATTTTGCTGAATTAGCGCGCGGATTTGGCCGCGAATGATACGGCCAATGCCTGCCTGTTGGCGTACGGCGGGCGTGTAGTCGATGGCGATGCGGCTAGACATGGGCAACGGGCAAGCCAGCCACTCACAGCCCCCGATAGGTCCACAGGCGATTGACGGTGAAATTCCAGAACAGTACGCACCCAATCGCAAAGAGCTTGGCGAAATTGTAGGAAACGGTGAAGCCGACCGCGACGCCAAATTCGGCGATCCAATAGGCCTCCAGCGCGTGGTGAATGCTGAGGAACACCAGTTGGTTCAAGCCCAAACCCACCAGGCTGACGATCGCAAATTGGACCAATTGACCCGAGGCCTGCCGTTCGCGACTTTCGGGAAAAGTCCAGCGGCGGTTGAAATTGAAGTTTTGCACCACGGCTGCGATAAAGCTGATGGCATTGGCCGTGAACAGAGAAAAGCCAAACAGCTGTACCAGGACGTTGAGTACAGTAAAATCGGTGACGGAACCCGCTCCGCCCACGATGGCAAATTTGATAAAGCGTTTGACTTCTTTGCGATTTGTGTTTGACAATGCGCGTGTCTGTAGGCTGGACAAGTGGCTAATTCACTTTCGCCATTTGTGGTGGTTCATTCGATGCCGATTGCAAAGTAAGCAGAATAGCAATCCACAGCGAAAGATGCAAAAACATACCCTGTACAAATAGGTTATCGAACAGGCTGTGTATTGCCAAATGTGTCACTACGCCGAGTATGCCCACCGAAAGCGCCGCACGCCACCGATTGCTGCGCCGCGAGGCAAGATAGCTGCGATAGGCCAGCACAACGACACTTCCCCAGAGCCACAGGAAGACTGCCATTCCGAAAATGCCGGTTTCGGCCAGGGTGTTTAGATAGATATTGTGTGCATGGCCCAGCGACATTTCCCAGCGGGGGACGGCAAATGTGCTGTAAACCGCGTCGAAGTTGCCGGGACCCACGCCAAACCAGGGCGCGTAATCCCACATGCGCAGGGCAGCCAGCCAAAAGGCCAGGCGTTCGAGTATTGCGAAATTCTCGTCGGTAATTTCGGCGTCGATGGATGCCCCAAGTCCGAATTGGGCGGGGATATCGGAAAAACGCGCCAGAATATCGGGTGGCACCATGCGCATAAGGGGCGCGGCTGCACCAATCAGCAGGATAGTGGTCACGACGATCAAGGCGATGATGCGGACAAGGCGCGTACTGCTCACCCACATGACGACCAGCACGGCGGCCACTGCGCCCAGCCAGGCACCCCGGCTCCAACTCACCAGGAGGCCCGTACCGATAATGGGCACTACTGTGCGGGCAATGCTCCATCCGGTAATATCGTGCCAGTGGACACGCCGCTTGCGCAGGGGCCGTACACTGAACCAGTTTAAGATGCTGACGGCGACCGGAAGGGTGATCCCCATATAGCCGCCGAACGGGTTGGGCTGGCTGAAGCTGCCCGAAGCACGCATATATTGGCCCTGGATGATGAACCATTCGGGACCTACCATGAAATAGAACTGGTATATCCCCAGGAACGCCTGTGAGACTGCGCCTGCGAAGAGCGCCGACACCAGCCAGGGCACATGGTGATCGGCGTCGATCATGGTTGGCAGCACTAGCAGGACCACGGTAAATTGGAGCCACTTGACGATTTCCAGCGCGGCATCGCCGATGTCAACCGCATTAAAGGCCGATAGATAAAGTGCGATGCAGTAGCCAAAGGCGGCAATGGCTACACCAGATATGCTGAATGTGACGCGTTCGCGGCGCACGGCGTCTACAAACCACAGTGTGAGCGCAACAACCAGGAACAGGTCGGTGACACTGGCGACGCCCAGGCGAATTCCACTTGTCCAGGGTAGCGCGATGCCCAGGATGATCCAGATGAACCACGGATGGCGCAGGAGTACCAGTCCACCGGCCACGACGCCGATGGCAATCGGGATCCAGATCAGCGGCGCGAGGGCAATGATCACCGCGAAACCAAGCAGGCCGAGCGCGTGAATGATGGTCAGCGTGGAGAAAGGGCCAATATGAGTCAGTATATCGGTCGGGATGTGCTGTCGCATATCGCTAGCTATCTGGGATTGCCACCTGAACTGATCGTGTCACGCTCGCTGGTAGTGCGCTGGTTAGTGCGCATCGGGAACGGGCGCGCCGGTCGGCTGTGCGCTGAAAATCGGTTCGCGATGTGCCCGATTCTGGAGCGCGCCGATGTCGTGTGTGCCATGCGCGGCCATCCACTCGGCCAATTCGGCGCGGATTTGAAGCAGGGTATCGGGTCCACGATAGTGAATTGCACTGCCCACCCCCACCAGTGTTGCGCCCGCCATGAGCATTTCTACAGCATCGGTGCCGGTGAGCACGCCGCCAGTGCCGATAATCGGGATAGTTGGGCAGGCTTTACGCACATCATACACGCATTTGAGCGCGATGGGCTTGAGCGCAGGCCCGCTGATGCCACCACTGCGGTTGGACAGGACCGGCGCGCCACTGGGCGCGTCGATGACCATGCCCGGCATGGTATTGATGGCACACAGCGCATCGGCACCCGCCTCGACGACGGCACAGGCAATGCGGGCCACGCTGGGCACATTCGGCGCCAGTTTCACAATTACGGGAATCGCCTGGTCTGCAACGGCGGCCTTGACCGCGGCTGTGACGGCGGCGGCGGCTTCGGGGTTGGCCGCGAATGGTTCACCGAATTCGCTGCCCACATTGGGGCACGAGATATTTACTTCCAGAAAGTCGGGTTGGGCGGTGGCGACGGTGGCGGCGACCTGGCCGAACTCTGCCGGTGTGCCTGCGAAAATGCTGGCGATTAGGTAAGCATCTTGCGCTGCGACCTGTACTCTGGCCGCGCGCAGCAATTCTGCTTCGGCGGCCGCGCCGGGGTTGGCAAGCCCAATTGCATTGAGCAGTCCATAGTGCCAATCGATACAACTAGGATTGACATGGCCGGGCCGTGGCGCCGGGCCACAGCTCTTGGCCGTCACCGCGCCACAGCCTTGTGCGGCGGCGCGCGCCAATAGCGAAGTCGTTGAGCCCCAGATGCCGCTGGCAAGCACGAGGGGACTGGAGAGGGTCCGCCCCAGAAATTCCACGCTTAAATTCGTCATTTTGTCGAGCTTTCTGCAAAAAACCGGCGCACAGATTGCGCTACATCGGGCGAAATGGTCCCCTGTTCCTCAAGCAGATTGAGGATATCGTGGATCTCGAAGACGGCGTGGGCGCGGATGCCTGCCTGCGCCAGCTTTTCGACGCCGCCTTGCGCGCGGTCGATGAGCACCAGACTATCTTCCACCACCAGCCCGGCACTGCGCAAGGTTTCGGCGCTCTGAATAATGCTGCCGCCACTGGTGATGAGGTCTTCGATAATCAGGATGCGTTCGCCTGCGTGCCAGTTGCCTTCGATATTCTTGCCCAGTCCATAGGCTTTGGCCTCTTTGCGCGGGTAGATCATAGGGCAGCCGGTATACAAGGCGACTGCGGTCCCGATGGGCAGGGCGGCATAGGGCACGCCGGCCACCCGCTCGAAGGTAAGCCCCTGCATACGCTGGGCGTAGGCCTGGGCAACTTTTGCCAACAGGGGGGGATCGCTGACCAGAAGCCGCAAGTCGATGTAAATCGGCGATTCAATGCCACTGGCAAGGGTAAAGGTGCCGAACTTGATGGCGCCCAGCTCGACCAGGCTCAGGGTCAGGTCTTTGAGAAAATCGGCGTGTGAATTGGCAGTTTCAGGCTCCGAGACAGAGGCTGGAACAGTCTGAATGTTGTCGCGTGCGTCTGTCGCGGCGGTCGCGTGGGGCGTCGGGGCCTGTTTTCGGCGCGTGTCGGTTCGCGCGCGGTCGATTGCTTCGCGAAATTGGCGCGCGGCGGCGCCTGGATCGTCGGTTTGGCTGATACCGCGGCCCACATTGATGATAAGACCCATGTCATCGCTGCGCAGCCCGGCGTGGACGGTGGCTTCCAGCTCTCCGCCCTGCGCTCCGATGCCAGGCACCAGGAACCAGGCGTCGGGCGCGGCCTGGCGCACGCTGTGCATGGCATCGGGATTCGTCGCACCCACCACCAGGGCTA
The DNA here is from genome assembly GCA_040880365.1 of Litorilinea sp. GTDB lineage: Bacteria > Chloroflexota > Anaerolineae > Caldilineales > Caldilineaceae > JBBDIO01. The sequence goes on from JBBDIO010000155.1 coordinate 7,479, forward strand.
TGTTGGGTCCCCAGTGTATCGCGGCCCGCGCCACGTGAATATAAAGCGGTGCATTGCCCTCGCGATCTAACGTGTGCCAGTCGTGAATTTCCAGATGCTGAAAGTCTGCGCCGCCGGGATTTGAGGTGTGGCAGAGCACAAAAACGCCCTTATTCGTATAGTCGATGAACGGTTGGACGCTGTCGCGCCCCAGATAGGGACTGATGGTGACGGCATCGACCTGCCACATATCGAAACAGGCCTGGGCATATGCCTGGGCGGTGTTGCCGATATCGCCGCGTTTCACATCGAGAATAACCGGCACGTTGGCGGGAATGTGGGCGAGTGTCGCGCGCAGTAATTCGTGGCCTTCTGCGCCGTGCGCTTCATAGAAAGCAATGTTGGGCTTGTAGCAACAGGCCAGATCCGCAGTCGCTTCAATGATGGCCTGATTCCAGCGCAATAGGCTGCGCGCGATGGGTTCATTGGGCGCGCGAAAACGGGCTGGGATGTTGGTGGGCGCAGGGTCCAGACCTACGCAAAGCAGGGACTCATTTTGGGCGACTGCTGCGTTCAGTGTGGCGAAAAAATCCAGTCCAGACATTCAGTACAATCCCTTTCGTGGAACTTTGCTTTTGTGATTGCCCGCGCGGGGGGCGGTGATGAATTCGGGCCTTCAAGCACACATGGCGCGCGCCTACGCGCCGTCCAATTGATTTTTGGATCGGCCCAGTGTACACCGAAATGGCGTTTTGTGGAAAAAGTAGAAAAAGTTATCCGACCGCGTTTGGGTAGGGGGTGAAGGCCACGGGCGCGAACACTAGCTTCATCGTCCACGGTGGCGATGTCTCTGCCAGAGATGCGTTGGCTGTGTCTGCGTTTTGTTCGATCCGCCAGATGCCGGCTGGGGGCATGGGATTGTTGTGATCAAACTGGGCGCGGAAGTGTTCCAGCTCGGCGACAGGCAGGCCCAGGCTGTGGAGCAGGAGCCGACTGGGGCCGCCATGAGTGACCAGCAGAGGACAATCGTGCGCGTGGGCTGTATCCGAGGTGGCTGATGTCCACAGCGTATCCCAGAATGTCCGGCTGCGCACCGCGACCGCATCTTCGTTTTCGTCGCCGCGCCATTCGGCAATTTCCGGAGCGATGGTATAGGGCAAATTCAGGTGGGCGGCTATGATTTCGCCGGTGCGATGGGTGCGCGCCAGGGGGCTGACCAGAATGCGCGTAATGCCCTGATCGAGCAGAAATTGGGCGGCGGCGTGGGCTTCCGCTTCACCGGCCGGTGTGAGCGGGGGGCCGGGCGGCACATCATAGGGAATATCGGTGCGAGACCAGTCGGGCGTGGCATGGCGCATGAGAAATGCGAGTGGGCGCATAGGTTCCTTCCGCATGGGTTCGTGGGGGTTGGTTAAGATATAGGTGGTGACGTTGTGGGATGATACCGAAAAGTACCAAAAAGTAAAACAAAAAGTAAAAATCGTGTGCTTGAATCGCTTCGCCGGCCTCCAGGCACCCCCATGTCACCCAGAACGGCCTGCTTACCGTTGCTGCCTTCCGACCCTGGCGGAGTTCACAGTGTTCTGCCGCACGGGACCCAGCACCGACGAAGCGATTCAAACACACGATTTCTTCGATATTTCTTACTCTTCAAGATTTCGTGAAATCTCATCAAACTACAGTCTTGTCACACGAATCTGTCGTGCCAAATTGCGAGACAATTACCCTGGTTCACAGGGAGTGTCATGAGCGGAGAGGGAGGGATTTGAACCCTCGAACCCTTGCGGGTTACGAGCTTTCCAGGCCCGCGCACTCGGCCAGACTATGCGACCTCTCCAAGGCCAATCAGGTTCAGCCATTTATACCATGCGACCGGGATTTTTGCAATTTTCAGGCCCGTGCTTGGAGCATGTGTTGCATATGTTCGGGGGTAAGCGTGCCCAGCACGCCCGTGACAGACAGGCCATATTCACGCGCGACCGTCGCCGTCCAGTTATCCCAGCAATAGACACGCACGTGGTCGAGCATAGAGAGGACGCCCCCCTCCTGCATAAGGCGGCGGCGGAAAAAGCGCAGGTGCTCCGGGCTGGGAAAGAAAATGGCATCGACGCCGCCCTGAAACAGGTAGGCGGCGACCGGATCGCCCCCGCGCCCCATGAAGCGGCGATAGACGGGCACAGGTGTGACAGTATATCCCCGCCGTCTCAGCTCCCCAAGCAGTGGTTCATGGGCCTGGGCTGCTACCGGCATAATAAGAGGTGCGGAGGTGGGAATCGACTCGGTAACTGTGGTTGCCGCTGCGTCTGGATTTGTATCTTGGATGGTGAGGTCGGTGTGTATTGTTTGCAGGCGCAGAATGGACCCATTTTGGCGGAGATCCGTGTCAGTGTCGGACTCAATGTCGGACCCGGAGAGGGCAAACGCTGCCGCTCTGCCGACGGTAGCAATCGGGAGTTGGGTACGCAGGTCAGACAAATAGGGTGTCAGGGCGTGTACGGCGGCATGGGATGTGAGTAGAAGCCAGGGCGTGGTGGAAGCCGGTTTATGCGGCGCAGATGGGTTGTCTGCGTCGGGTGCGGCGGGCACGCTTGCGTTCAGGCTTTCCTGAATTTCTGCCGCGGGCAAGGGTTCTGTGCGCACGCCGGGGTAATAAAACAAGGTCGCGCCCGCACGCGTCAGAGCATCGGCAAGCGGCGCAAATTCATTGTTTGCAACCGGCAGCACACACGAAAATGCTTCCACTGTGGTGCTATCTGGTGGTTGGGCAGAATTTTGACTTGTCATAAGTATCTTTACGCTTTGCGTCCCATGCAATGGGCCTCGCGGGCGGCTGCATCACGAATTTGGCCGGATTGTGGCTATGTTGGGCGATTATGAGACAGGATCGCGGAGAATGGTTCATAAACAATCTGATTGGATCAAACAACAAAGCCCGTACCTGTGTCAATGTGTCTTGAAAACGCGGGCCGTGTCGCGCGCGACACAAACTAAGGACTTCGCGGTGGTCGCGTTCGCGCAAGATTTTCAAAATAGCGTTTGTTCTCACGACAAACTTAATCAAACCGGGTGGTGACTGATGCCAGCTCGCCCAGCGGCTTCCACTAACTTAACTATAACAGAATCGGCGGATTTTTGCACATGACATAAAAGATCGTGCACGTGAGCCTGTGGGGGGTGCAGGACTATCTTTCCGTGTGAAATCATTGTGAATTGGTATAGTTCCTGAGTGAAATCAATAGTGTCGGTGCGGCGATCAATTTTATTTCAAGGGAGAATTGCGGGCCGTCAGCCTTGCAGTTCGGCAATCTGGTCGGTGGCGAGTTGGCGTAGTTCTTCACTATCGGCGAGCGTCAGGGTTTGCTGGAAATCGGCCAGGGCCTGGTCGGTATCGTTCAGGTCGCGGTGTACAAGGCCACGGGTATAGTAGGCTACTGCCAATTGGGGTTGCAGGCCGATGGCGGCATCCAAATCGGCCAGTGCATTGGCGCGGTCTGCGGCGTTTAGGTAGACCGTTGCGCGATTCACATGGGCCATGGCGAATTCGGGGTTCAATTCTAGTGCGCGTGAATAGTCGGCAATGGCGTCTGCGGGTTGCGACGCGGCGGCGTAGAGGTTGCCGCGCAGGAAATAGGCCGCAGGAATACTGCCGTCCAGTTCGATGGCGGTGTTGAGATCGGCCAGCGCGGCGTCGGTCTGCTGCAAGGCCAGATAGGCATTGGCGCGATTCAGATAGGCGGGCAAGAGTTCGGGTGCCTGGGTCAGGACCAGGGTGTACTCTGACACCGCCGCATCGTGTTCGCCGCGGCGCAGATAGAGATTGGCACGGGCATAGCGCGCGTTGATATTGGCCGGGTCCAGGGTGGCTGCGGCATCCAGATCGGCCAGAGCCAAATCGGGGGCGCCCGCCTGGCTATGCAGTCCGGCACGCGCAATCAGCGCGTCTATATTAGTGGCATCCAGCGCCAAAAGCGCATCGTAATCTGCCAGTGCCGCGTTGGTATTTCCGGCTTCTTCATGGGTGCGGGCGCGGCTGAACAGGGCCTCGTTCGACATTGGGTCCAGCGCCAGCGCGCGATCCAGATCAGCGATGGCACCCGTATAGTTGCCCTCCCTACGCAGCATAGACGCGCGGCTCACCAGGGTCGACACACTCGTCGCTTCCAGGTCGAGTAGCGCACTCAGATCGGCGAGGGCTTCGTCCGTGCGATTGGCCTCATCCAGCAAGCGCGCGCGGGAGGCATAGGCGCTCGCCAGTGTTGGATCCAGCGTCAGGGCGGCGGTCAGGTCTTCGATAGCGGCAGCGGCGTTATCCATTTCAATATGCAGGCCGGCGCGTTGAACATAAAGCGCGGCATTGGTGGCATTGAGTGCCAGCAATGCATCGAAATCGGCCAGGGCCGCTGGGAGATCCCCTTGTTCGCGAAAGAGGTCGGCCCGCGCCAGATAGCTGTTGACGTCGTTGGGGGCAAGTTCGAGCGCGGCGCTGTAGGCTGCCAAAGCCGCTTCAGTGTCCCCGGCTGCGACGAGTACACGCCCATGCGCGGCATGGACAAAGGCCGATGGAGCCAAGGCCAGCACATATTCCAAATCGGCAATAGCACGCTGGGGATCGCCGAGTGCACTGTGGATATTGGCGCGCCCCAGACGCGCGTCTACATCGTCGGGGGCGATTGCGATGGCTTGCGTATAGTCACTGAGCGCCGCATCCAGATCGCCCAGCAGTTCGTGGGTGCGCGCGCGACCTGTGCGGGCCGTGGTGAGATCGGGGTTGATCTCCAGGGCCGCTGTGTAGTCGCGCTGGGCTTCGGCCAGGTTGCCCAATGCGCGCTGAGCATCGGCGCGGCCAATCCAGGCAGCTGTGGCTGTGTCTGTGGGTATGGCGTCCAGATCCAGCAGGTTCGAAAAGTCGGCAATCGCCGCGATCAGATCGCCCTGTTCCGCAGCCAGCGTGGCGCGATTGAGCAGGGCTGATTGGTGGTTGGGTTGCGCGTCCAGGACGAACGTGTAGTCGGCATGGGCTTCATCGAGGCGGTCCAGGTTGCGCAGGAGTGCGGCGCGGCTGGTGCGGGCGGTGATATTGGCGGGATCCAGTTCGAGCAGGGCGGCATAGTCGGCAAGTGCCGCGTCCATCTGATCCAGCTGCGTGTAGAGACGCGCCCGATTGCTATACGCTGTGATCAGGCTGGGGTCGAGTGCCAGCGCCGCCGTGAGATCGGCCAGCGCTGAGGTGGAATCGCCGGCCTGCGTGGCGAGGTTCGCGCGCTGGACCAGAGCCATGGGATCGTCGGGTTCCTGTTCTACCAACAGATCGTAGTCGGCGCGTGCCGCCTCGGATTCGCCCAGTTGTTCGGCTATGCGTGCGCGTGCAGTGCGCGCGGCGCGGTTTTCGGGGTCCAGCTCTAGCGCCGTAGTATAGGATTCCTGCGCGCGGGCGAGTTCCTCGGCGACTTCAAAGAGCTGGCCGCGCTCATAGTGCAAGTTCGCATCGTCGGGCGCAAGCGTCAGGGCTTTGGCAAGCTCGGCCAGGGCGCGTTCGACATCGCCTTGACCGGCAAATGCTGCGGCGCGCCCGGCATAGGCCGTCACCAGTTCGGGGTCCTGGTCGAGTGCGCGTTCATAGTCGAGGAGCGCGGCGGCATAGTCCCCTTGTTGCGCGTGGAGGTTGGCGCGTCCCAGGAGCGATGGCAGATGCGCAGGGTCAACCGTGAGGGCGCGATCCAGCAATTCCAACGCGCGCGCCGCATCTGGGACGAGCAGCGCGTCGGCGGCCTGGGTATAGAGTTCCAGCGCAGATGCCTCAGTCGCCGCATCACTGCCGGATGTTTCAGCGCCAGACGTCTCTGGGATGATGGGCGCGGCTGCCGAATTTGCAGGTACGCCTGTATCTGATGGCGGCAGGGTTTGTATAGGTTGACAGGCCGCGAGCAGCAGCGTGAGGATCAACACCAGGAAGCCACCGGCTTGAAAAGTGGATCGGCGACGCGGCGCGCAGGATTCAAAATGTGCGCGTGCTGCGAGGCGAGGTGTGATTGACGGCGTAAAATGGCGTAATGGATGTGAGCGCATAGGTTCTTTTTTTTGCGTCGATTGAGCCGAAACGGTTGTGTTCACGCGGCGCGGTTTTGCCGGCGTGAGAATAGGCGGATTGGGGTTGGCAGACATCCCACCCGCAGATGACACACGCGCGCGTGCGCGCAGGCATCTACTATTGATGACGATGAAGCGCGCGAATAAGTTCGCGCGAGTGTGGCGTGTGGGGAAATTCGCAGGGCGCGAATCCTGTGCGTTTGCGCGTAGTGGATGATGTCCTGGCGGGGGTGATCCGCGTTATTCAGATTGGGCGATGTGGGATTGGGCGCGTTGCCGAATGGTGGGGAGGCCCTGGGTCAGCAGAGATTGCAGATGCTGTGCAGTGGTACGATAGTCGTCGAGCGTGCCCGCCACGGGATCCTGGATGTCGAAGGCTGGACCTGCCATCGCCGAGAGGAGCGCGATCCGGTCGGCGTGGTCGGGGAACTCCATTACTAATGCTTCGCGATGTCCACTTTCCATGACCAGAATCAGCTGCTGGCGCGTGACTATGTCCCCTGTAATCGCGCGTGAAAGATGATGGCGGATGTCCAGACCGATTTCGGCCATGACCGTCTGCGCGTGGGGCATGGCAGGCAGGCCGTCGCGAGTCCAGGTGCCGGCGGATTCCACCTGCCACGGTGTGGGGCCGTCGTTTGCGAGCAACTGGCGCAGGATCGCCATCGCCATCGGCGAGCGACAGCGATTGGCGGTGCAGACTAGCAACACATTGGGCATGGGTACTCGGTTTTTCGCGGGTGCACGTAGTTCATGGTTTGTTTTGCGTCTAGAGAATGTGGCGCGTGTCGATGACCAGCTGCGCGTTGTCACGGATCCATTGCCACGGATAGTTGGAATGATCGGTCACGATAATGACGCAGTCGGCGCGTGCCACTGCCTCTTCCAGGTTGGGCGCACCGACCATTTCCAACCCATCGGCGTGCAACGTGGGCACATAGGGATCGTGATAGGCAACGTGTGCGCCTTTGCCCTGCAACAAGTGGATGATATCCAGGGCCGGCGATTCGCGTGTGTCGCTTACGTCCCGTTTGTAGGCCACACCCAGCACCAGGATATGGCTGCCTCGCACGGGTTTGGCGGCATCGTTCAGGGTGTCCTGGACGCGTTGCACCCAGAACGCGGGCATACTTGTGTTGACTTCGCTGGCAAGCTCGATAAAGCGCGCGGTGTAGTCTAGTGTGCGCATTTTCCACGATAGATAGTGGGGATCGATGGGGATACAGTGCCCACCCAGACCGGGACCGGGCGTGAATTTCATGAAGCCAAAGGGTTTGGTGGCGGCGGCGTCGAGAATTTCCCACGCATCCAGATCCAGCTTGTCGCACATGAGCAGGAGATCGTTCGCCAGTGCAATATTGACCGAGCGGAAGGTGTTTTCGAATAGCTTCACCATTTCGGCGGCAGCGGGTGAGGAGACGGGCACAATGGTCTCGATGGCGCGCCCGTAGTAGGCGGTTGCCATTTCCAGGCACGCAGGGGTGGCGCCGCCCAGCACTTTGGGCGTGTTGCGCGTGACCCAGTCGGTGCGCCCTGGGTCCACGCGTTCGGGCGAAAAAGCCAGAAAGAAATCCGTGCCGGCTTCAAATTCGCGGTGGTGATTTTGGCGCGCATGTTGCTGGATGGCGGGCAACAGGATTTCGGTGGTTGTGCCGGGATAGGTCGTGGATTCCAGCACAATTACCTGCCCGGGTTGCAGATGGCGGGCAATGGACTCTGTGGCGCTGATAATGAACGACAAATCGGGATCGCCGGTTTTGCGGAGAGGAGTGGGTACGCAAATCGATACGGCGTCGCAGGTTTCGAGTACCGAATAATCGGTGGTAACGCGCAATTTTCCTACGGCGTGGTTGTTTTGAGATTCCATGCCGGATGTGGGGGCGGTTTGGTCTGCTCCCTGGGCAAGGGCGACGTGGGCGGGCTGCGTTTCCGCGGCAAGGCTCACTACTGCGCGCAGCTCTTCGCTGGCGACGTCGCTGATATACGATTCGCCGCGATTGATAGCATCAATCTTGCGCTGGTCGAGGTCAATGCCCGTAACCTGATAGCCGGCCTGCGCCAGCGTGATTGCCAGAGGGAGGCCCACATAACCCAGGCCGACGACGGCGACGTGCGCGTGGCCGTTCGAGAATTTTTCGGGGGAACGGTGGCTACTGGGCGTCGTGTGGCTGTTTTTCATTAGTGTTCTCTCTGGATCTGCGGTACGAAAAGTGAATAGAGTGGCATTCCGGGTGCCAGTAGTCTGACTGTCGCCTGGGCAGAATTGTGCAGGTCGGTGCGATCATCGTCTGCATATACCTCGGCGGTCAGCGTCAAGTGGGCGGGGCCGATCTGGCCCGGCGTCCACGGAAAGGTCAATCGGATGCGTTCCTGACAGTGCGTGGCAACCGTTACGACGAATTGGGTGCCGAGGGTCGTGACCACGCCCTGTGCATCCGTCTGTTGCAAGCGCACCTGGAGGTTGCGCGCCGGTTGGTTTCCCGTATTCACAACATGGACGTGAACGTCCACCGGCTGCGCCTGCTCCGCATCTATTATATAGGGTGGGGCCTGTACTGCCACAACTGCGGGGTCGGCGTAGTTGTGGACCAGTGGCGCGGTGTAGGCTGCAAATGCCGCGCCAACCGGTGTAATTTCGCCGCTGTCATGGTCGAATAGACTGCCATTGGCGCCAATACCCGTTTCGAAACTGTAGTGGTAGTCATTGAGACTATACCAGCTCCAGGCCTGGACCAGGCGATTGTCATCGTAGGGGTAGCCGATGGCGTCATCGCGCACGGTGCGCAGGTAATCAAATGTGCCCACCATAAAACTTTCGACAACCTCGCTGGGAAAACCATACTGGCGCGGCATGAGGATGCCATATTCGCTCAGCAACAGCGGCTTGTTGCGATAGCCGCGCGCGGCCATCCACTGGCGAAAGCTGATGACCTGGGCCGTGAAATAGTCGAGATTGCCGTGGTCCAGAATGCCATAGCGAATGCCCAGATGGTCATACTCAGCCAGCCCTGGGGGAATGTCGGCGCCCCAGTTGTTGGTCTCTTCGCGTAGGATGAAATTGTGAAAGGTCCAGACATCAACCGGCAGCCTTTGGCCGTAGCGCATCTGATAGGCTTCCAGCACTCGATCCAGATAGAGCAGGCGCACAGGGGTGGGCTGGACAATGCCGCCAAAGGCAACTTTGGCCGTGGGATCGGCCTGTTTGATGGTGTGATAGGCTTCGTGATAGAAAATGGCAAACTGGTCGGGCGGCTGGTCGTCCTGATAGAGGATGCGGTCGGGTTCGTTGCCGATGATCCAGATAGCGCCGGGCCGGGCACGCGCGTCGGCAGCCAGGCGCGCATGGGCAAGCGGGCGGGTTTCGGGATGATAGCCGCGGGCCGTCAGCAATGGAAGATGGCTCAACCCTGGCGGGATGGGTGCATCTGGGCGACGTGTGTAGTCTATAAACCAACTGATGTTAAGGCGCGCGACGTCGTATTCGGTAATCTCCTGCTTATACTTGGGCGTGGTGTTAACCCCAAAGCGTTCATGTTCGGATGTGAATAGAGGACATACCCGATCCTGGGCCAAGCCGGAGGGCAGGATCATAAATGTGCTGAGAAATAGTGTAAGCAATAGTGGCATGGGCGATGGGTAGGCAGACGCAGGCGCAATCCTGATATGATGCGCAGGCTGTTAATCCGGCGGCGATTGACCTGCGTCTGCATCTTCGTTTTCGCGTGCGGTCAGTCGCGGGCCACAGTGGGTACATATAACTCGTGTGCGAGCAATTTTAACCCGAATTCTATCACAACGGAACCATCTTCGCTGGGCTCGATCTGCACACTGGTAGGGCTGGTATTGGTGTAGCCTTCGGGCACAGTTACAACCATGAAATAGTCCGATTCCACATCAACGATGCGGTCGGGGAAGCCGATGGTGCCGTCGTTGTCGGTGACACGCGTATCAATGATCGTGCCATTTTCATCTTGCAGGATAACTGTCACATCGCCGATCCCGGGTTCGGTGGGGGTCTTTGTCCCATTTTCGTTGAGGTCGAGGAATACAAAAACGGTGGCATTGGGCAGGCGTCCTGTGATTTGCCGGGCGGCATCGGGCGCGCTCGCAACGGCGGCAACTGCTCCAGAGAGGCTGGTCAGCAGGAGAAGTGCGGCGATGAGCCATGCTCGGCGGGCAAAATTGTGGCCTGGGCGATTGAACTTTCGTAAGCTGTGGCGGATTCGCGGATGCAGTGTACGCGGAAATATCATGAGGAGATTCCTTTCATGCGATAGCGGTCGGCGGATTTCATATTCGCTCGTACGTTGTTGTGCAGATTCGACAATGCACAGACGCGGGCGCTGGGCTGCAATACGTGAACAAAAAAACGGGAAGGCGACCGTTCGTAAACGTTGTGCGCATCCCTGCCTGCGTGGCTGACTATGGTTTAACACCGCATTGGGGGATAGGGCGAATCTACTCGGTCTTATCGGCCTGGCTGTCTTGCTTGAATCTTATACCTGCGGCCTGTTCAAACTTGCTGTCTGCCCCAATTTATAGCACATCCCGGCGATGGACACAAGCCGCCCGTGTGCGACATATGCCGGCGATGCCTCGGTAAATTTGTGCGGCGAGTCAGGGAGTCGGCGCTGCCAGATAGTCCGCGTAGGTCTCCATCAGCAGCGTGGGTGCGCCGGCGTCGTCAAAGAGATTGCCGGTCGGGTAGGGATCGTAGCCCGCGCTGAACCAGACCCAGCGTTGCACAAGCCGGTGCTCGTCCTGTGCCCAACCCAGGTCGGGATCGCGCAGTTCCTGGAACAGGTCAAAGGTGGCGGTCATAAACCGGGCGACCTGGGCGGGGGGAAATCCATAGGATTCGGGCATGAGGATGCCATATTCGGTGATCCAGAGCGGTTTGTCCTGCTCGCCCTGGGCGCGCATCCACGCGCGCATGGTGACAATCTGGGTGCGGATGATTTCCAGGCTGTCGTGATCTTCGATGGTCCACAACTGCCCGGTGTGGGTTGCTTCGAAACCGGGTGGGATATCCACGCCCCATTCGTCGCGCTTCTCTTGCAAGATAAAGGTATGGATGTTCCAAACATCGACCGGCATGGGTTCGCCATAGGTCGCGGCATAGAATTGAAGTACCCGATCCAGATAGGCCAGGCGCAGGGGGGTCACCTGGCTGATGCCGCCAATGGCGATCTGGGCTGTGGGATCGATGTCTTTGATGATGTGGTAGATGCGGTGATAGCCCGCGGCATAGGCTTCGGGCGTAAGATTGCCCTGCCAGCGGACATCGGGTTCGTTGCCGATGAGCCACACGCGCCCCGGCAGACTGCGCACGACACTTTTCAGGGTATCGGTGGCGACGGTCAGGTCATAGACCATGGGCACATAGGCCATGCCGGTTTCCGTATCGTCGGGGCTGCTGAATGTCACATCGAGATAGTCGGGGTGGCCCGGCGTGCGCTGGTCATCCAGTGGGGGCGCATTGAGCAAGGTTCCAAAGTGCCAGTTGAGGTACCACCCGGGACGCGGCGTTGTCCACTGCAAGTCGCGGGGATGTGCGCCATCGGGGATGCCCACACCGGCGCGCCAGCGCAGCGTATAGGGTTCGGCCAGGATGGGCGGTGGGCTGGCCTCGACGGCTTGCGCATCTGTGGCACGTATGGCAACGGGCACAGTCGCAGGCGTAGATGTTGCGTTGGGTGTGGGGACCAGGAAGTCCACGGCCGGCTGAGGACTTTCAACATCCTGGATGGGAGCGACGGTGCAGGCAGTTGCCATGTATAGCATGAAAATGCAGAACGTCAATCGGACACACACGTGGATCCAATGGGGACGGACGGGGGGGGAAATCTGTTTGGCAGGCATGGTCAGCAATCGATGTCTACTCGGTGTGGGGTGAGCGCTGGCCGCAGAGGTCCGCATTCACCGGGGTTTGTGGAGCAGATACCAGTGGCAAGGCCGACGATCCGGGCGCGCGGCAATGGCTTCGACAATGGTAAGCCAGGGCGTAAAGAGCGATTCCAGTTCTCCGGGCGCAAGGCCGCGCATATCGAGCGCATCGGAAGTCGCGTCGGATTTCGCGTCGGTGGTCGCCGCGGGCACGCGATCAAAGGCATAGAGCTGATAGTAACCGCCCGGCGCCAGGTTGGCAATCACACCGCGCGCATAGTCGGCACGCAAGTCTAGCGGCAACCCGTGCATACACCCAATATCCAGCGCATAGTTGGCCTGGGCGTGGGCAAAGGGCACCCGGGTAACGTCGGCCTGTACAAAGTGGAGGATGTCCTTCCGGATCAGGTTAAGATGGCGATGTCGGGCACTCTGCAGGGCGATACTGGAGACTTCGATCCCAATCGTGTGGATACCCAGCCCGGCCAAATAGGCGGCATTGGTACCCGTGCCGCAGCCAAAATCCAGGGCCAGCAGATTGTCTGCCGGATCCAGGCGTTGCGTGCGCCAAAAGGCCTGGACTTCGGGCGGTGAAATACGGGTATCCCACGGTGTGGGGCCAGACCGATACTTTTCATCCCACGCCGCACGCGTTGAATATTGATCAATGTTGATCGATCTATTCACCATAGGCTACGGCATAGTCCTGCATCGCGGCATTGATTACGCGCATGGCGTGCGCGCAATCGTAGACCCGTTCGACGCGCAATTGGGAAGGCTGTCCCGGTATCATTTTATAGGTACTAAAATAGTGGCTTAAGCGCTCGATGAGAATTTCGGGCACGTCGGTAATGTCCTGGGCTTTGCCCCAGACATTGTCATTTTGCAGAACTGCAATAATTTTATCATCGGCCTCGCCCCCGTCATTGATATCCAGGCCGCCGATTACCCGCGCGTTGAGGATGACTTCGGGCCGGCTGATGGGGCGTTCGCTGAGAACGCAGATATCCAGTGGATCACCGTCACCCTTATCCGCCGCGCTGGATAGGGCGGCTACCTGGGCATCGCAGTAGGTGCGGGGGATGAATCCATAGAGCGCGGGTGGCTGGGAGGATGTGCGCTGGGGGCGATCCACGCGCAGATAGCCGGTTGTCTTGTCGATTTCGTATTTCACGAGGTCGAAGGGCGTAATCTCAATATAGGCATGGACCATCTGGGGTGGATTGGGGCCAACATCCAGTCCATGCCACGGGTGAGGACGCCATCGGTAAAATGGTTGGGGAAACTTCATCGCCAACTCCCTGATTCGTTTAGCCGAAAGTTGAGCGGCTGCCAATCGCCAGCCGTAGCGTAGTTGTACAGATTGTCGGACGTGCAACTGGGCACCGGTTCGCTGGCGATCATCGCGCCATAGTCAAAATCCTGGATCCGCGCGCAGAAGCCGCGTTCGGGTGTCACGGCCCAGCCCAGCATGTTGAAGATTTCGTCGCTGCGCGACCAGACGAAGCCAAAGCCGCGTTCGGGTGTGATCAGCCCGGGGGGCGGTGCGCCTCGATCCAGCCCGGCGCTGCCATCCCAGCGGTCGGTCACCGGACTGTAGATGCCGCCATTGCTCAGCACAAGTGCCTGGTCGGTATCGCTGCGCCAAAACATGAAGCCGCGTTCGAAGGGCTGCCACGCGCTCCAAACGATACGATCCTGGTTCTGGGCACAGCCCATTTCATCCAGATTGTAGGCTGCTGTGAACAGGCTGCTCACCGGGATGGGGCACGGGGTGGGCGAAGGTTCGGGCGTAGACGTGCCGGGCGGCGTGGGGGTTGCGGTGGTGGTCGCGGTGGTGGTCGCCGATGCCACCGGCGATGGTTCCGGCGTTTGGGTTGCCGGAGCGGTCGCCACGGACGCGCCGGTTGTGGCGGGGACCGCGGCAATCACGGTGGCGGGTGGCGTGGGCGCGGGTGAATTGACGCGCTGGGAAAATGTGGACAGCGCAAAGACGCCTGCCAGCACAATCAACAGCGTCGCGCCTCCCAGCCAAAGCCACCAGGCGGGCATACGCCGGGGCAGTTCTTCCTCATCGTCTACAATATCAAAATCTTCAGGTCTCGACACTTCATTTGTCCTGCGTAATTTGTCCTGCGTAAAGTATCACGAAAATCGCCTTGCGCGCGCAGGGTGCAGAATTTGCACATTGACTGTGCATTCGCTGGGACAGGGCGGTTAGGTTCCTGCCAAACGCTCCACCAGCGCGCCTAGCCAGTTGAGCAAATCCAACCCGTAGGTGCGGGCCAACAGAAAGCTTACCACAGAAAGCAAGCCGATCACCAAGATTGGCTTGACGTATACATCGGCAGTAGTATCGGTTGTTACGTCGGTTGTTACGTCGGTTGTTACGTCGGCTGTTACGTCGGCTGTGATGGCGGAGTCGGCACCGGGCGCGACCGGTTGAGGGTCTGGCAGGTCAGCCGTTTCCCCTGCGCGACGGATATGGGATTGCGCGGCAAATTTCGAGTTAGGGGTCGAATGCGTAAGGCCCATTCGGCCCAGCAAGGCACGCAGTGCGTAGGCCGCAGGCCGGGGTTCGGGAATGGGCAAAATGTGGATTACTGGCAAGCCGTCGATTCGGACTACGGCGAGCTGAATGGATAGCCCCACCCAGTCGGTAAACAGACCGCTCCCCGAAAGCAGGATAAGGGAGCGGCAGTGTTCGGCAGATAATACGAGCTTTTTGCGGGTTTCGCCGAAATGCGCGACCGGCTGCATGGCTTCCAGACCTTCGACACTGATCGCGCTGATGGTATAGCTTTGTGCCCTGGCCGACAGGTCGGCAGGATGCAGGCGATAGGCGAGTTCAGCGATTTCGGTCTGTGGCATGGCGCATTGTGGCACCTATTGAGCTAAAGAATGTCGGCCAGTAACTCCTCGATCTGGCTGGGTGTCAACACACCAGGCCAAACCGCGGTCACGTTGCCTGCGCGGTCGATAAAAATGCTCGTAGGCATACCGCGCAGGTCATAGATGCGCCGCAAGTCCCCTTCTGTATCGCGCAGGACGGGCATTTCCATCTGGAAGTCGGTCGCGAAGCCTTGGATGTCTTCCAATTCTTCCTGCACATTGACCGCCAGCACAATGAGGTCTTCCTCTTCGTTGGAATGGCGCACAATATCGGGCATTTCAATGCGGCATGGCCCACACCAGGTTGCCCAGAAGTTGATCAGAATCGGACTGCCGTGGAGGTCTTCCAGCGTGAGGCTGTTGCCGTCATCGAGCACCATCCGAAAATTGGGCGCGGGTTGACCCGGCACCAGCCCTTGTACGCCTTCGTCCAGACCTTCAAAGCTCAGGATGGGATACCCGCGCCCCAGGCCGGTGGGAAGATTGGCATAGGTGATGGTGGATTCGACAGGCGTGGCTACGGAGGAGTTGGATGCTCCCCGGTTACACCCGACCAGCAATAGCAGAGCAAGCAGGAGCAGAACCGGCGTGCCCATCCGGTTGCGCCTGGACGGCGGGGTGCGCAGCTTGATTTGCCTGTAAACTATGCGGATCGCTTTTCGTAGTGCCATCGCTTGCAAGCCTTTCGTGCTTCCGTTCTTATCCTGGATCGTACCGGCCGCGTACACAGGTCGCAGGGTGCGGTATTTTGCGCGGCGTGTGCTACCTGTGCATTCTAACACGGTGCGCGATGAACTCTATTGTAGGCTACTGCGCCAATCCTGTGCGGAATGGCGGGTACGGTATTCTCCGGCAATTTCAGCCAAAGACACGCGCCCCACATTCTGCTGTGTGGTCAATCCAGGTTGAGCAAACCCAGTGCGTCGCGGTGGATGATCTCTTCAATGGCGGCTTCGGGCACACGCGGCAGGTTTGTGCCTTCGACAATGTGGTTGACATTGCGCAGCGCGTCGATGGACTCTTGCACCGTCGCAATCGGAAAATCGGAACCGAGCAGCAGCTTGTCCATCACATTCCATTCGCTGGCTTTGATCAGCTGCTCCCAGAAAGAGAAGGGGCGATAGATTGTACCTGAAATATCGGCGTAAAGATTAGGATGCTTGCGGATTACCACACAGGTTTCGGCCTGCCACGGGTGCGCCATGTGCGCCATGATGACTTTGAGGTCGGGATAGCGCATGGCGAGTTCATCCATGAGCAGGGGATGGGCATAGCGGATGGGCGCCATGCGCACGGGCGAAGTTCCCTGATGCAACATGACGGGTAGGCCAAATTTCTGGGCGCGTTCAAAGATTGCCAGGGCGCGCGGTTCAAAGGGATCAAAATTCTGATAGTTCGCACCCAGCTTCACGCCGCGCAAACCCAGATCGGTGCGGCACCGCTCAAATTCATCCATCGCGCCGTGGTCATAGGGGTGAATCGACATGAAACCGATGAGCCGGTCGGGGTGGGCCTGGACAAAGCGCGCGGTGGCATCGTTGAAATTGCCGTTGCCCGCGTCATCCTGATACCAACTGGGATCGCCCGCGCCCCCGGCCAACTGATCGATCTGTACGCCGGGGTGCCAGGCAATATTGAACACAATTGCCCGTTGCGCAGGGTTCATGGCGTCGAGGTAGTCTTGCCAGCCGACCGTTGCCTGCACCGGGCGGTCGGGACGCCAGGCATGGCTGATAATCTTTTCGGACTCGGGTACGGCAGCCTTGTATTGGGGCGTGTGGGAGTGTACGTCAATAATCATGGTTGCAGTTTCTTCTACTGAATCGGTGGATTTGCGGGTAGGGTTGCGCCACTAGACGCGAAAACGATTGACCTGTTCCATGTCCAGCTCAACGCCCAGGCCGGGTTTTTCGTGGGGTCTGGCTGTGCCGGCGGTGATGGGCAACGGTTCGGTGAGAATAGTGCCATCGTAATAGAAGGGGCTGAGAATGTCGCAGGGGAAGACCTCGGCGGCAATCGCGGGCGTTGCCATCCCCAGATGGATCATGGCAGCGTTGCCGATTCCCAATTCCAGATTGGAGCCGATGGTGCAGCTTAGCCCGGCAGCCTCGGCGACTGCGGCCATCTTGCGGGCCGGGCCGATTCCGCCGCCTTTTCCCACATAGACGGATAACACATCGGCGGCTTCGGCGCGCACAATCGCCAGGGCATCTTGCAAGCTATAGACGCTTTCATCGGCCATAACCGGCACCGAGACCTGGCGGCGGACATCGGCGAGCCAGGCAATGTCCAGATCCGGCACGGGCTGTTCGGCGAAGATGATGTCATATTCGTAGAGGCGGGGAATCGTCTGGATGGCTTCACGGGGCGACCAGCCGCCGTTGGCATCGACGCCC
>JBBDIO010000155.1:24728-27484 GCA_040880365.1 Litorilinea sp.
GCACATCCGGCCCGATAGCCGCGCGCACGGCGCGCACACGCGCCACATCCTCCTCGGGCTGAATGCCTACTTTGACCTTCATGGCACGAAAGCCCTGTTCTACGGCCCAGGCGGCCAGTTCGGCGGCTTTTGCGGGTTCCAGCCCCGAAACGGAAAACTTGGTTGTGACGAAATCGCGCACCGCGCCGCCCAGCAGGCGGTATACCGGCAGACCTGCGACTTTGCCCAGAATATCCCACAAGGCCATCTCAATCGCCGATTTTGTGAAGGGGTTGTTGGCGATGGTTTTTGCCATGACACGGGTGAGGCGTTCGATTTGCGTAGGATCCTCTCCCACAAGCGCAGGCTCCAGATATTCGCGAATCATGCGCGCCGACGAGACATGATCTTCGCCACTCCACACGGCGGTACAAGAAACTTCGCCCAGGCCGATGATGTCTTCATCGGTGTGCACGCGCAGCAGCAGAAACGGCGATGTGACGTGATAGCCGCGCCCGCTGCGGATGGCGCGTTGGGGGTTGATGGGGATTTCGACGGGAATCGTTTCGATCTTGGTGATTTTCATTCTGACAATCTCGTTCTTGTGGTGTGGCGAGTGGAAATTAGTCGATGGTTCAGGTGTGGCGAGCTACATCGGTTCCCGAAACCTGAAGCGGTGCGGGAATAGTCACTCTCCGAGCAGGCGCGCGCACGCCTGGGCAATGGCTTCGTCCAGTGGCATGTTGACGGTCATGGATGCGGCCAACATTTCCAATGCGGCGTGCGCCTGGGCTGGCGATGGATGCAGATCGCGCAGGGAACCGGCGTCTTGCTGGAGTTGGGCGAGTAGCTGGGCGTAGCCGGGCGTGCCGAGCATGTCTTCGATACTTTGCGGCGTAGCCACGAATGTGGCGGATGACGGTTCGCTTGCTGTCGGCAAAACGGGCAGCGTCGCAGGCACCAGGACACGGCCCGCTTCGCCATGTACAAAGCGCAGCAGGTCGGTCGCCTGGGGGATATTGCCGGCGTTGTGGGGAATGCCCAGGGCAAGTGTGGAAGCAAGATAACGGCTGGCTGGGCCATTGAGTATGGGCAAGGGGGCGACCAGCCACGCATCATTGGAACCTGTATTGATGTCGGTCAACCGCCGCGCAGTGGCGAGGGAGGTTAGCACCGCTGAGGACTGTTCCAGTTGTGCTGCGGAATCGGGATTGTCAAGGGCGGTCGCGGTAAAAGGCGCACTTGCCCAGCGATTGATCAGATCATCGAGCGCGGCGCGCGTGGCGTCTGCTGCCAGGAAGCAGCCTGTTTGGGGTGTGAATAGAGGCGCGGACAGAAGCGCAGAGCCGATCCACAGCGCGCGGGCGGAGTCATCGATCAGGATTGGTGGTGTGGCAGATGATGGGCCTGCCATGACAACGGCATAGGCCACCAGATCGTCCCAGTTCCAACCGGGGTCGGGGTAGGAGAGGCCCGCCGCGGCCAGGTGATCGGCGCGCAGCAGCACGACCGGGGCCTCGGTCCACAGGATGGGCAGGCCATAGTGCGCGCCGTTTTGCGACCATGCATGGGCCGCTGCGTCTGGCGCGTTGGGCACTGTGAGCGGTGTCAACTGTGTTTCCAGGTTGTCGGCATCGAACCAATCGCGCGCCAGTAACACTACATCGGGCGCGGGACCGGCCTGCACGGTCTCCCAATAGGCATCGGGTGGATGGATCTGATATTCCACCTGGCTAGAGGGTTCGCCGTCATCGGCAGGGGCGATTGTCATTTCATAGCGGCCAAAGGGTGCGCCGAGGGTCTGGAACCATTCGTCATTGGGAAACCAGAGGGCGACTTGCAGGGCTGCCGCGTCGGTCGCGCCCGATGCGGTGGTGACTGCGCTGGTCCGGGTCATGGTCGCCGGGGCCTCTGCTAACGAACCTGGCATGAGATCTGCGGGTGCGTCTGATGTTGTCGTGGCCAAATCGGCACTAGCGGCACGCGCAACAGGCGGTTCGGGTGTGGCCGGTTCGGGCGCGCTACTCTGGGACGGGCCGAGCGGAATCACCAGGGTTGCCACTGCGGTTACCTGCGTGCCGGAAGGCGTGGCGGTCATGGTGGGCGACGGCGTTAGTGTGGGCGACGCCGTCACGGTGGGTGACGGCGTCAGCGTCAGCGAGGGTGTGAGCGTGGGCGACGTCGTCATCGTCGCGGACGGTTGCGCGGTTGGCTCTGGTGTGATTGTGCCCGTCGGTATCACCGTTGCCGTAATTGTTGCCGTTGCGGTCAACGTTGCTGTCACCGTTGCGGTCAACGTAGGACTGATCGTAGGGGTAATTGTGATAGTCGCGGCGGGCGTGGGGCTTCCCGCAGCAGGATCGACATCGCTGTCGGTCGGTGTGGCTGTCGGTGTGGCCGTAGGGGTCACAGGTGTTGCGGTGGCGGCTTGTGTTGCAATCTCAGTCGCGGTGGGAAAGGCCGTAGGCGTATGGGTCGGTGTATTGGTGGGCGCAGTAGTCGACGCAGAGGTCGGCACGCCGGCGGGTATCGTTGTCCAGGTGGCGGTCGGCGCAATTGGCGTCCACGTCGCAGTTGGAGCAGGGATGATGGGCGTCCAGGTTGCAGTGGCGGGCAGGCTGGTGGCGGTGGGCGAACCGGGTAGGGGTGTCGCGGTAGACGCACCTGTTTGTGAGCCTGGCGTGGGCGTATTGGTGTTGGTGGGGCGCACGGGGATGGGAGTGGCATCGCCCGCGGGTAGCGCGGTTGTCGTAGCGGGCACATCCGGCGCATCCTCG
>JBBDIO010000156.1:0-27124 GCA_040880365.1 Litorilinea sp.
GCTTGGATATATGTCCAGACCTTAACCCGAGCAGATCCCAAGCAGAACCTGAGCAGGAATTCACAATGAATCCGTTGACCGTGTCGGCGCTCACAACCCACATTGTAGCCCTTATCGAGCGTGACGATATCCTGCGTGATCTGTGGGTGACCGGCGAGATTAGTAACTGGCGACCGGCGGGCAGTGGACATATCTACTTCAATCTCAAAGATAGCGGCAGCACGATCGCGGCGGTTATGTGGCGTAGCGCAGCCGCAGGCCAAAGCTGGCTGCCGCGTGAGGGGGATCAGGTTCTGGCCCACGGTCACATAGGCATCTATCCCGACCGGGGCGTCTACCAGCTCTATGTCAATGCCATGCAACCGGCCGGCCGTGGCGAACTATATGCCCGTTTCGAGGAGATGAAGGCGCGTCTGGAGCAGGAAGGGCTGTTTGACCCGGAACGCAAGCGTCCGCTTGTGGCCCAACCGCAACGCATCGCGGTGGTGACCAGCGCCGATGCGGCCGCCCTGCGCGATATTCTGCGCGTCTTAAGTGTGCGTTGGCCCCTGGTGGAAGTCATCCTGTTCCCCACACTGGTGCAGGGCGCGGAAGCCCCGCCTCAAATTGTGGCTGCGTTGGCGGCGGCCAATCACTTTGCCGAAACCATTGCGCCGATTGATACGTTGATCCTGGCGCGGGGTGGCGGCAGTATTGAAGACCTGTGGGCCTTCAATGATGAGCGTGTGGCCTGGGCCGTGGCAGAAAGCGCGATTCCGGTGGTGGCAGGCGTGGGGCATGAAACCGATTTTACCATTGCCGATTTTACCGCAGATGTGCGCGCGCCTACGCCTTCGGTCGCGGCGGCGATGGTCACGCCGGATCGGGCCGAAATGTTGCCGCGATTGGCTGCCACACAGCGCTGGCTAGAGCAGCAGCTGGCAACCTGGATTCAACAGGCGCGCGGTGAAGTTCGCCAGCAGCAGGCGCGGTTGTTGCGCGTGCATCCCCAGCGTCAGCTCGATTTGTGGCGTCAGCGGTTGGATGAGCGCGAACGGCGTCTGCACAGTGGCATGACACAACGAGTGCGCAACATGGCGGCCTATGGCCGTGTACAGCAGAGCCGTTTGCAGGCACTTAGCCCGCGTCATGTGCTGGCGCGCGGCTATAGCATTGTGCAGAATCCGGCGGGCACCGTTGTACGCACACCCGACCAGGTGACGCCCGGCGAGCAGCTCTCCGTGCGCGCCGCGGGCGGTGACTATCAGGTCGAGGTCGCCGCTGGCTCTGCCGCAGATCTTAGCCCTGCCGCAAACACCGAAGGCTAGCCCGTCTGTTGGCAGTCACTTTGTCAATGGTTCACAATATTCGGAACGCCAATGGTTTCTCCCGGCCTGCGGTGCGCCGTCTTGATTCGCTTGCCACCCGATTATCAGTCGGATACGAGTAAGGAGTATAGGGAACGTGGAACAAAAAATTGAAACAGCAGCAAACAGTGCAGGTGTATTCGCACGAGGTGTGCGCAGGGGCGCGCGCAGTCGTCTGCGAACTCGCGCCGGCACGCGTTGGATAATCCTGCCTATTTTGGCCGCGGCCATGATGCTCCTGGCAGGTTGCGGGATAATCTTTGGCACACAGGAAGATGCACCCGTAGCCGATGAAGCGGTAGACCCGGAACGGGAATTGATTCCTACGTTTACGCCGACACCCGAAGGCAGCCAGCCAGTGGTAGAAAATCCGCCACCTGCGGCACAGGACACGCAGGCTCCCCTGGCGACGGCGACGCCGCTGCCGGCAGAGGATGTTGCGCCAGAGGAAACTGTGCCTGACGAGCCGGAACCTGAACCGCCCGTAGTGCCCGAGCCGCCTGCCCCCGAACCGGAACCCAGCTTGTTCATCAACATCCCTGCGGCCAACCTGCGCCTGGGGCCGGGTACGAATTATGGACTCGCGGGCGCGGCGACACAGGATCAACAGTTTGAAGTGATCGGACGCAGCCCCGATGGCACGTGGTGGCAGATTTGTTGTATCAACGGCCAACAGGCGTGGATATTTGGTGATCTGGCGCGGACGGAAAATGTGACTGACGTGCCGGTCGCCCAGAATATTCCGGCCCCGCCTCCGGTCGTACAGGCGCCGCCGCCCCAGCCGGAACCGGAACCGCAACCGCAGCCCGAACCCGAACAGCCAGCCGAACCCGCGCCTGCGCCGCCGCCCGCCAATCAGGCTGTCCATGCCGGCCCGTGTTCGCAGTGCAAATTCCGCATTTCGGGGGGTCCATCCAAACAGCCGAATGGTGGGCTGGAACTGAAGATTCAGGCAGACTTCATTCATAGCGGTGTCGATGGCGGGCAACGGCAGGGCGATTATCGTATCGGCCTGGAAAAAGATGGGCAGCTCATCGGCTATTTTTCGAATGTGTTGAGTATCCGGCTGACAAATAGCCAGGGACCTATGGGACCTTATAACTATGAAGCGTCGGTGGGCAGCAGCGACCTGCCGGGCGGCACAATTGCCGGACGCTACTTCTTCTGGGTCATCGATGGCAACCGCGTCCGCGATAGCGAAGTGTGGACATTGGATCTGGCGGGCGACGAAGGCATGGTGTGGGTTCAGTTCGACCAGAATTAGGCCACACACAGCACTGTTCAGCACGTGATGCGTGAATGCAACCGATAAAACAGACGGCCATTATGAGCGGCCAAAACGGACGGCGAACCTCAGCATTCGCCGTCCGTTTTGATTGGTTACGAAAATGAATATTCATTTTGGGGTTGACATACAGAAATAATTTCTGTATTATGTATAGTGAATGGCATAAATAATTAAATTACCGACGGTAAGTTTCGTACTTGTAGCCACATAGACCTGTCAAAGTCACACCATCGCTGCCCCAATCCCAGAAATGGGGTGTTGAGTATTAACGGTGTTGATAACCAGGTAGTGTTTCTAATCAAATCGTGTCGATTAACCCGCTGGCACAAGGTGGGTCGCCTGTGTCGTGCCGGTTGGTGTGGCAAGGTACTCCTCGCTGTCTGCATTGCGCTCATCGCTGCTTCGGATCTCACTTACACAACCTCTTTGCCTTCGTTGCAGGCCCAACCTGCCGAAGATCCGCGCTGGACACAGTTTACCCACCAACAAGATCGTCTGATCTCGAATAATGTGCGTGTGCTTGTCTCCGTAGACGATTCTCTGTGGTTTGGCACCGACGCAGGCATCAGCCGCTATACCGGCGAGTGGCGTTCTTTTCCTGCGGCCAACCTGGAGCATAACGCGGTCACCGGATTGGGCGGCGTGCGCGCCGGCCAGCTGCTGGGCATGCACGCGCCCCCAGGGCAGACAACCGCGCTGACAGCAGATGCGCGCGGGCGCGTCTGGGCGGGCACGAGTTTGGGTGCGCTGGCGGTGTGGGAGGGCGACGCGTTTCGGCTAGAGGTGAGTGACGGGGCGTATATCCACGCGTTGGCTACCACTGCGGCGGGAATGTGGGTTGGCACCGATGCGGGCTTGTATCTTTGGGCAGATGATGGGCTGTCGCGCGTGCCCGCGCTGGGCCAGAGTCGCGTATTTGCGCTGGCAGTGGACGAGACTACCTTGTGGGTGGGGAGCAGTACTGGCTTGTGGCGCTTGCGCGATGAGCGTTGGACACAGATTGCGACCAATGAGCGCTGGCTCGCCGAAGGGGTCTACTCCTTATGGATCGATCCCCAGCGCACGCTTTGGGTGGGCACGCAGTTTGGGCTGGCATGGCGCTATCACAGCAGCAGTCGCTGGCAATTTATCGCGACAGTCGATGAGCAGGGCATCCCCGCGCCGGTACAATCCATGCACTCCGATCACACAGGCGCCATCTGGTTGGGAACGGACGGCGCAGGGGTTTTGTCGGTTGCGGATGATGACAACCGCCCCGAATATAGCGACCAATCCCGGGCCGCAGGATTGAACATACGCTTTGTGCGTGGGGTGACAGTGGATCAGGATGGCTCGATCTGGCTGGCGACGCCGGCGGGTGTTTTTCGCTATCAGACCTATATGTGGGCCAATGAAGTGGTGGGAGCCGACGGTCCCGACGACCGCGATTACATCAATGACCTGTTGGTCGACCGACAAGGCCGCCTGTGGATTGCGACCGGGGGAGCAGGAATTCGGCGCAAACCCGCGGCCGGCAGTGGTGAGACGTTGTTTGGTGCCGCGGCGGGGGTGCCGGGGGTGGTATATGCGCTTGCCGAGGACGATGTCGGTGGCATCTGGGCAGGCACTCACAGCGGATTGATCTATTATGCCGCGGATACGAGCGTTTCGCACACATCTGTGCGCCAGACCCCGCGCTGGATGCAGCCTCTGCCCCAGCAATATCTGCCCGATGGCGAAGTAATTAGCCTGCTCTATGCCGAAGATGTGCTCTGGATTGGCACGGGCCGAGGGCTGGCAGGCTATCATCTGGGCAGCGCGAGCCTGTTTATTGTGCCCGAATTGGCGGGCAAACGGATTGAAGCGTTGGCGCGCGATGGAACCGGCGCGCTCTGGGTTGGCGCCGATCCGGGGGTGCATGTTTTTGACGCAGACGGCGATTATACGTTGCACCGCCAGGAATTGGGCGCGCGCCGCGGGTTGCCCGGGGGGCCGGTTACAGGCAACGGGCTGGCCGCGGATCCGCATAACCCGGTGGGGATGTGGGTGAATCTGCGCGATGAAGGATTGGTGTATTGGGATGGCGCAAGCTGGCAGCGTGATCCCATGGGCGAACATGTGGCGGGCAGCCTAGTGTGGGATGTGAGCAGCGACACGCAGGATGGCTCGCTCTGGATCGGCAGTGAGTCGGGTTTGACGCGGTTCGACGGCACGACCTGGGCGTTGCTCACTGCCCACGACGGCTTGCAGACGGCATCGGTGCAGGCGGTTGCCCGCGCGGCGCAGGGCGGCTATTGGGTGGGGGGGCGCAACGGGTTGACCCACTATCGCCCAGACGGCACCTTACCCTGGATTCGCGTTGCAGGGCTGGGCGGGGCTGCTGAATCTATTGACGACAGCCCCGAAAACGATAATAACGAAACCAACAACAACGGTAGCGCGAATAGCGGCGACAGTACGGGAGGCGGCGGCACAGGGGGCGTGGAATTGCAGGTGACCGCCGGCGAGCAAACCTATCTGAACATTGCAGTGGGTGATTTGCAAACGCCGCAACATCGCCTGAAAGCGTCCTATCGCATGGGACACCAAAGCGCCGAGGGCGAGATGGTGTGGGAAGCCTGGCAATCGACCCCGAATGGCGTGGTGCCGTTCCTGTTTGATAACGCGGGCGACTATCGGCTGGAATTTCAGGCGCGCGATCTGTCTTTCAATTATTCGCCTGCCATCGGGTTCGACCTTCAGGTCGTGCCCCCTTTTACCTACGTCACCGTTCCCGTTCTGGGCGAGATTCCCCTGGGCATTTTCCGTACATTGGCCGTGTTGGGATTGTTGGTCGTTGCGGGCACGCTCTATATCACCGTCGAGCTTGCGCGCCATCGTCGCCAAAGCCTGGATGCACTCAAGCGCAAATTTAATCCCTATATCAGTGGCGAACCTGTGCGCCGCGATGACATGTTTTTTGGGCGGCGGGCTTTGTTGCAGCGCATCGTAGACACGTTGCACCACAATAGCATTATGATTCACGGCGAGCGGCGTATCGGTAAAACGACCTTGCTCTATCAGCTGGTGGCAGTGTTGCGCGATGTAGATGATCCGGACTATTGGTTCATTCCCGCGTATATCGACCTGGAGGGCACGGAACAGGCTGGCTTCTTTCATTACCTCATCGAAGAAATTGTGCATGCCGTGGAGAGCACGCTGGAGATTGACATTGCAACGACCGCCGGCGTGGATGCGCTCGGCTTTCACGGGCTGGAAGACGCCGACTATACGGATCGGGAGTTTAATCGTGATTTGCGCCTGGTGGTTCTCGCCATGCAAGTCCACGGCGAACAGTTTGAAGGGGGCAAGCAAGCCCGATTGATTCTGCTGTTGGATGAAATGGATGTGGTGAGTGGATATGATCAGCTTGTGCAGCAGCAACTGCGCCGCATTTTTATGCGGGAATTTGCGGCTACGGTGGGCGCGGTGGTGGCGGGGATCCGCATTAGCAAGGCATGGGATCGCGTAGAAAGCCCGTGGTTCAATCTGTTCAACGAGATCGCGCTGGAACCATTTACCCGCGAGCAGGGGCGTGAGTTGCTGACCGAGCCGGTGAAGGGTTTCTACACCTATCGAGTCGATGCTATCGAATTCATTCTCGACCGTGCCGACGGTCGTCCCTTTAAGATTCAGCAATATGGGCTGGAAGCGGTGAATCAGATGTTGCTGGCCAATCGGCGCACCATCTTGCTGCAAGATGCGCAACAGGCGCATGAACGGCTCTGCGCAGTAGAGGCCGCGCAAGAAGCCATCCATGCGCCGCCCAAACTTAGCAGGAAGGAAACCTATTAAGCGGATGCGGAATCCCTATTATGTTGGCGGCTGGGTACGCGGACGCAATCATTACGGTCGCCACTTCTTAATCGAAAGTCTCTTGGCCGCGCGCGACGCGGCGACCTGGGTTGTAGGCACCCGGCGTTTGGGCAAGACTTCGCTCTTGCGCCAGATGGAGTATGTTGCCAATGCCCGGCGGGCAGCCGCAGATGCGGCGAATGCTGCGGGTCTGAATGGTGATGGCGCGCACCCAGCCAACGGCGAGGATACCCTGTTTGTACCCATTTATCTGGACTTGCAAGGGTGCGAATCGCCCGCAGATCTGGCGTATGAGTTGGAGTTGGCGCTGGATGATCGGCGTCGGGAACTTACCGAGCTAGGCATTGAGCTGGACGACTTGCCCAACGATAACGCAGTCGCCGTTTTGCGGAGCCTGGCGCGGGCCGTCCGCGCGCGCGGCGCACGTTTGCTGTTGCTGCTGGATGAGGCCGAGGCGCTGTTGACCGTGGCGGCGCAGGATGCGCGCTGGCTGGGCACGCTGCGCAAAGCCTTGCTGGAAGGTCATATTCGCACGGTCATGACCTCGACGCGGCTGCTTTCGCGCCTGAACCATCTCCATGCCGGGTGGGATACCAGCCCGTTTCTGTTTGGTTTTCAGATGGTGAATCTGTGGGCGCTGGGCGGCGAAGCCGGTACCGCGCTGATCCGGCAGACTCAGGCCGAACCCGTAGAGGTCGATGGCCGGGTGCTGGCCCAGATCTTTACCTATTGCAATGGGCATCCCTATCTGATTCAGTATCTGTGCGAACGGTTGTTTGTAGACGGTAATGACGGGCGCGGCGCATTGCGGGCGATTACCGACGCCGATCTGGAAGTTGACCACCTGCTGGCGGGATTCTTCTTTATCGAGTTTCGCAATATGACCCGCGTCGAGCGGCGCGTGTTGCTGACCCTTTCGACCCTGACGCTTGCTTCGGAACCGGAGCTGCTCAGCGCGCTGTATGACATTCCACCGGCGCGGGTGCGCATGTTTCTCTATGCGCTGTCGCGGCTGGGCTATGTGCGCAGCGTCAAGAGCCAGTGGGCGATTGGCAACGAATTTTTGCGGCGGTGGTTGCTGGAGTGTGAAGACGAGCTTTGCAGTAGTCTCGATTCCAGCCTGGACGACGAGGAAGAAGAGCAGCATCTGCGCGATGGCGCGCGCGACGAAGTGGCGCGTCTGCGCCAGAAGATTGGCGAGGTAGAAACGGAACTGGCGGCATTGCAGAAGGCGTGGAAAAAAGCTGTTGGCAACGAACGCACGCAATTGGCCGACCGCATTGTGGCGTTGCGCGAAGAACTGGCCCGCCTGCAAAGTGCATTGACGCGCGCGATTGAGGCGAGCACGCGCATCGACGATCCCTAGGCTATCCTGCCGCTACCCAACCGCATATGGATAAACCCGGACGGGGCTGTGCAATTCTGAGCGTGTACAGCCCCATCCGGGCGACTATTTGGGCGCGCGCGGTCCGTCGCGTATAATTTCGGGGTTGGAATTTATGTGATCCGGGCACATATGCAGGCTTTGCTGTACAGAACCGGACAGGATTAACCCGCAAAAACCAGACTCGGATCAAATTGAGCCGGACAGAAAGCGTCGCCAAATACTTCGTATGCAGAAAATTCCACTGGTCGATTTACCCGCCCAATATGCCGCGATTCGCGATGAGATTGATCCTGCAATTGCCGCAGTTTTGGAGCGCGCGGCCTTTATTATGGGGCCGCAGGTGCGCGAGTTTGAAACGGCATTTGCCAGCTTTTGTGGCGCAACCCACTGTGTGGGCGTGAGCAGTGGCACGGCTGCGCTGGAACTGGCGCTGCGCGCCTGCCATGTGGGGCCGGGCGACGAAGTAATTACCGTAGCGCACACCTTTATCGCTACCGCCGAGGCCATCAGCGCTGTCGGCGCCAAGCCTGTTTTTGTCGATGTGGATGCCGCAACGTATTGTATGGACCCCGCGGCGTTGGCAACTGCTATCACGCCCCAGACGCGTGCAGTCCTGCCCGTCCATCTCTATGGACAACCCGCCGATATGACGGCTATCAACGCAGTGGCCGCGCAACATGGTCTAGTTGTAATCGAAGACGCCGCGCAGGCCCACGGCGCAACCTGGGCCGGAAAAGCGGTGGGAACGCTGGGCGATCTGGCCTGTTTCAGTTTCTATCCCGGCAAAAACCTGGGCGCGTATGGCGACGCCGGCGCGGTCGTCACCGAAGATGCCGCGGCGGCGGAGATGGTGCGCCTGTTGCGCAATCATGGTCGCCGGGCCAAGTACGAGCATGAGATTAGAGGCTTTGGCGAACGGCTGGATACGCTGCAAGCGGCAATATTAACTGTGAAGTTGCGCCATTTGGCCCAGTGGACCCAGGCCCGCCGTAGATTGGCCGCGGCTTATACTCAGGCTTTGGGCGAGCTGGAACTGGTGTTGCCCACGGTTGCACCGGCTGCCGACCCTGCATGGCATCTCTATGTGGTATTGACCCCCCAGCGCGCCGCGCTCGCCGCGCACTTGCAGGCCCAGAATATCGAAACCGGCGTTCACTATCCCATTCCCTTGCATCTCCAGCCGGCCTATGCCGACCTGGGCTATCGTGCGGGTGATCTGCCCGTGACCGAGCGCGTGGCCCAGGAATGCCTCAGTCTGCCCCTGTATCCCGAAATGCAGGCCGCGCAGCAGGCCAGAATTGTGGACGCGGTGCGGGCATTTTTTGGCGCAAATCCTGTGCCCGCAGCCGATATGCCGATAGAAACAGGTCGCGCCCGTGGCTGATCACCAAACGGATTCCCGCACCGATTCCCGCACGGATTCCCGCCCTGTCTTGCAGGCTGCGGCCGGTCGCGAGGCGGCAGTCTATATCAGTGTGGTCGTGCCGGCGCGCAACGAAGCGGCAAGCATCGGCGATGTGGTGACGCGCAGCTTTGCCGCATTTGCCGAATTGAATGTGGTGGGCGAAGTGTTGGTGGTGGATGATGGCAGCCGCGACGCCACCGCTGCGATCCTCAGCGAGCTGGGCCGGGAATATTCGCGTCTGACTGTGTTTCACCGCCGGCGCAGCTATGGCATGACCGCGGCCCTGCAAACCATGTTCACAGCCAGCCAGGGCGAGATTGTGATTCTGATTCCGGGAGATATGGAGTCGGACCCGCTGGAGGATGTGCCCATTCTGGTGCGCCACATGGAAGCTCACGATCTGGATGTGGTGGCGGGCTGGCGACAGGGGCGCAAGGATAGCAAGGTGCTGGCGAGCGCGGTCTACAACTTTGTCATGCGCAGGTTGGCAAGCGTGCCCGTGCACGATGGCAACTGGATCAAAGCCATGCGGCGGGATGTCGTGGAGACCTTTCCACCGCTGCGCAGCGACTGGCATCGCTTTTTGCTGATGATGGCCGCACATCAGGGTTTTCGCATCGGTGAGGTGAAGACAGGCTATCGCCCGCGCGCGGCAGGCAGCAGCAAATTCGGCTGGGAACGGATTCCTATCAGCTTGCTGGATGTGCTGGTTGTGCGTTTTCTGCTCACCTTTAGCCATGCCCCCATGCGCTTTTTTGGCGGCCTGGGGTTGATGGGCATCGCCATCAGCTTGCTGACATTTCTCTATCTGACCGGCCTGTATGTCTTCGCCGATACCCAGCAACGTCCGATTTTCCTGGCCGCGGGTGTGCTGGCGATTATCAGTGTGCTGCTGTTGCTGGTGGGTTTTTTGGCAGAGTTGATTGTGAGCCAGGGCGAGCGCATTGCCGCATTGGAACGCCGCGCCACTGTGCAACACGCGACCTATAGCGAAGACGAATCGGTCCCGCCGACTTCGGCGCGCTAGCCGTACCCGGCAATTTAGCTGAGGATTTCCACCGTGCCACACGGTGCGGTATGCGTGCCGTCTGTCCCTTCTAGCCGCACTTCAATCGCATAATTTCCGCCGGGCGTGATGGGGTTGAGATTGATATCCAGCTCGGCCCGAATAAACGCGTCCGGCGTCCAGGTGCGGGGCGGATGCAGTGCAAATGTGTCTGCCGGGCGGGCCAGGCTCTCGCCCCAGATGGCGTTGGGACCCAGCACGCGGGCGTGCAGCGTGTAGTCGGTGAGTGTGCTGTCGGCTTCGCCATTGGCTTCGGTTTCGCCATTCACCGGCGCGCGCGACCACCAGCTTTGGATATGCACCCAGCCGCTGGGCGGATGGTAGACGGCATCCTGTGCGGCCACCTGGGCAAAGACCGGCGCGCAGCTATGCAGAAACAGACCGGGCGCGACTTCGAGCGGCGCCGCGTTTGCCGCGACGGGCAGTGTGCTGTATTCGCGTTTTAACGCATGGCCGGTCAGCTTGATCCCTGTGGGAAAGAGTTCGGTGATGATGGGATAGGTGGATTGCACCCAGCCTTCGACCGCGCCCGTGGGATCCACATGTTGCAGATGGGCCTGGCTCAGCCACAGCGTATCGACGTCCAGGTCTTCGATCCCGCGGATATAGGGCGCGACATTTTCTTCGGTGTTTTCAGGGTCGATCCAGCCGCCAAAGGGGAAAAAGACGGGCAGATCATCGTGCCCGAAGGCCTGGCGCAAGTACCATTGGAGTGGCAGATTGGTATAGTCGATATGCGCGACCCCGGCCGCGGTGAGTTCGGGCGTGGCGTGGCTGTAGTCGATGATATATTGGGCGGCCGCGCGCCAGTTTTCCCGATAGTTGGCAGGTGACCAGATTTGGGGCAGCGCGGCCGCCAGGCTGAGAACGGTCAACGCCCCGGCCAGGATGCCCACGGCAGGCAGGCGTTGCGTCAACAGGCCGACGCCCCGTGCTGCGGCCCAGAGGGCAAAGGGCGCAACAAAGAGCAGATAGCGATCTTCGGTAAAAATGCTGCCGCTGCGGCTGAGCAGCAGATTGGCGATGAGCAGTGGCAGGCCCAGCCAGAGCCACAGCCAATAGGCATCCAGGTTCTGGCTGGGGGAGAATCGTCGCGACGGGTGGCTAGTGCGACTGGGCTGGGCGCGGGGTAATAATCCGATGAGCAGCAGACTTCCCCACAGCAGCAGCGCGGCGTTCACCAGCAGATCGGGCCAGCGCACACGCCACACTGTAAAGACTTCCAGCAGGCCCACATGGTTATCCCAGAAGTTTTCGAATGCGCGCCCCGGTGTACTTTCGGCGGCGTTCACGCCCCAGGCATTTTGCGCCAGGGGTAGAAAGAGCAGCGTCACCAGCGTGAGCGCAAGCATACCTTCGAGCAGGCGGCGGCGATTGGGCTGGGCACGAAAGAGCAAGAGCAGCGACAGGCCCACGGCAGGCATGATAAAGGCGCTGAACAGATAGTTATAGAGGGCAAAGAGCAGCGCAGCAATCAGGCACAGCCACCACGCCAAGCGGCGCGCGCCATTGGCCGTGTGCCACGCGCTGTAGAGTGCCAGCCCGGCCCAGACGATGCCGGTAGTCGCGGGCTGGAACATGCGCGCTTCCTGGCTATACCAGACCAGGAGTGGGGATAGCGCCACCAATAGACCCGTGAGCGCGCCCACACCTGCGCCACTCAGCCGCGTGGCAAGGCGCAGACTTGCCCAGGTTGTCAGTACACCTAATAGCGCGCCCAGGCTGCGAATGGGGGCGTCGGCCTGGTGCAGGTCGAACCATTCCAAAAGGCCCAGCCAGAGGTGGAGCGCAATGTAATACGCGGGCGGGTGTTTTTCTTCGACCAGGGGAAAGGTCTTTTCCCAGATGAACGCGATCTCTGCGGATGCCCAACGCAGGCTGACCGCTTCGTCGAACCAGAAACTGTGAAAATCCAGCCGCCAGAAGCGTACCCCTGCGGCCACTATCAGGATGAAAAGGGTTAGGCGGGGCGGGGTCAGGTAGGGCATGAGCCGGGCGAGGAAATGTGACGCGGCCGGGGCATCGGACATGGGCGCGACGGGCAAGAGCCTATCGTTCATGCGGCGTCCGCGTGCGGCGTGTCAGAGCGGGAATTTTCCGGGGATTTGTCGGGTGTGGCGGTGGGTTTTGCGTCCAGCCCCAACTGTTTGATTGCTGCCCGGCGAAAATAGCGGCGGTAGGCCCGGATTTCGGCAAGCACCGATTCCAGTTCGGCGCGCAGTATCGCGGCTTCACGGTCTTCGAGCTGGGGCGTGCCTGCACCGATTGGTGCGTCCGCACTGATTTCGGCAATTGTTTGCCCATGCCATGCCTGGATGTCGATCAGCCCCTTACGTTCCAGCCAGAGCAAACTATAGCGGATGGCGCTGTCGGTCAGGCCCAGGCGCGCGGCCATGCGCTCCAGATCGACGCGCCGGTCACGTTCCAGGGCAAATTTGCACATGGCTGCAACGTTTTGCAGAACGCCATCTGTGCGATCATCGACTTCTCCGCTGCCACACAGATAGATTTCGCTGACCTGGCTGTCGGCTACCAGTTGCAGCAGAAGCGACGGGGAAGGCGGCGGCGTCCAGATGACCAGGCTGGTGGGAGCCGGGTCTGGGCTTGCAACGGCGCACGCGGTACGGGGCGCGTAGGCAATGTCGGGTCCCAGGCGCGTGCCTTCGGCATACCAGATGGCCTGCGGCGGGGAGGGCAAATCGCCAATTGCGAAATTGCCGTGGCGCAGGTCGTGGACGGTGAGCCGAGACGCGCCGGGCAGTGGGGCAAGTTCGGATGTGCCCGGTGTGGTGGGTGTGGTCGTGGTTGGGACCGCCACGGCACTGGCGCGGCTGTCTACATAGTGCAGTTGCACCGAGCGTTCGCCGCGAAATTCGTTGATTTCTACAGAATAGACCAGATCCAGGGGTGGATCTGCCAACTCCACATCCCCGCCGTTGAACCACAGCACAGGCTGGGCGGCGGCTGCCTTGCCGGTAGCAGTTGGTTCAGGATTGGCGGCAACGGTGAGGCGGCGATGGCTGCCGTCGCGTCCCATGCGCCGGTCGTCCTGGATGTGCAGGTCTTTGCTGATGAAATAGGGCGTGGGATTGCCCTGTCCAAAGGGCGCGAGGCGTTGCAGGCTCTCGGCCAGGGCCAGGTCAATCTGATCCAGGGTCAATTCGCCGTCGATGACGAGACCCGGTTGCACGTCGTCGGTGCGATGAACCTCGACCTGACGCGACAACTCGCGGCGGAAGCGATCCACATTTTCGAGGAGCAGCGAGACGCCCGCCGCGCCGGGATGGCCGCCATGCCCCAGCAGCAAATGGCTGCACCCGGCAATCGCGCTCCCGATATCCACCCCGGGCACACTGCGGGCACTGCCGCGCGCCGGTCCATCGGGTGGGGTAAGCAGCAGCACGACGGGCTTTTGATATTCTTCGACCAGGCGCGATGCCACAATGCCCACAATGCCTGCGTGCCAGGCCGGATGTGCCAGCACCAGGGCGTTATAGTCCAATAGACTAGGTTCGCGTGCCAGAATTTCGAATGCGGTGGCTGTGATCTGCGTGGTGAGCAGACGGCGCTGCTGGTTGAGTCGCTCCATGCGCGCGGCGAGTTGTCCGGCGCGGATGGCATCGCGCGTGGTGAGCAGTTCTACCGCTACGGTGGCGTCTTCCATGCGGCCCAGGGCATTCATACGTGGGCCAATCTGGAAACCGATGTCGGTGGCGCTGACCGTGGCCGGGTTGAGGCGCGCAATTTCCATGAGTGCGAGCAGCCCTGTGCGCCGGGTCACGCGCAGCCGTTCCAGCCCGCGTTGCAGCAGATAGCGGGCATCGGCCACCTGTTCCGCCACATCGGCCACAATGCCCAGGGCCACCAGATCCAGGAGGTCTTCTTCGTCGCCGGCGCGGTCACACTGGGCATAGAGGGCCTGGATCAGTTTGTAGGCCACGCCCACGCCGGGCAGGGTGCGCAACGGATCGTTGGGCGGCTGGAGCTTGGGATTCACAATGGCGTCGGCGCGGCGCACACTGTCGCCGGCCACAACGGGCGGCGTCAGCCCACAGATGGAATCCACGCCCAGGTTCAGCGCGAGCAATTCGGCGCCCAGATCGTGGTGGTCGGTGACGATGACCGTCAGCCCCTTGTCTTTGGCATAGCCAATGGCCGGGCCTTCGTCGATGCCTGTATCACAGGTGAGCAGGAGATCGAAGGGCGGCGCTGCATTTTCCAGCTTTTCGGCCAATAGTTCTGGAAGGATGCCGTGCCCTTCGCTAAATCGATTGGGGATGTGGAAGGCGACTGCGGAATCGTCATCGCGCCCATCGAGTGCGCGCTCGGTATCGCTCAGACGGCGCAGCGCCGCGACCAGCAGCGCGGTCGAGGTCTGACCGTCTACATCGAAGTCGCCCCACACCAGAATGCGCTGGCGACGGTTGATGGCCGTGTAGAGCAGTTCGGCGGCAAAGTTCAGACCCACCAGCGCCGCGGGCGGGGCAGGCTGATACTGTTGGGGATCCAGATAGGCGCGCGCAGGGCCGGGTTCGGTGATGCCTCGCCGCGCCAAAAGCATGGCGACAAATTCATTGCCGCCCGCGGCCTCGATAAGCGCAGGTGAAGGATCGGTGGCGGGGCGGAGTGTCCAGATACGTTCAGGGTTTGGCATAAATCAACGGGGCCTATGCTGCATAGCAGGCGGGCGGCGCGGCCTAGAAAGCCAGTTCGCCGACATCGTCCAGCGTGAAATCGAGCGCGTTGGCCAGCAGGTTTTCATCCAGACTGGTGTCCAGGGTGTCGTTTAGCGTTTCGTCGAGAGGCCCGGCGCTGATACCCCGGTCGCAACGGCTGCGGTAGATGCAAAATTGGCAGAAGCGCAACCGATTGGCTTCGGTGTCGGGTATTTTGGGGAAATCCCGTTCGCCGACTCCTGCGAAAATTTCGCGCACAGTCGCCGTGAGCCGGGTGCGGGTTTCTTCGTGGCGCAGACGACTATAGCGGAAGATGATGGGATTTTCGGGTTCGGCAGTGAACCAGTAGCGCAGTTCGATACGTTCGGGGTCGATTGGCCCCCAGTCCAGATTGGCCGCAGATTCTACCAGCACAAATGGGTATAGTGCCGTTTGCCATTTGCGTTGGATTGTTTCGGGACGAGGCCGGCGCGCGCCGGTTTTCCAATCGACAATGATGATTGGGCCATCTTCTACAATGGCAATGAGATCATATTTGGCGGCCACGCGATAGATCGCACCCGGCACAGTTGCGTCCTGTTCGGCCTGGTCTGGTGGGGATTGTCCTGAACGTGTCAACGTGGCGTTGAGCACGAATTCTACTTCGCGGCGTCCCAGATCCAAATCGCGCGGGCGGTGGTTGGCGTAGGCATCCCACCACTCTGCCAACGGCGTGGGCAGGTTGGCGGCAGGGACATGCAAGCCCGTTTCGGCGCGCTCCACCAATTTGTGGAAGACCGATCCCCAGCGCAATTGCTGCTCATATTCCAGGGCAGGCGCGGCTTCCAGCGCAGGCCAGGGCAGTTGCTGGACATAGGCAAGCCAGAACCGCCGCGGGCAATCTTCGTAGGCCTGCAAGCTCGATTGGGAGAAGGCAAAGTCATCGGGAAAGGGCCAGGCGGGCGCCGCCGTCGGGACAGGTGCATTTGTATTCATAGCGAATGCAATGGTAACACAAGCCGCGGGCGCATGCATCTTCGACTGGGGATGGCGCGCGGCGCGCAAGTGAGCCGCTGTGGGTTAATCGCGATCTGGCGGCGACTGCGGCCCGGCATAGCGGGCGCGGGGCCGAATCAATACATCGGACTGATATTGTTCCAGGATATGGGCGAACCAACCCAGCACGCGCCCCGCCGTGAATATGGAGAGCGACGCGCCCGGCGGCAGTTGGCAGGTCAGCGCGAGGGTTGCCAGGGCCATGTCGATGGTGGGATGCAGTCCAAATGTCGCCTGCACTTCGTCAATCAGCCTGTCTATGGCGTGCATGAGCGACGCAGCCGGTGTGGTCGATTGAAAGAGGTCATCCTCTGCCGCGGCGTGGTGGCGACGCATGAGATCCAGCAGAAATGTCGCGCGCGGATCGCCATCGGGATAGAGACGGTGCCCAAAACCGGGCAGGCGTTCGCCGCGGCGCAACCACGCGGCCAATGCCTGGCGCGGATTGACCTGGGCTTCGCGCAGCAACGCTTCGCAGCGCGCAGCATCGCCGCCGTGGCGTGGTCCCTGGAGTGCGGCGAGTGCGGCGGCGACTGCGCCATAGGGCGTGGCCCCCGTAGAGGCGACGCAACGCGCGGTGAATGATGAGACGTTCAGTTCGTGGTCGGCGCAGAGAATCAGCGCGGCGTTGAATAGCTCGGTAATCGCTGTATCTGCGTCGCGCGCGCCGGGGTGGGCGGGGTTGGCGCGGCTTGTCTGTGCCCAGGCTGCCAGGTGATCGGCCAAACCGTGATGAGGAGAAGGCGACTTTCCGGTCAAGGCCGTAATGAAGAGCGCATAGATGCGCCCGGCGGTGCGACAGACCGCGGCGGGCGTTTTTTCGTGGGCTGCCAGGTCTTGCGATTCGGCCACGGGTAGGAGAACGTGAAAGCGCTCCACGGGGGTGAGCGTGGCGGGCAGGGCGGGCAGCAGCGTTTGGAGCATGGTGCGCATGACGGTGCTGTGCGCGGGTAGCGGCGTAAGTTCGGGCGTCAGATTGTTGTTCCACAACAGCCCCGCCACCGTTTCTGCCGATTGACGACGCGCCAGGTCGGTTGCCAATTGCCCGCGGTAATAGAGCTGCCCATCCTGGATGAGCGTGACGGCAGATTCCAGGACCGGGTCGCCAAAGTCCAGGGCCGTGGCCGCGCTGGTGGTAGGGTTGCGGCGGCGCTCGCGCCGATTGCGCAGCGCGGCCACATCTTCGGCAGAATAACGTTTGTGCCGGGTTTGGCCGTTGGTCTCTTCCGAACGGATCAGCCCGCGACTCACGTAGGAATAGAGCGTGCCGAAACTGATTCCCAGTTCGCGGGTGACTTCTTTGGCGGTCAGATACTGCTGTGGCATGGGCGCAGATTTCGTGCTGGTGGATGGACGTATCTGTTACAGTTTGTCGCAGGTTGATTTGCGGATCAAGATTGACAACCCACGACGGGTTTTCTATCTTGGGTATGTCTGAATTGTATGTCAGATAGGAAGGTAAATCAACCATGGCGCACCGTGGCGCAAGGCTAGTGGGCACTGGCGGGGATATGTCCGTGAATGTTGGCCGTGCTATATCTGCATGATATCGCGCCGTGGCGTGTGTCGGCTGCCGTGCGCCTGTAAAACTGGAAAGAGTGGGAGAGTTGCGAATGAGTACGTTTGATCCTGGGTTGGCGGAGGTGCTGGCGGCGGAAACGCGCCTGAGCCATGTGGATGGCGAGGCGGGAGAGCTTGTTGTAGGGGGCTATCCGCTGGAGGTATTGACGGCGCACGCCACATTTGAAGAAGCGGTCTATCTATTGTGGTATGGGCATCTGCCCACTCGCACCGAGTTGGCCGAGTTGCAGCAGCAGCTGGCGCAATTGCGCGAGTTGCCGTCGCTGACGCTTGATGTGTTATCCCACGCGGCGGCGGATGGCCGCCCACCGATTGATGCGCTGCGCATGGCCGCCGCGACCTTTGATCTGGGCGTTGGCGAGGAGATGCTGGCCGCGGCGGTGTTGGCGCGCATGGGCACGGCCGCGGCGACGTATGGACGGCTGCGCGCCGGGCACGCGCCGGTTGCCGCCAAGCCCGAATTGGGCCATGCTGCCCACTTTCTCTATCTGCTCGAAGGCGTGGTGCCCGATGCCGAGCGGGCGCGGGCGCTGGAGATATATCAGATGACTGTGGCGGATCACGGTCTCAACGCGTCTACCTTTACGGCACGGGTGATTACTTCGACGGGGTCGGACCTGGTGTCGGCGGTTACCGGCGCGTTGGGTGCGCTCAAGGGGCCTCTGCATGGGGGCGCACCGGGACCGGCGTTGGAGATGGTTTTTGAGATCGGCGACGCGGCGCGCGCCGAAGAGGTTCTGCGCGCCAAGCTCGCGCAGGGCGAGCGGCTGATGGGTTTTGGGCATCGCGTGTACAAAGTGCGCGATCCGCGGGCCGATGTGCTGGCTGCGGCTGCCTCCAGTCTCATGGCGGAGGGTGAACAGCAGGAACTCTATCGGCTGGCGAAGGCTGTGGAGGAAACGGCGCTGCGAGTATTGGCAGAATTGAAACCGGGGCGTCGGTTGGATACGAATGTTGAATATTACACCGCGCTGCTCTTGCACGGTGTGGGGTTGGAAGCTGATATGTTCACGCCACTCTTTGCGGCAGGGCGCACCGCGGGCTGGATCGCACACTGCCACGAACAGCGCACGGTGGGGCGCATCATCCGTCCTCAGTCGCGCTACATTGGCGAAGTGCATACGGCCTGGACGCCCATCGACGCGCGCTAGTCGCGGCGTCACGCGGGGCGCGGCGACCGTCCACGCAACCGTTTTCAATCGACGTCAGATTGAATCAAACCGTGTCCCCGCGTGGGCCGTCGGTGAAAATAGCACAGGAGGAAGACGACCCATGCTCGAACCCTGTCCGGGGTGCGGCGCATTGTTCGCGCAGTTGGTAGAAAACCTGAACCATCCCTATATTGGCGCATCAGCAGACTGCTGGGCGCTCTTTGCCGCGTTGGTCGCCGGACAAACGCCGGATGCCGACCTGATTGCCGCTTCCCGGATTGGCGCGGCCCGCGCGGAGGCGCCCGCGGTGCCTGATTTGTCCGTGTTGCCGGGTGTAGAGAGCTTGCTGGTCGACGCCTATGCCGCGCAACATCACGGCGAATCTTCACCCCAGGCGATTCAGTCGGTCGCGGTGCATCTTTTGACGCTGCGCGGTGTGCTGGAATGCAACGTCGATCCAGCGCAAGCATTGTGGGTTCGGCGGCGTGCATTGCGCACACGCGGTGTCTTTCATCGCCTGACGCCGCCGCCGCTAGGCGCAGCGCTGTCGATACGCCACCTCTTTCCTGGCGGTGGCGTCGACCGGCCCTGTTCGACTGCCGACTATGTTGTCTCTGTGTACACAGCGTGGTCGACCTGCCACGCCGCTACCCTGGCCGACTGGTATACTCGCTTTGTGCTAGCAGACTGAAGATCACTGTCGTTAGATGGGGCGTGGAGACTTTTCTGCCAGCGTGGCGCGGTAAACATCCAGCGTCGCCGCGGCGCAGGCATCCCAGCGGAAGCGGGCTGCATTGGCAAGCCCGTGGCGACGCAGGGTTTCGGCAAGTCGGGGATGGTCGAGGATTTCACCGACGGCTGTCGCCAAGGCGTCGGCGTCCTGGGGCGGCACCAGGCGTGCAGCGTCGCCTGCAATTTCGGGCAGGCTGCTCACGTTGCTGCAAACCACGGGCGTGCCACAGGCCATTGCTTCGAGCACAGGGAAACCAAACCCTTCATAGAGACTGGGCAAGAGAAAGCAATCGGCGGCGCTGTAGAGTGCGGGCAGATCGGCCGCGGGGACATAGCCGGTGAAGATCACGGCATCTTCCAGCCCCAATTCTGTGACCAATGCCTGTATCGAATCGAAAAGCCAGCCCTGACCGCCCGCAATCACAAGCTTGTGCGGACGACCCGCGGCGCGCAGTTTTTGCAGCGCGCGCAGTGCCGTGGCGTGATTTTTGCGCGGCTCCAACGTGCCGACCATGAGTAAATAGGGGGCGTTATCGGCATAGCGCGCGTGCACGCGCGCTTTTTCGGCGGCGGATGCGGGCTGGAAGTGGGCATCGACGCCTTCGTGAATCACATGAATTTTGCGAGTGTCGACGTGATAGCGCGCCACAATGTCGTGTGCGGTGTGGGCGCTGACCGCGATGATGGCGGTCGCCGCGGCCAGAAAGCGCGGCATTGCCAGGCGCAGAAATGTGCGGTTCAGTCGGGTATGATAGGCGGGCAACGATTCGAAGATGAGATCGTGAACCGTTAAAATTGCGGGAATCGATAGATAGGGGAGTAGATGCTCGGTGGCGTGATAGAGCCGGGGCGCACGCGATAGTTCGCGCCGCGCCGTCT
Source organism: Litorilinea sp. (assembly GCA_040880365.1). Lineage (GTDB taxonomy): Bacteria > Chloroflexota > Anaerolineae > Caldilineales > Caldilineaceae > JBBDIO01. The sequence goes on from JBBDIO010000156.1 coordinate 20,381, forward strand.
GCATGACGGGGGGCTGGCTCCAGCGCAACAGCTGACCGGCCAATGCGCCTAGCCGCCAGCCATATTGACCCAGGGTCAAGGTGATGTGGGGCGCGGAGGATAGATCCGCGGGTAGCGTATGGCCGCTGTGGCGATTGTAGAAGAGGGCAATATCCAGATCGGTGGGCGCATTCGCCAGCATGGCTGCGGCCAATTCATGGGCATAGCGGCTGAGGCCGGCGTGCTGATGCACGGCAGGTCCCACATCTACCAGCACGGTCGGGCGCACTGTCGGCGGCGCTGTGGGAAGTGCCGTTGGTCGGGGATCGGAAGCCGGTTGCGGGTGTTTGCGCCGCGACGGACTCATGGCTGTTCCTGTTCGGGTGCATCTGGCATAGGTGCGTCTGGCATAGGTGTGTCGCTCACTGGTGGGGTAGACAGAAGTGCATGGTTCAGCAGTCCGGTTTGGCTTAGTGCAGCAAGGCTGGTTGTTTGCACGATCAGCACAGTATGCCCGTGCCAGGGCGCAAGCTGGATCAGGCCAAAGAACGGGCGGCGTATGGTTAAAGGCAGGCTGAGCAGTGCCAGGGCCAGCCCCACCCAGAGCAGGCGATGGCTGGGCATATAGTTAATACTGAATTGCAGGCCGCGCGCGGGCGCGCCATAGATGGTGACCGGGTGGTCGGGCAGTTCGAGTGCACCGCCAATTGTGGGATCGATTTCCCAGCGCGCGCGCGGTTCGATATCGCCCGCGCCATAATATTCCACCTGCCACAGCATATCCTCACCTGCGTGCCGGACAATGCGTAACCCGGCGGCAAGTTCGGGGAGCAGTACCGTCTCTTCGCCGTTGGCATTTGCCAGCACAATGCCCAATGTGCTGCCGCTTTCAGATTGGGCAAGGCGGCGCAGGCTCAATGCGGGTGCAGGGCGTGGTTCGGCAGCATGATCCACAATGGAGAGGAGCAGCCCAGGTGCAGGCGCGTCTACACGCAGCAGATAGTCGCCCCGCAGCATTTGCTGGGGTTCGGCGGCCAGCGGCGAAGCACCGATTGCGTCGGCCCGCAGGGTTAGTGCGAGTTGCGGCGTGGATTCGGGCTGCGGTGCGTCGGCTGCATAGTGAATTTCCAGATTATGAACAGTGGATTGAAAACCTTCACCGGGGGCCAGAATTGGCGTGGCGGTATTCCAGCCAAAAACGACCACAACCCACGCCACCACTGCGCTGAGCAACAGCCCACCGTCGCGCACGATGGATCCGACCGTGCTCCGGCGATTGCGCCAGAGTACATAGCGCGGTTCGGCAAGGTGATCTGCATTTTGGTCGGACGCGTGGTTGGGGTAGGGGATCGAAAAGTGATCTACGGAATAGCCCAGGGTCTGAAGGTGGGCGAGTTCCGGCTCCAGGCGGTCAGCGATCTGGTCAACCGTTGTATCAAGCGGGCGGCGGCGGCGGTACAGCAGCGCATAATTTTGCAAAGAGGCTGCCATACCCGGTTCGGTCACCTTGTTTTGCGCCTGGTTCGGCCATGTACGGAAAGCCAACAAACTGCCGATGCTGCCCGCCAGGCGCACGGCGAATGCCAATACCAGGAGCACCAGGGCGAGTTTGAGCAGCGGGTGATCGAGCACGTTGTATAGGCCCAGCGCCGCGGCACTGCCGGCTATATTGCCCTCGGCGGTGGCCGCGATCAACCAGCGCGCGGCGGTTGCCGGCTCATAGTTGAGTTGCCCCGGCATTTGGGGGAAAATCTGCGCCGCAATCGCCAGCAAAAGGACGAGCAGCGCGGGCAGCAACGTGCTTGCCGGATGATGTATAGCGCGCCACAGTCCTGTCAGTATACCGCTGCGTCCACGGCGCGCCGTGGGAACCTCTGGAACCGCCACTGCCGGGTTACCAGGCTGTTGGCCTGCGCGGGGGCCTTCCGCGTGCGCGTCGCTGTGACTGTCGCTGTGAGTATCGCGGTGGCTGTCGCGGCCTACCGTTGGAGCCATTGGCGGATTTCTGTATCTAGATTGGCCAAAGGCGCATGGCGTACCGTGCACGCAGGGAGCGATTCCAGAAAGGCCTGGCCATACTCTTTGCGCCAGATGCGGCTATCGAGTATCACGACCACACCCCGGTCGGTGGCGCGGCGAATCAGGCGTCCAAAGCCCTGGCGAAAACGGATAATGGCGTCGGGTAGCGTGTAGTCGCGGAAGGGGTTTTCAAATTCCTTGCTGCGGGCGGCAACCAGGGGATCGGTGGGCACGGCAAAGGGCAGTCGTACAATCAGCAGACAGCGCAATTCGTCACCGGGCAGATCGATGCCTTCCCAGAAGCTGCGCGTGCCCAGGAGCACGGCGCGTTCTGTGTTGCGATATTCGCGCAGAATGCGACGGCGGCTGCTCACCCCGTGTTGCAAAACGGTGATTCCCTGACGATCCAGGGGCGCTCGAATGGCATCGGCGGTAGCGCGCAGTTGGGCATAGCTTGTGAAAAGGGCCAGGGTACTTCCCCCCGTAGCGACCGCGGCGCGCATGATTGCCTGCTCTACGGCTTGCTGAAAAGCTCCCTGATTGGGTTCGGGCATATCGGCAGGCAGATAGAGCAGGGCGTTGGCCTGATAGTCGAATGGGCTTTCGACTGTAGAGGCGGTCACATCCCAAAGCCCCAGGCGGTCGCGTATGAAGGTAAAACCGCTGCCGGTGCGCAGGGTCGCCCCTGTGAAGATGACGCTGCGCCGGGTATGTATCAACTGTTGTTCGATCAGCTCGTGCACATGCAGGGGCGCGGCCACCAATGTCGCGTCGTTGTGTGCGTCATTGACTTCCACCCAGGCTACGCTCGTGGCATCGCTCAGTCCGGGCGGCTCGAATATGATGCGATCTACCCAGGCGACCATGTCATTAAAATAGGCTTGCAAACTCTGCAAATCGGTGAGATAGGTGGCATAGGGTTCGGCCTGCCACCACTGCATACTTTCCAGGCGCTCTGCCAGCTCGTGGATTGTGGTGAGTATGGCCCGGAGGGCTTCACTGGCGGCGTCCCATTCCAACTCGATTTCGACCCACATGGGTTGCGTGCGCACCCCCGTATCCAGTGCAATGCGCTGCGCGAATTGAAGATCGGTGCGCAGGCGTTCCAGGTTTTGAAAGAAGGCAAGCAGTTGGGCGGCGAACAGTTGTAGCCGTTCGCGCCCCTGCTTCGTTTCCTGGCCCAGGCGGCGAATGTGGGTTTTGGCTGCCGTGCCACTGGCGTCCAGGTCGCTGTCTGTATGATTTGCCAGGGCATGGACAATGGATTCTGCCAGGTCGCCCTGCTTTTCCAGGCGTCCCAGCAAGTCGAATACAACCTTCCAGACCACGCGGTGGCTCAGCTGATCGGTAGCAGCATCTTCCAGGCGATGGGCCTCATCCACTACTACATGGGCATAGGCGGGAAGCAATTTGCCGCCCGCGGCAATATCCGCGAGCAGCAGCGCATGGTTCACAATGAGGATGTGTGCGGTCTCGGCCTGACGCCGCGCTTCGAGAAAGAAATCGCGGATGGGTACGTCCACAATGTGGGGCGCGTGCTGGGTCGGGCGGCAGCGACCGGCGTGGCAGGTGCTGACATCGGAACAGATATGCGACCAGATGAGCTTTTCGGCGCTGCTAGGCATGAAAAGGTCTTCAATATCGCCGCTGTTGGTCGTGGGCAGCCAAATGAGGATACGCGCCAACACGCGCAGTTCGGTACGCGAAAGGGTGCGATTGTTGAACCAGGAGTGCAGACGGCGCATACAAAGATAGTTGCTGCGGCCTTTGAGCACGGCAACCCGTATCGGCGGCGCGTCCATTGCCGCCAGGATGGTCTGGAGGATGGGCAGGTCGTTATCCAGTATCTGATCCTGGAGCGCAATGGTGTGCGTTGCGACCACGACCCGGCGCGCATTGCGCCCGCTCCACAGCGCGGCGGGCGCGAGGTAGGCCATACTCTTGCCCGTGCCTGTGCCCGCTTCGATGATAAGATGGTCGCCCGTGTTGAGTGCGTGCATCACGCGCAGCGCCATATCCAGCTGTCCCTGGCGGAACTCATAGCCCTCGCCCAGGGTGTGCGCCAATGCGCCGTCGGTGTCGAACACGTCTTCCACGACTTCGGCGGCAATGGCATCCGGCGTCGTGTTCGATTCATCGATGACCGGCCAGGTGTTGGTTGTCGCGTCCGCATCGCCGACCTGATCCGGCCCACTGGTCGCCACGGGCACGCCATCGAAGATTTGCTCCAACAGCAAGAGCGGCGGCCATTTGGCATCTTTCCCACAGGCGGCTAAGATGTCGTACACAGCGGGTGATACGCTCTGCATACGATGGAGTATGTGGTAAAAGAGATGAGCGGTCGCCTCGGCATCGTCTAATGCGCGATGTGCGTCGGGCAGACTGATTTCCAGCGCGCGACAAAGCTCTCCCAGGCTATAGCTGCTCATGCTCGGTAAGAAAATCGACGCCAGCTCGAAGGTATCCTGGGTTGGGCGGTGAAACTGAATGCCCGCAGTGTTGAGAAAACCGAAATCGAAATCGGCATTGTGGGCCACGACCGCCACTGCGTTGGCAGGAATAAAGGCAAGCAGTTCGGGGACGACATCGTCCAGGGTAGGCGCATTTGCGAGATCGGCATCGCGTATCCCGGTCAGCTGTTGGATGCGCAACGGAATTGTGCGGTTTGGGTTAACGAAGGTAACAAAGCGGTCCACAATGCGGATGTGGGTTTGGTTGTCTGCATAGCGACACGCAAAACAGACAGCGCCAATCTCGATGATGGCATCACTTTGTGGGTTCAGACCTGTCGTCTCCAGATCCAGAGCGATATAGACACGCTCGGACATCGAGTTGGTTCCCTTCCGATGTGGAGCAGTTTGCTCCTGGATGTGTGGAGCACGATGCTCCTGGATGACTGTCGGGTATGCATTGGATTTGATCTGAGTCGCGTGTGGCACTGTACGACATCTGGAGCATAGTTCGGCGCAATTATACATCTACGCCGTATACTTGCCCAAACCCTATACATCAGGTGCGAATGTCACGCGTGCGAATGTCACGCGTGCGGATACAAGTGTGCGAACAGTAATGCGCGAACACACGAGGCATGGTTCACTAGTGTATAGCAAGTGGGCACGCGCGGCAACCAGGTGCTGCGCATCCCTGGGTGCATAGTCCGGCGAATAGTCCGGCGAATAGCGCGGCGAATAGCGCGGCGAATAGCGCGGTGAATAGCGCGGCGAATAGTGCGGTGTATCGGTCTGGTCATCGGCGGAATCCGGAGCAACCTCACTGCCCGGTGCCTTCAGGTTCGTGTATTCTCGGCATACGTGGTGGCCTGATACATGTTGAAGCTCTGGCGCGCTGTTCAAATCTGGCAGCGATACTGCGCACAGGGGAAGGGGCTTGGTTTAACCCGCGACCACAGTAAAAATCACACGACGAACGTAAGGCGAACGTAACTAGGAATGGCACGCATGAAGCAGCAAGGTTAGGGAATGGCGAAACACGCGGTTTCTGTGATTGCAACTGTATACAACGAACGCCATACCATTGACGGCTTGCTGGATTCGCTGCGCGCACAGACGCGTCGCCCCGATGAGGTGGTCTTCTGTGATGGGGGCAGCACCGACGGCACGGCCGACTATCTGCGGGAATGGCTGGGGGCGTGGGAAGATGCTCCCGCCTTCAAGATTCTGGTGGAAGTAGGGGCAAATATCAGTCGAGGACGCAATCTGGCGATTGGTGCAGCCGATGGGCCGATTATTGCCGTGACCGATGCCGGCGTACGTCTGGATCCCCAGTGGTTGGAAGCATTGGGGCAACCGTGGGAAGCCGCCACCGATCTGGATGATGTGCCTGCGGTGGCGGGCTTTTTTGTGCCCGATCTCGACACGCGTGCCCCGAACCTGGCCTTTGCCACGGCGATGGCGGCGACGGTGTTGCCGCTGGAAGACGACATTGATCCCCAGCGATTTTTGCCCAGCAGCCGGTCGGTGGCCTTTTTGAAGCAAACCTGGCGCGGCGCAGGTGAATATCCTGAGTGGCTGGATTATTGCGAAGACCTTATCTTCGATTTGCGTGTTAATGCCAATGGGTTGCACCCGGCGGGTGACGATCAAACAAGCCGGCAAACAAGCCGGCAAACAAGCCAATTTGTGTGGCAGCCCAGGGCGCGCGTCCATTTTCGACCGCGCGGCGATTTGGGCGCGTTCTGGCGACAATACTATCTTTATGCGCGGGGGGATGGGAAGGCCGATTTGTGGCGCAAACGTCATGCACTGCGCTACCTGGTCTACGCCGTGATCGCGCCGGCCTTGCTGGGTCATGCCCTGGGGGGGCGCTGGGGCCGCGAGTGGGGCTGGCTGGGCTTGGCCGCGGGCTTTGCCGCCTATATGACCCGTCCGTGGCAGCGGGTGGTGCATCTGGGCACTGCGCTGTCGATAGCAGAGATGGCGGCGGCGTTGCTGTGGGTGCCGGTGATACGGATTGTGGGCGATCTGGCAAAGATGGCAGGCTATCCCGTGGGGATGTGGTGGCGTTGGCAAAATCGACAACGGCCCGAAATCCGTTGGCGACAAGAAACGACGCGAAGCCATGACCCTGCTGATTGACGGCCATAACCTGATTGGCGCCGGTGTGTTTCGCGATATCACGCTGCGCGACGAGGATGATGAGGCCAAGCTGGTGGCGCGGCTCAAAATCTGGCGCAGTCGCATCCGCCGCAATATCGTCGTGGTTTTCGCCCGGGGGGTTCCTGGCGGG
>JBBDIO010000157.1:0-26674 GCA_040880365.1 Litorilinea sp.
CATCCAGCCAGTTTTGTACCAGGCCAAAGGGCACCAGGATGCCCAGTTTCTGCACGGCAACGGAGACCACTGCCAACAGCCCGGCACCGATCAGGGCCGGGCGATTGCGCATGGCGGCCAATGCCACAAGTGCAGCGCCGGTATACAGGCTCATGAACGGGAGAATCGGCACCAGAAAGCGGGGGCCCCAGCTATAGCCGCCGTGCCACATATACCACTTGCCATAGAGCAATACATAGCTGACGATGAGAGCCAGGCCAAAGAGCGCAACGGCGCGTTGGCGTCGCCAGAGCAAAACGCCACCCCAGAGGCCCAGGAGCAGAATCGGGCTATACCAGAAAAGCCCGCGCGCCGGACCGGCCAGCAACCCCGAAATGCCAAACCACCAGACGGCGCTGAAACGTTCGGTTTCCACATAGCCGCTATCCCAGATGCTGCCATAGCGCGCCCCGTTCCAATAGAGAGAGAGCAATCCGGCTATAATCACAGGCACACCGAAACTGATAAGCGGGCGCCAGGCATCGTGTAGCAGCCAACGCGCCCATTGTCCCACTGTGGGCGCGGCAGGGCGAATCTCCGCAGCCCACCGGATGGCAGCCAGCAGCCCTATGGTGTAGATGGGCAGGGTGATGAGATTGACGACGCGGGCCAGATAGGCAATCGACCAGGCGATACCGGCTGCGAAGAGATAGCGCTTGCGTCCGGTTTGGGCGTGGGCCAGTAGACCATAGGCGGCGGCAAAGAGACCCCACATGCAGACGGGGTCGCTGAAAAATGTCTGGGTGTAGGGCAGCGCGAGGGTGGCTGTGCCAAAGGCGAGCGCAGTGAGCGCGGCGACCGGATAGGACCAGGTCATGCGCCGTCCGGTGAGATAGATCAGCGCACCGGTCCACGCGGTCAGAATAGGATTGAGCAGCAGCGCGGCCTGTACAAGTCCGATTCCGGGCCAGAGTTTTGCCAACCAGACCAGCGGCAGGGCGAGCAGGGTCATGCCCAGGCCCTTGCGGCTGTAGAGATCGCCGTCGGGGCCAATATTGCCTTGCTGCGCGCCCATCCAAAGCAGTTGATTGCTGTCGATTTCGCCGCGGCGCACCATGCTTTCCGCAGTGGTAAACATGGCGAGACCATCACTGCTTTGGATGGTGCCGGTATAGGCAAACAGATAGATGACGAATAGCACAGCAGCCAGACACCAGGCAACGGCGCGGTCATAGGCCGTGGCGTGCGGTGTACGGCTGTCGGTTTCCAACCAATTGTTCATGGGTTCAATACAATCTCAATATAGTCACGCACGGTTCCATCGGGCAGTTCAAACTCAACGCGACCTGTTTCGTCGTACAAGCCCACATGCAGGCGCGTGGGCGGCTGGTCAAAAGATCCCAGGCGATAGGGATCGCGGATGATTGCGTTCGGTGTCCAGTGGGTGGTGGGGGCCAGCCCTTCGACGGGCAGATTGTCCTGCTGGCCTGCCAATGCGCCCGTGTCATCCAGCGCATGGACAAATACGGTATAGCTGGCAGCGAGGGCAGACTGCGCCTGCCAGTATAACACGACGCGCAATTCGCCGGTGGAGCCATCGACCTGCCAGGCCGCGTCGCGCAGATGAATGGCCGCGGGTGATTGCGTATCCGCTCCGGTCCCCGCGTCCGATTCTGCCCCTGGTACTGTGGCATGGGCCAGCGGCGTGCGGTCCCGAAAATCGACCACATGGCGCAGCGTACAGGGGTCTTCGGCATATTCGCCCAGCATATAGACGTCGGGATGGGCCACAAAAGTTTCCCAGACCTGGGCCGGGCTGGAGCCTGGGAAGTCGAGATCGGCGCGCGCTACCCACCAAAACTCTGGCGCGGTATCAGGGTGGCGTGCCGCGCGCTGCTGGTCGAGGCGCGCCAGCGCGGTTTCGAGATAGCGATCCTGGGTGTCGTAGCCGTCGATGATGATGAATTCATAATCTCGATAGACGAATGGGTTCATGGCGTGCCAGAGCGCCGGCTGTTGGGTGACAAGGGTTGTGCCGGGCCAGTCGGCTGTAGCCTGTAACCGATCCACTGTCGGCTTGCAGGCATAATTTGCAGTTTGGTTGCGGACATAGCGGTCGATGAGGCGCGGCGTGCCCAGCGTGCCCGCTACGATGGCAACTAGCATGATACTCCAGACGGCCGGGGCCAGGGTGCGTCCGATGGCTGCGTAGATGCGCGCGTTGCGCCCAGTTTGGCTACCGGGAACGCGGCCACGTTGCAAATCTGCCGGTGGCAGGATCTGATAGACCAGCTCCAGGCAGAGCAGGATCAGCAGGCCGGTGCGCAGGAACACGGTTCCTATGAGTAGATATTGGGACGGCACCATCAGCAGGTAGATCGTGGATTCGGCCAGATTGGTGAGCATGAGCACGCAGGCGGCCAGAATCCAGCGCGGTTGGGGGAGCAGCAACACAATGAAAACCAGAATCCACACCACGAACTGGGGACTCCAGCCCTTGCTATAGAGAAAGAGCAGCGTCACGCTCAACCCCGTGAAGGCGATGGGTGTGCGGATGCGCTGCCAGTTGTAGGGGCGGGTATAGAGAAAGAGGTAGAGCGCGAGAAAGCCCAGGCTGATCCAGGTCCAGGGCAGGCGTGTGGACGCAGGCGGGCCGCTGAGTCCTTCGAGGTTGCGCATGGAAATGGGCACCAGGCCCCAGCCATAGTAGCCATCGAGTATGGCCCAGATGCTCTGCCAGGGCGGGCGCAGGGGCTGGATCTGGAAGCTGACAAAGGCCAGATCCAGGTTGTAGCCGACCAGCGGATAGCCCAGGCCAATCACGACTGCGAAAAAGAGGAGGGTATAGACAAGGGGGCGACCCAGATTGCCGGGCGCATTGGGTATAAACCAGGCATGGCGCGCGGCGTGCAGGCTCAACTTTGCGCCCAGCCAGCGAATCGCCACAGGCAGCAGTAGGATCGGCGTAAGTTTGGTGAGAAAGCCCAGTCCAGCGGCCAGTGCGCTCAACCACCACCACGGACCTTTGGCAAGCAACAGACAGAGGCCCAACAGCAGGAAAAAGGTGGGCATGGCTTCGAACCAGCCCGCCATCGTATAGACTGGCGAGAACAGAAAGCCATAGAGGACGGCCGGCCAAAGGCCCGCGGGCATTTGCGCGGCAAAGCCCGCGGGCGCAGACGCGATATTGGTTTCCGGTACGGTGTGTGTATGGTGGACGCCATCGTCGTGGGCCAGTCGCCGGCCCAGCCAATAGAGGCAGATAAAATTCCCACATTCAAATGCCACCATGAACGCGCCAAAATAGAGATGGAAGATGAGGCGCGGCTCCACCCACTGGGGCACGCGGCTGGACCATTCGAAAATGGTGAGCATGAAGGCGGGAAAGAGGGGCGGATAGACTGTCCACAGATTTTCGAACGCGTGATAGCCCATCGGCACCAGCGCGCCCCACTCGTAGTAGAAATCGTAGTCCGAGTGATCGACGATAAAACCGCCCGGACGGAAGAGAAAAATGGTGAGCACGCGGAAAGTGGCAAAGAGCGCGAGCAATAGGAGAAAGGGCTGATGTTCGCCCGTCAAAACGCCTGTCCAATAGGCGCGCAGACGTGACCATTGCCTGTTTATGGGCTGAATCATGGCAAATCGGCCTTATCGACGGGTTGGGTCGCGGCGGCGGGTGGGCGGCGTCCGACCAAATCGGAGGCCGCGGCGCGGGAACGGGCAATCAGCGGCAAAAAGCGATGGAGACCGGCGGCGACGGTGATCAAACCGCTGACCGGTAGAAAGAGCCAATAGCTGATGCCGCGCGAGAGAAGAATGATGGACGGCGCCAGGGCTGCGTTTTCGCCCACCAGAATCAGCAGGGCGGCATAGGCGGCTTCGATCTGGCCCATTGCGCCGGGGGTGACCGGCGCGGCCGCGGCCAACGCGCTGGTCAACCCCACAAACTCGGCTTCTTGAAATGTGGAATTGCCGGTGAGCGCCTGCACCGACGCCCAGAGGATTGCCGCATCGCACAGCCATACCAGCAGACTCATCACCAGAATCCCCAGCAGACGGCCCGGACGCGCCGCGACCGCACGCAGGGCAACGATAGTCTGCTCGACCAGTTCGGTGATTTTGCTATCCTGGAGGCGCGCCCAGCGCGCGGTGATGCGCTGCATGACGCGCGGCGCGATGAGCACGCCGCAGACAACCATGATCAGCAGAAAGGCAATGACGCCATAGGCCAGGCCCAGCCAGGGCGGCAGCGCGACATCGACCAGGAGCAGTGAAAAGAAGCCGCTGAGCGCCAGAATCGCTAGCAGATCCAACGCGCGCTCGGCCACCAGCGCCCCGACTCCCGCGCCGACGCGCACGGGATCATCCTGGCGGTCGCCGTAGCGCAACATGGCGACGCGCAGCAGATCCCCGGCGCGTGCCGGGGCAATGGAATTGAAAAACCAGCCGCTGATAACCAGGCTGGTGGCATAGGTGGGCGTGATCTGTGCGCCCCCGGCGCGCAGAATCCATTGCCAGCGCAGGCCGCGAAAGCCAAACCCTACGTAGTGAAAAACAAAGGCCGCGGCGATCCAACCGGGATGGGCGCGCTGGATCTGGGTGAGTACGTGGGTGCCACCTCCCCACCAGACCAGCGCGGCAAAGACCACGCCGCCCACGACTAATAGCAGCGCCGCGCGTTTGAACAGACTGCCGCGCGCCAGGGGACTTTCTGGCGTAGAATCTGGGGGCACACTCATGCGATTGCTTTTCGATAGAGGGTCATGGGGCGACCATAGAGCCGAAATTCTTGCTGGAGCTGGAAACCGTGATCTGCATAGAAGCGGCGCGCCCCTGCGTTCCGGGCATCCACCGTCACCTGGATCGACGTGGCCTGCTGCGCGCGGCTGGCTGCCTCAAACGCGTGGATGAGTTGGCCGCCAATGCCCTGGCTGCGCTGGCCCGGATCGACCATGATGGACAGGAGTTCGATGGTTTTAGCGGCTGTTTCTGCCGCTGCTGCGCGTGGCGGCACGGGCGACGGGTGGCTGCTGCGCAGGGGATAGAGCAGGGTCGCGAACAGGTGCCGGATGAGCGCAGGCTTGCGCAACAGGCGGCGCGTCAACCCGCGTAACAGGCGCAGACCGCGTCGCCCACCCTCGCCCGTCAAGGCTTTGACGAATACCCCGCCGATTCCCGGTGCGCCGCTGATAAAACCGCACACTGCCCGCGTTTGCCCCGTGTTGTCGGGTGTGTCGCCGGGTGTGTCGTCGCAATCGGCATGGGGCATGAGCGCCACAAATCCGAAACCGGCTTCGGGCAAAGCACGATAGATGATTTCCAGAATCTCCGGTCCCAGCTGGGTCAGGAATGTGCCGGGTTGGCCTGCGATGTGCAGGCGCGCGGCGATCCGGGCGTGTTCCGCGTTCAGGGGCGCGAGCACATAATTCACGGGCATCTGTTCCGGGATCGCCGCAGGGTATGATATGTGGTTCGCCAGGTCGGCACCAAGTTCCGCGGTGTGTCCGGCAGATTTATAGGCCGTGTGACCGGCAGCAGCGTGGGTGTCGGGTTCGGGGTTGTGCGCGCCCACGCTGTTGCCGGGGTTGGGCATGTGCGCCATAGGCTAATCGCGCTTGATTTCGCTATAGTCCGGCGATTCGAAATCACTCACACCTTTGCCTTCGACGCGCAACATGCCCGCAACCTTCATGGGCAGGCCAAAAAGGCGAATGAAGCCTTCGGCGTCGCCCTGATTGTAGACATCATCCTCGTCAAAGGTGACGTAGTCTTCCCGGTAGAGGCTGTAGGGACTCATGCGACCGGCGAGGATCGCATTGCCTTTGTAGAGCTTCAGGCGCACGGTGCCGGTTAAGACCGATTCCGTGGTTTGCACAAAGGCGTCCAGTCCCTTGCGCAACGGCGTGAACCACTGCCCATTATAGACCAGCTCGGCATAGCGCAAGCCCACTTGCTGTTTGAAATGGAGCGTTTCGCGATCCAGGCAGAGCTGTTCCAGTGCGGCGTGGGCGGTGTAGAGGATCGTGCCGCCCGGCGTTTCGTAGACGCCCCGGCTTTTCATGCCGACCAGGCGATTTTCCACAATATCGATACGCCCCACGCCGTGCTTTACGCCCAGCGCGTTCAGTTCTTCCAGCAGGCCCACCGGCCCGCGCGCCACACCGTTGATGCGTTCGGGAATGCCGTGGCGGAAGTAGATTTCCACGTATTCGGGTTCGTTGGGCGCGTCTTCGGGCGCGGTGGTCCATTCAAACATATCGGCGGGCGGTTCGTTCCAGGGGTCTTCCAGGGGTCCGCCTTCGTTGCTCAGATGCCAGAGGTTTTTGTCCTGGCTGTAAATGCGTTCTGCGGTAGCCTTGACCGGCACGTTGAATTCGGCCGCGTATTCCAGGGCATCTTTGCGCCCGCGAATGTTCCACTCGCGCCAGGGGGCAATGATGCGCAGGCGAGGATTGAGGGCCATGACGGTCAGCTCGAAGCGCACCTGGTCATTGCCCTTGCCGGTCGCGCCGTGGGCAACCGCATCTGCGCCTTCCAACTCGGCAATTTCCACCATGCGCTTGGCAATGAGCGGCCGCGCCATCGATGTGCCCAGCAGATAATCGCGCTCGTAGATGGCACCGGCTTGCAGAGTGGGGAACACGTAGTCGGTGAGAAATTCGGCGCGCAGATCTTCCACATAGACTTTGGACGCGCCCGACGCCAGGGCCTTTTCTTCCAGCCCCGTCAATTCTTCGACCTGGCCCAGATTGGCGCAGAAACAGATCACTTCGCAGTGATAATTTTGGCGCAACCAGGGCACAATAATGCTGGTATCCAGCCCACCGGAATAGGCCAGGATACACTTGTTGACCCGGGTCCCCGATGCAGGCGCACCTGATGCAGTCACTCCGGGTGCAGTTGGTTTTGCGGTCATGCGTCTCTCCTCGTAAGGGTTGCTAAATTCCTGATTTTTTTCGTACTGCAATTTTATCCAGGTACACTCAACGGTTCACCCGCGCGCGCTGCCGACGTGCTAGCGGGGACACACGGCGCGGATCACCTCTGCCACATATTCCAGCTCGGACAGGTTGAGGGATGAGGCCGAAGGCAGATAGAGGCCATCCCGGCAAAGTTGTTCGGCGACCGGATAGCGTTCGCCATAGAACTGTTGCCAATAGACGGGCTGGCAGTGCATGGGAATAAAAAAGGTGCGCGTTTCGATGCCGTGTTCGGCCAACGCCGTGCGCAATTCGTCGCGCGAAAGCCCATATTCTGCCCGATCTACCAGAATGCCGAACATCCAGTAGACATTTTTGGCCCATTCTGCCTGGGCGGGGGGACGGATGCCCGGAATGCCGTGCAGGCGGCAGATGTATTCGCGGGCGTTGTTGCGGCGCGATTCTACAAATGTGTCCAGCTGTTCGACCTGGGCCAGGCCCACCGCGGCTTGCAGGTTGGTCATGCGATAGTTGAAGCCGATGTGTTTGTGCCAAAAGTGGCGTTCGGTGCTGAAGGCGTGGTCGCGCAGGTTCCAGGCCAGGCGCGCCAGTTCCCGGTTGTCGGTGGTGATCATACCGCCTTCGCCGGTGGTGATGATTTTGTTGCCATAGAAGCTGAAGCCCGCGGCATCGCCCAGGCCGCCACAGCGTCGCCCCTTGTATTCTGCGCCGTGGGCCTCGGCTGCGTCTTCGATGACGGTGATACCGTGCTGGCGCGCCAGTTCCATGAGCGGGTCCATATCCACCGGATGGCCGTAGATGTGAACCGGGATGATGGCTTTGGTACGCGGTGTAATTTTGGCGGCGACCTGTTCCACGTCCATCTGCCAGTATTCGGGTTCGCTATCGACCAGCACAGGGGTCGCGCCGCAATAGGTCACGGCGTTGATGGTGGCAATCATGGTAAAGGTGGGCAGAATCACCTCGTCGCCCGGTTCCAGGCCCAGCGTCGCCAACGCCAGATGCATGGCGACCGTGCCGTTGGCGCAGGCTATGCCATAGCGGGTGCCGCACGCCGCGGCAAATTGGGCTTCGAACTCGCGGATAAAACTGCCGGCAGAGGAGATCCAGTTGGTCTCTACGGCCTGTTGCACGTATTTCATCTCGTTGCCGGTGAGCGCCGGTTCGCAGACCGGAATGACGGCGCGCCGCGTCTCGGATTCAAAATCGGGAATCGACCGATATTGGATTTTGACTTCGGGATCGGGGGCAGGGATGATTTCTGCCAATTCGCCCATGTCCTCTAGCGCAAGCTCAACCGGTTTCAACATACCCGTGTCAGGTTCCTATCTCCAAGCTACAGACCGCCCGCGGGTCGGCCCCTCTGCGTTGCCCAGTGTTGCTGCCAACGACTGTCCCAAATTTCTGCCCGAATATCTGCCCATGTTGCCGCAGTGGCGACGGGCGAAATCCTGTCCGCACATTCTAATTGAAAAGCATTGTGCAAAAAAGAACAAGGAATCACCGATTTACTTTCTCTCTGATTGTAGCAGAGAATGGGCAGTACGTTTAGCTTTGGCGTCGATGCAGACGCGCCTGACGCCAGCCCGCAGCCACATATTTGCGGCCCTTGACCAGATATTCCCACAGGGTGGCGCCGGTTTTGCTTTCACCACTGTGACGGGGTACGCAGACATAGGGCATTTCGGCGATGGAATAGCCGCGACGGATGGCTTGCCCCAGAAAGTCGATGCAATATTCACCGTAATCGCCGTGAAAGCGGATTTCCTGGAAAAGGGGGGTGCGCGCCGCGATAAAACCGCTGGTGAAGTCGCGCACAGGGCCGCCGATGAGCAGCCGCGCATAGAGATTGATGAGGCGGCTGAGGGTCACAGCCATTGGCCCGTGGGCAACATCTGCCCCGCCGGGCGCCCAGCGCGAGCCGACGGCGATATCCACATTGTGGTCGACGAGCGTCGCGACCAGGCGCGGCACATCTGCGGGCGGCATAGAGAGATCGCAATCCATCCAGGTGACAATGTCGGCCCCAAAGCGGGTGATGGCGACGTCGATCCCGTGGCGAATGGCCGAGGTAAGCCCCTTTTCGGTGGTGCGCCGTTCGAGCCAGAGTACGGGCGGCGCGTCGGGGCTGTTGAGCCGCTGGGCCAGTTCGGTGACGACCTGTGAAGTTCCATCGGGCGAATCGTCGTCTACCACGATAACGACATGGGCGGTGGTGGCGTGGTGCAGAATGCCGTGAATTAGCGTCGCGATGTTGTCGCGCTCGTTGTAGGTGGGCAGAATGGTGCAGACGCGTAAATCTTCGAAGGCGGGCAGAGGGGGTGTGGATGGATGCGCAGATGGGTGCATAGGAATTTACTCAACCAGTTTTTTGTATGGCAGACGGGTTGTCGCAGTGTTCGGTGCGACCCCCTTGGGTACAGACATGGGATCGCGGACAGGCTGCGCCGCGGGTTCGTGCACAGACTGCGCCTCGATATAGAGACTCAGGCCAAAGGGCAGATTGACGCGCGACAGGGCGCGGGCTTCGGTCGCCAGGATTGCCGAAAAGAGGCGGCGTGCGGTGGCGCCACCTGTGGCGTTGCGTTCGTCCCCGATGGGCAGGCCCCAGCGTTGTAGCAGGCGCGGCAAAACTGCCAGCAGCCCCAGGCTTGCATTGGCATAAGTGATGCGCCGGACCCGGAAACCGGCCTGCACAAAGGTCTGGCGCAATTCCCGGTGCGTGTAGCGGTGGCGCGTGTTGAAGGCCGCATCGTGGGGACCGGCCAGCCACGGGTGCGCGCTGACGCGGGCCAGAACAATTCCCTGCGGCTGAAGCACGCGCCGGATTTCGCATAGCGCGACAGGCGGCTGGACGCCAACCTGGTCCAACGCGTCGAGGCAGAGAATTGCCGCAAACGTGTGGGCGGCAAAGGGCAGCGCGGTCATATCTCCCTGATAAAGCCATGCGGTGGGGGCCGCGCGCCGGGCATAGGCCAGAGCCAGGGGATGAATATCGGTTCCCACACGCGGATGATCCGGGTATGTGTGAGCCAGTGCGGCCAATTGTCCACCCGCACCGCAACCCAGTTCCAGGATTGGGCCGGGCGGGAACACGGTCGCGGCCAGCAGCGCATGGGTCACGGCGCGCATCCCGATACTCCAGCCGTGGGTGGCGTCGGTGGTGTAGAGATCGGGCAGGCGCGTCGCGCCGGGCTGTACATCGGCCATTATTCGGACTCGCCGATGGTGAGAATGCCCAGGTCGACCGGCGGCAGGGGGGAGGCGGGGTCATTGCTGGGGTAGAGACCGACGCGCAGGCGATAGTCGCCGGGGGCGAGATCGGGCGGTAGCTGGAGCTGGTGCTCGTCCAGAATAGCCCACCCTGCGCGCCAGCGCGCGGTAGGCAAGGTTCCCTGCCCGGGTTGGGCGTCGTGCTGGGCGACAATCGTGGCCGGATCGGGCGCGTCTGTTGGAGGCAGCAGGTGGAGATAGGCGGTCCAGTCGCGGGTGGGAGCCTGCTCGGTCTGCCAGTGTAGCTGCACATAGGCGATTGCGCCGGGGGCTGGGGTCGCGGGCAACAGGTCATAGCCCAACAGGTGAATGCTATCCGCCAACAATGCCGCATGGGAATAAGTCGGCACGCGCGACGAAGGCATGGCCGCGGGACGACGCCAGGCGGTCGCATAAACTTGTCCGTCGCGGTCGGTGAACTGCTGGGCAAGTGTGGCATCGGGGAATACCTGGGGCATGAGCAGGGGCGAACGAAAATCTTCGTGCTCCACCACGATATAGAGCGAGTCCGGCGCGTCTGCCGGGATACCTGCGGCATTTATCAGGGGAAAGGCATGGCGTCCATCATAGGCGATGGGGGCGGCACTTGCTTGCTGGTTGCGCAACGCGAATGCGAGGGTGGTATGCTCTGCGCCGCGCGGTGAGATGAATGTGGTCATTGCGCTTTGCTGAGCGGCCCACTGACCGATTTCCCAGAAGCCTTCGTCGAAGGCGTAATAGAGATCGGCGCGGGACGCCCAGCGCACAAAATAGGCGTGGGCATCCGCGCTGCTGGCCGCGAGGATCAGCGCGAACAGCGCGGCCCAGGCCCAGCGGGTAGGGATCGCACGCTGCATGGTCTGCCGGGCGACACGTTGCGCCAGGTGTCCGGCCTGCCAGAAGCCCACGCCGATGATCACGGCGGTCGGGCCGGCGGCGGCGAGGATGCGATGATAGTGGGGCGCATATTCGGTGACGCCGCCGGGCAGCAAGAGGCCCAGCCAACTGAGCCACAGGATCGCCCACGCAGGTTGGCGTATGCGGCGTATGCCTGTATACGCGCCCAGCAGAAATGCGCTGCCCCAGATCCAGTTGAGCGCGGGTTCGCCGGGGATATTGCGCCGAGGGTCCAGATCGCCTGTGCCAAAGGGCAGAAACATTCCCAGGCTGGCAACTGTGTTTTCCCAAATGGTGCGGTCGTTGCCTTCCCCGGCGATGACCTGGGTGGGGCGCGTGGTCAGCAAGGCAGGCTCGCGGCTGAATAGCAGCAGCAGCGGCAGCACCAGAAGCAGCGCGATGCCACCGGCGACCAGCAGCCCGGTCAGACGCGGCCTGAGAGGGGCAGGCGATGGTGCGCGGGTGTCTGTGGCGCGCGCGGCAAGCAGCGCGATCAGCGCGGCCCCGGCCAGAATCAGGGGCAGAATCCACACGGCTTGATAGGTGTAGAGGGCGGCGGCGGCAAGCACACCGCTGCCGGCAAACGCGGCATAGGCCCGCCACGGGCGCGCGGGCATTGTGCGCCATGCCACCAGCAGCAGCCAGAGCGATGCGGCCCAGAGCAACGGCCCCAGAATCGGCTCGATGCCCATGCGGCTGAAGTGGATATGCCAGCGCAGCCCGGCCAGCGTGCCGCCGGATGCCAGGGCCACGGGCAACCATGCCCGGCGTGGGACCAGGCCATAGTGTCCCAGCTCGCGCGCGACGCCCATGAGCACAGGCACGCTCACAATCCCGACGCTGGCCGCGACGGTGCGCATGGCAAGCGGTCCCGTTTCCAGGCCCAGTTGCTGGAATAGCCAGAACATGCCCGCGGTCAGATAGGCAAATGCAACGGGGACACCGAAATTGCCGCGCAAAAAGAGGGGGCGATAGTCGGGCTGGGTGAGGATGCGCCACGCTTCCAGCCCCTCGAAGGATTCGTCGAAGTGGAAGCCGGGGGGTGTCTGGTCGAGCGCCCACAGGCGCAGCAGCGCGGCAATGCCCACAAAAAAGAGCACGCCCAAAAAAGGAGTAAAAGGTGCAATCGGTCGGCTTGGCATAGCGGCACATTATAGCACGAGGCACGCGATTGCCGGGCACTTTGGCGGGAGTGTATACGTGGGGATTTTTCCAGGGTGACGGCCACGCAATTGCTATCCATAATCAGACCCGCATCGGTTGAACGCGCGCAGTTGCATCAAGTTTGCCCCTTTACATCAACCAAATGGTTGATACGCAAATACGCCACCGTCGAATCGCAAATCCATCGGTTGGTGGGCTACAAAATCGTGTTTCTCTCCTACACTTCATGTATGTCCAGTATGTCTTTTGAACCTGTATAAACCCGTATAAATCTAAATTAGCCTGTATAAAAAGGAGAAAACACACATGCATACACCTAAATTTTCGAGCGCAACGATTTCTGTTTTGCTACTGGCGCTGCTCTTGAGCGCGTGTCAACCGATTCAGCCTGCCGCGACGGCCTCGGCTCCGAACAATGGTTCCGCTCCTGTGGTTCCCCAGGTGATTCGCGACCTGGAAGGAAGCTATGTGGGGGCGTGGACCGTGTTTGGACTCGACGAAGAGGGGCAGGTGATGAAGCTTGTGTCGTGGGCAGATACGATCCAGGCCGAGAATTCCCAGATAGAGGATGACCAGGCATATGTGCTCACGACGGGCGAAATGGTATTCGAGGGTGGCAATATCCCCCCCATGACCATCGCGGGGAAAGAGGGATACTTTTTGCTGCCGGATGGCAGTCTTGGGGACTATTTCGTTGAAACAAACGGACAAATTTCCAAGAGTACCCACTTGGGTGAAAACGTCTGGATAACGGTGACGCCGGCCTCTGCCCAGGATCTGGCATCCTATCGTCTGCCGAATGTTGCTTCTGGCCTGCACATCCTTAACAAGGTAGTTACCCGCGAAGACGGGCTTGAAATCCACCGAATTACGCGTGTAACGACCGTCAATTGGACAGATTTGGCAGGCCAGGCGCGCTCAACTCAGTTTGCCAGCCTTGAGGGGTTTCATAAACGACAAGCTGAATGATAAGTGATTATACGCAACACAACGGGCTGAATCTTGCCTGGCAAGCTGTTGTGTACTGCGCTGAATCATTACTCCGACTTTTGGACGCTTCGCAGGATCGCCAGCCGACGACCCTGTGAAGCATGGGCCAATATTGCTTTCAAATTCTGCCAACGCAACGAACAAGTGAATGACAGGCTTTGCGCACACAAGCCAATTTTTCTATATTCCTGTACCGACTGTGCTGTGCGTACAGTTCACAAACCAATTGACGAATGGGGTGCCACGATGGTAATCGATGTTCGAAATCTGCATAAAAAGTATGGTCAATTTACGGCGGTGCAAGATGTCTCATTCTCAGTCAATCGGGGGGAAATCTTCGGCATCATCGGTCCTAATGGCGCAGGCAAAACGACCGCTGTTGAATCGATCGTCGGTTTGCGCCAACCTACTGGCGGTCAGATCCGCGTGCTGGGCCTCGACCCCCATTCCGACCGGCGGGTTCTCAGTCAACGGATTGGCATTCAGCTCCAGCAAGCCCAGATCCCAGAACGGATGAAGGTTTGGGAAGCGCTTGACCTGTTCAGCTCATTCTATGACAAAACAGTGCCGTGGGAACCTTTGCTGGCAGCCTGGGGGCTGGCCGAAAAACGCAAGACCGTGTTTGGCAACCTGTCGGGCGGGCAAAAGCAACGCCTCTTTATTGCCCTCGCCCTGCTCAACGATCCGGAAATCGTCTTTTTGGATGAGCTGACCACGGGGCTTGATCCGCAGGCGCGCCGGGCCACCTGGGAACTGGTGTCCGCCATTCGAGACCGCGGCAAAACGGTTGTGCTGGTGACACACTATATGGATGAGGCGCAAGCGTTGTGTGACCGGATGGCGATCATTGACCACGGGCGCATTGTCGCGCTGGATAGCCCGCAGGCGTTAATTGACCAAATGGGAAACAAGCAGCGGGTTATTTTCAGCGCGCCCAAAACGTTCGATGCAACAAGCCTGTGCCGCATAGATGGTGTGACCCAGGTGAACCGGGAAAACGGTCGTGTGGTGGTCCAGGGGCAAGGTGCACTGCTAAGCAATGTCGTCCTGGCCTTGCATGACCAGCAGATCGCTCCCATCGATATCCGCACCGAGACCGCAGATCTGGAAGATGTTTTAATTCAATTAACCGGCCGCGCTGTGCGCGAATAGAAGCCGCGCGATGCGCGCATAGAAGGAATACTCATGAACGCCTACTTCAAATTGGCCTGGATGCAGCTCAAGCTGTTTGGCCGCGAACCAGTGGCCCTCTTTTTCACGCTGGCCTTTCCCTTGATGATTCTGTTGCTATTTGGGATGATCTTCGGCAATGCGGTCGATCCGCAATATGGGGACGGATATGGCTATATCGACGCCCTGGTTCCTGGTCTGGCCGTCATTATCATCGGCACGGTGGCCTTGATGTCGATCCCTGTTGCCACTGCCACGGCACGCGAACAGAAGATTTTGCGCCGCTACAAAGCGACCCCCATGCCGCCCCTGGTATACCTGGTTGCCGATATTACAACGAACGTGTTTATCGCCCTCATCGGGCTGGTCATCCTCATTATTGCGGCGCGGCTGGTGTTTGATCTGCGCTTTGGCGGGAATTGGGTCTACGTGTTGGGGGGCTTTCTGCTCAGTGCATTCTCTTTCGCGGCGATGGGCTATATCGTGGCTGTTCTGTCGCCGACGGCGCGCATCGCCCAGGTGGTGGGGCAAGTGCTCTATTTCCCCATGATGATTCTTTCCGGAGTGGCGTTCCCGCCCGATATTATGCCCGAAGGCGTGCGAGCGGCGGCCAATTGGCTCCCGCTGACCCAGGTGGTCAATTTGCTCCAAAATCTGTGGTTTGGGCAAGGTTGGTCTATCCAGTCTGTGCTTATCCTGGGGCTAATGCTCGTCGTCGGCACGGTTGTTTCAGTCTATACTTTCCGGTGGGAATAGAGCATCGTGCGTGCTAAACTATCAGCCAGATTGGTAGACGCAAAAAATACGCCGCAGGGAGATCGTACTAATGACTGAGCACAGTCCAGAAAAAACAGACCTGTGGGATAAAATTTGGTGGCTGTGGTCGCTCATTCTTTACGCAACCCTCCTCTTCGCCGCGGTCGAGGTCTGGTTCGATGCGCGATACACGGCCGCGCAGGAGGGCCAGATGGTGGTCCTGACTGTGGGATTCGCCTTATGGAACGGAGCGTTTATTTACTATATTCGCCGCTACGCCGCAGACTTTAACTTTGAACGTGATCGCTATCTTGTGCCCGTCCTCATCTACTTATCCGGTGCGATCGGGCTATGGTTTGCGCTTGTTTCACGTTATCCCGATTTTAACCTTGTCCTGGCGAGTCTACCTCCGCAAATTTTTAGTTACGTGCGACTCAGATGGGCGATCCCACTCGGAATCGTTTTGGCGGGGCTGGCGATTTATTTGCAAGCGCCAAATTTTGATAGCCTGATTCCAGGCTTCGGAAATGCGTGGCTGGGGGGCTTCTTGATCGTGAGCGCGGCGTCTATCCTCTTTGGCGTATATCTGAATGGCATCATGACTCAAAGTGCGGATCGACGTGAACTCATCGAGCAATTGGAGGCGACGCGTGCAGAGCTGGCCGCGGCTGAACGGCGCGAAGGCATCCTGCAAGAGCGCGAACGGCTGGCCCGCGAGATTCACGATACGCTGGCGCAGGGGTTCATCAGTATCATCACGCATCTGGAAGCGAGCGAACAAAACCTGGCGGACAATGTGGCCCAAAGCCGCCATCATCTCTTGCAGGCGAAAGAGATGGCGCGGCGCGGCGTAAGCCAGGCGCGGCGCGTGGTCCAGGATTTGCGCCCCGAGGTGCTTGAAAACTCGCCCTTGCCAGAAGCCATTGGGCGGGTGGTAGAGGACTGGATGCAACAGAGCGGAATTCAGGCGCAGACGACCATCACCGGTACGCATAGCCATTTGCATCCAGAAGCGGAAACGACGGTCATCCGCGCCGTACAAGAGGCGTTGGCCAATGTACAGAAACATGCGCAAGCGTCATCGGCGCAGGTCACGCTTTCCTACATGGATGATGTTCTGATGTTGGACATACAGGATAATGGCATTGGTCTTGAAAACGCGTCACCGCCTGGCAAGGACGGTGGCTACGGGCTGATAGCCATGCGCCAGCGAGTAACTCAGGTTGGTGGCTCCCTGACTGTGGAGAGTGAGCCGGGCGAGGGTACGACGGTGGTGATACAGCTACCGATTCGACCTGTGGCTCAACTGCAATCTGCTGAATAAGAGGAGACGTATGAAACCAATTCGCGTTCTGCTCGTGGATGACCATCCGGTGGTGCGGGCTGGGATTGAAGGGATTTTGAACACCCAAACGGACATTGAGGTGGTCGGCCAAGCCAGCAACGGGATTGAGGCGATTGGCCTCAGCCAGACTTTGCAGCCCGATGTCATTCTGATGGATTTGCAGATGCCCGAAATGGACGGTGTCACGGCCATCAAGGCCATTTATGCGCAAGCAAACCCGCCGCACATCCTGGTCCTGACCACGTATGACACGGATGCGGATATTGTCCAGGCTATCCAGGCGGGCGCGACTGGCTATCTGCTCAAGGACACGCCGCGCGAAGACTTTTTTGCCGCGGTGCGCCAGGTGGCACATGGCGAATCGGTCTTGACGCCAGTCGTCGCCTCCCGTTTAATGGCGCGCATGCGCGCTCCCGCCGAGGAACAGTTGAGCGGTCGAGAAATTGAGGTCCTGACGCTTGTATCGCAGGGCCATAGCAATAAGGATATTGCCAGGGAGCTGCATATCAGCACGGCTACGGTAAAAACGCATCTGATTCATATTTACGGCAAGTTAGGGGTGAGTGACCGTACCGCAGCTGTGATCTTGGCTTTGGAAAAGGGCATTTTGCGCCTCAGGGGGTAAATTCGTAACCGTCGGAAACGTGTCCATTGCCGAGGTCGCTTTCCTTTTCATCTCACCCTACTCTTTTATCTCATTTTTTCTGCTCACCTTTTCTGAACGGTGTATACTACATGCAGAGGTTTGCTGGCGGGAGACATGAACAGGCAGATTCCTGTAGGCGGAGGAGAAACTGAATGGGGAAAGTTATCGTCGGGATGACCATGTCACTGGATGGGTTTGTCTGCGATCCGAGCGGCAGTTTAACCCGTCTCTATGCGGATTTTGACGAGCTGCGCGATTCGGAACTGCTGCAGGAACCGATTCGCACTACCGGCGCGGTGGTGATGGGCCGCCGCACCTTTGCGATGGCAGATGACCCGGACATGTATGCCGACAACTACGAATTTCAGGTGCCCATATTTGTGGTGACCCACCAGGCTCCACAGCAATGGCCAAAGCAGAATGACCGGCTGACTTTTACATTCGTCACCGATGGCATTGAGACGGCGATTGTGCAGGCCAAAGCCGCCGCGGGTGAAAAGGATGTGACCGTGGTGGGCGGTCCCGATGTCATACGCCAATGCCTGCAATTCGGCCTGGCGGATGAACTCCACATAGATATCATGCCTGTGTTGCTGGGCCGGGGGTTGCGTCTCTTTGCCCAGCCCCACGATCCACCAGTCGAACTGGAGAAGATCAAGGTCGTGGAGACACGTACCCGAACCGGCCTGCTATTTCGCATCATTCATCCATCATAAGAAAAAGGAAACCAGCTAGTTATGCACACGATAGCCGAGGCACGCCGCCCGCGAGTTGTGGGGGAAATCATAACATGACCGATCTTGCCTATATGGCGCTAGTCGACGTCGCGCGGTTGCTGGAGACCCGCGAAATCTCGCCCGTGGAGCTGACCCGTCATCTGCTCGACCGCATCGACACGGTGGACAAGGACCTGCACAGCTACCGCACCGTTTTGGCCGACCGCGCGCGCGAACAGGCGCGACGCGCCGAAGCGGAAATCTCCGGTGGCGAATATCGGGGACTCTTGCATGGCGTCCCCATTGCGGTCAAGGACCTGGTCTATACGGTGGGGATTCCGACTTTTGTCGGCTCCACGCTCATGGGCGGCTGGTTGCCTGCCTATGATGCAACGGTCATGCGCCGATTGACAGATGCGGGCGCGATCCTGTTGGGCAAGCTGCACATGACAGAGTTTGCGCTGCGCTGGCACCATCCGGCCTGGCCGGTCCCTGTCAATCCGTGGGGCGCAGAGCGTTGGTCGGGCGTTTCCTCCAGTGGTTCGGGGGTGGCGACCGCGGCCGGTCTCGCCTATGGCACGCTCGGCACGGATACGGGTGGGTCGATCCGCTTCCCGGCGGCCTGTAACGGCACGGTGGGCCTCAAACCGACTTATGGGCGCGTCAGCCGCTATGGGGTATTTCCCCTGGCGAAATCACTGGACAATGTGGGACCCATCACACGCCGCGTGGCCGATGCGGCCGCGCTGTTGGGCGTGATTGCCGGGCCGGACCTCAACGATCCAACCGCCGCGCCGCGGCCTGTGCCCGACTACGGCGCGCGGCTGGGCGAAGAGGTGCGCGGGTTGCGCATGGGTGTCGATGCGCGTTTCATCAGCGATGGAGTGCACCCGGATGTGCGCGACGCTGTCCTGCAAGCCATTGCGCAACTGACCGCGCTGGGCGTGGAAACTGTCGAGGTTGTCGTGCCGTCCCTGGACCCGGATCTGATGACGGATACCTGGGCGACGCTCTGTGCTGCCGACGCCGCAGACGCGCACCGCGAAACCTGGCCCGCGCGCGCCGATGACTATGGACCCTTTCGCGCATGGCTGGAACTTGCCGATACCAAGCGCGCCGCCGATTATGCCGCCGCCCACGCTACGCGTCTGGAGTATGCGGGCAGAATTGCCAATCTTTTCACCGAGATTGATCTGCTTGTCTGCCCGGCCATACCGTTCGTTGCGCCGCCAATCGGCAATGATGGGCTGCCCCTGCCTGATAGCGATCAGTATGTACGCTCACGCTTCACCCATCCTTTCAATTTCAGCAACAGTCCTACCCTCACAATGCCGTGCGGTTTCACTGCCGAGGGGCTGCCCATCGCGCTTCAGCTTGTTGGCCCTCACTTTGCAGAAGAGACCCTGTTGCAGGTCGGCCACGCGTTCGAGCAGGCTACAAGCTGGCATACGCGCGTGCCACCGATTTAGGGATTGCAGGGCATCTGTATCCCCAGCGGCAGGAGATTGTGGCGGCTGGGGAACGGAGTGTCAGATAACAAAAAAGGGAGGGCACGGGCAGCAATTGCCGTGTCCCCCCTTTTTGTTATGCCTTGTTGCGGTGCGTGTGCTGTTCCCTAATCGGGAACGGGGCGAGTGTCAGTTGCGGTGGCGGATGCGCCGTTGCGGACTATTTTACATGCAAGTCGAAGAAGTTGACCGAACGTTGTAGCGCGGTGCCCAGATTGGCGGCGATGTTATGGTCGTCACCCGGATAGGTATAGAGCTGGGCGACGCCATCGACTGCATCAATTTCGTCGAAGAGCAGCTGTGAAAACAGGAACGGGACCGAGTCGTCGGCGGTGCCGTGGTGAATTTCTACAGGGCCGGAAAGGTCGGCGACATAGCTATTGGCCGAGATCGACGCCCAGAATTCGGGGTTGTCGGCGGGTGCGCCATATTCTTCGGTGAGTGTGGTGCGCCAGCTGCTGCGGCGAGTGGGAACGATAGATGGTGGACGTCTGCGCCAGTTTTCCAGCAGATCGGGATAGGATGCCACCACGCCGGCCCAGATGACGCCCGCTTTGATGTCGGGATCGACCACCATGGCGCGCAGGGTAATATAGCCGCCCATGGAATGGCCCCACAGGCCAATGCGGTCGGCGTCGGCCGCGGCATAGCCTCGCACCGAAGCCACAGCATTCAGCACGTCGATGGTGTAATCGGGGCGACTATAGGCGCCACCGGCCTCGCCCTGCGAAAGTCCGTGGCCCCGGTAGTCGGGGCGGAAGACCAGATAGCCGGCGCGGGCAAAGGCATCGGTATAGGCGATATAGCGTTCGGCCGAGCGATAGACTTCGGGCGGGATATAGCCGTGGTTGAAGATGACCACCGGCCACCCGGTTGCCGGGCGTTCGCCCGTGGGCACGGTCATATAGGCGTCGATTTCCAGCCCTTCGGAAAGGTAGGAAACAATATAGCGGCTATAATTGGCACCGGGCGCAAGGGTTTGCTTGATCTGAATTTCGCTGCCGGGATAGTCCTGGGCGCGCAGAAAGTCGATACTCAAGGGGTGCGGTTCGCCCTCGACAACCGGACGCCCAAAGGGTAGTTCGTCTTCTTCATCCGCATCGCTACCGGCATCTGGCGCCGACGCCAGCGGCGCAGTGAGCGCAGGGGTGACCGCCTGTGCCGCCACGGGCGCAGAACCGCCTTCGGTATCCGCTAGTTCCTCGATTTTCTCAACGCCCCCCGCAGCCAGGGCAACGCAGAGTCGCCAGCCAGGGGTAATCGTATCGGGATCCTGAATGGCTGTGAAGCGGCCATCTACCGCGGCGGCGGCATTGGTGGCATTTACAATGGCAGGATAGGCGCCGGGCGAACCCAATTGGCCGGTGGCAATGCCCGATAGCGTATCGCCCTGCACCACCACGACTTCGGTGGTGCAGATACTCTGGGCCTGGGCCGGTTGGACAGGCCACAGGCCGAGCGCGCCTACGCCCAGGACAACCAGCGCCATCAATCCAAGTCGTGCCCATTGACTGCGCACGAAAACAGTTTGATTCATCTTGTCTCTCATTTCCACACTGCACCGGACGACCCGGCACTTCTTGCCAGCTTATGTATACCAACGTGTATCGCATCTCAGCGTTCGGGGATGGTATCTGTTATACGCTATCCAACCGCGCATTTCTGTAAAAAGTTCCCATTTGGGGGCGATAGGGTCAGACAGAGATGTGTCAGATTGGGAACAGTGGGGCGATGCGGAACTCTGGTGTAGCCTCTGCAAATGTGGCATGGCTACGCGCCGCATTCGAGGGCGCGCACCTATAGAAACCAATAGAAAAGGGGCCACTTATCTGGTGAAGTGACCCCTTTGGTGTGCGTAATTTATATGTCGGAAGCACGCGTCGGTTGGTTGGCTGACGCGTTTCCGGCAATGGATAAAACTTATGCAGTTGTGAGACATTGAACGTGCCGGCTAAACCCGCAGGTTAAACGCGCAGGCTAAACGCGCTGACGGCATCCGCTATTCTTGTGCGGCGGCACCACTCAGGTCGGCCTGAGACAGGGCTTCGTCCAATGCAATTAGGAAGGTGCTGAACTGATTGCTGGTCTGGCTGAGT
Organism: Litorilinea sp.; assembly: GCA_040880365.1. Classification (GTDB taxonomy): domain Bacteria; phylum Chloroflexota; class Anaerolineae; order Caldilineales; family Caldilineaceae; genus JBBDIO01. Next base: position 21,464 of record JBBDIO010000157.1, read on the forward strand.
GTGTCGACAGCAGCCTGTAAGGCTACACGGCTCTCGGTCTCGGCAGCCAGTTCGCTGCGCAGCGAGGATTCGACAGTGACCAGTTGTGACTGAATGGTGCGTGCCTGATCGGCAACGGTGTCTACATTGTAGCTTACTGCGCCAACATTCTGATCGATACGGTTCACATTGGCTTCGAGCACATCCAGCCGTTCCCCGCCTGTGAAACTCAAGGTGCCGCCATTGATAATTGCCAACACCAGCAGCGTGAGCAACATCCCCAATACGGCGCCGCCAATGGCCGCCCCAAACATGGCCAATGATTCATTGCGCACGGCGCTGTATTCCAACTCCGGCGGATCTTCCATGCGGTCCATCGGCCTTACCACCCCCAGATTTTCGTGGTGAACGCTCATAACACTCCTTCCTAAAAAACCAAGCGATAAGTGAAACTTTGAACGGAAGCAAAGTCAAAGGTATCTTACTGGTATGGTGAGTTTTCGTCAAGCCACATTCCCCCTACAGAACCCCAACGCGGGGTATATCGGGGGGTATGAAGCAACACTGAAGCAACGTGTACCGGCAGAGTGCAGGCCCTGTGAAGGATGGGTAGCTGTCTGTTTACGCTGTGTTGCCAGCCTGTGCCATTGCTTTTGATTGCATAGTGGTCCGAAAAATCGGCCCAGAAAATGAGAGCGGGGACAACTGTGTCAGATACCACCAACCGCGGGAACAACCGGGAAGCGATTCAGCTGGATATGCTGGAGTTTCTCGTTTCGCCGCAAGTACAAGTCACCGCCACCCAGTTGGCACACCTGAATTTTCCCGACGATGCCACCAACGCTCTGTTGACTTTGCGTAAGCAGTATACGCCGGAGCAGGCGGGCGCTCTGTTAGCCCTCGTCCGTTTGCGGCAGAATGCCCAGGAAAAATTTCCCGATGCGGCGCGCCTCTATTTTACACAAGACGCATTGGAGCAGGCGACAGCGTATCCGATTGCCGCCTATCGGGCCGAAAAGCTGCACAAGTTGGCCCCACCGGGCGCGATCCTGGATTTGGGCAGCGGGATTGGTGGGGATACGCTGGCGTTGGCCCGCCGGCGGCATGTGCACGCATTTGAGCAAGACCCTTTGCGTTGTGCACTGCTGCGCGCCAATGTGACGGCGCTGGGCCTGGATGCACAGATTACGGTGCACAATGCAGACTGGTATAGTGCATTGGCAGATGACCGCCTGCCCCCGGCAGTGGGCGCGTTTCTGGATCCGCCGCGCCGCGCCGAAGGACGCCGGCTGATGCGTCTGGGTCAGATTTTGCCTACCTGGGCACCTATTCGCGCGCTGTTGTCGCGGGTGGGCCGCGTCTGTCTTAAGCTGATGCCGGGGATTGACGATGCGGAGATTCCGGCAGATGCGGCTGTGGAGTTTATCAGCCATGCCGGCGTGTGCAAAGAGTCTAACCTCTGGCTGGGGTTAGACATACGAGAATCCGCAGGGCAGGAAACCGGGGGACGGCAGGCAAGCGTGCCCGCGCGGCTGGCGGCAGTCCACACCGCGGAGAACTGGCATACGCTGGCGGCATCGGGGCGGCAGCCACCCATAGGACCGTTGGAGGCCGGACAGGTCTTGTATGAACCTGACCCGGCTGTGATCCGCGCCGGGCCGTTTGATGAGCTATGTCGCGACCTGAATCTGCATTTGTTTGATGCGCAAATCGCCTATCTGATGAGCAACACGCCGGGTGCAAAGCCGGTCGCCACGCCCTTTGCTACGGTGTTTCAGATTGAAGAAGTGCATCCCTACGCCTTGAAATTGCTCAATGCGCGGGTGCAGGCATTGGGGATTGGCACGGTAGAGCTGAAAAAGCGGGGTGTGCCGTTTGCGCCCGAATCGCTGCGGGGGCGGATTAAGCTGGTTTCTGGCGGGCGGGCCGCGGTAGTGTTTTTCACGCGGCGCGGCAATACACGGCTCATGTTGATTGCACACCGAATATCCGCATGACGGGGTTATCACTGGCCTGATTCGCCTCGGATTTGAAGATGTGGCAGAATCGTGGGGAGAGATGCGGGCGCGGGGCCTGAAATCCGACCCACTGCGATGGCCCACAAAGTTGGCCCAGCAGGTTGGTACAGCTCAATGGAATTGGGCAATCTGCTATTGATATTTGCCTGCGCGCCGTGATGCACTTTGCGGATATGAAAGAATTCCCTATGTCAACAGAGTATGAAGCAACTACGCAGGATGATTTGGTCGCGATGGCCGGTGGAATCCGCACGGCCATGTGTAATCGGAACCTGACCCTGGCGACTGCCGAAAGCTGTACGGGCGGGCTGATTGGGCATGTCGTGACCGAGGTATCGGGCTGTTCCGATTTTTTTGTGGGTGCGGGGGTAGTCTATAACTATCCTGCCAAAGAAAATGTGTTGGGTGTGGATCACGATACGTTGCTGCGTTTGGGCGCGGTGAGCGCAGAAGTCGCGTCGCAGATGGCCCACGGCGCACGCAAGCTCTATGGGGCGGATGTGGCGGTTTCGGTGACCGGCATTGCCGGGCCGGGCGGCGGCACTGCGGAAAAGCCTACGGGCACGACCTATCTGCATCTGACCGGCGCCAATGGCGAAGTGGCGCGCCTCTATGTCTGGCAGGGCAACCGCACCCAGAATAAACTCGCCAGTGCGCGCGCCGCGCTGGAAATGATTTTGGAATATTTGGAGAAACCTGGAAACTAATATGACTGCTGAAGTACTTGTCAATGAACCTGTCGATCTGTTGTATCGCGTGATGCCCAGCGGCGCGATTCGCCCCACGTCGTTTATCTGGCGACACCAGACCCGCTATGTGGACACGATTGGCCGCACCTGGGAAGAACGGGTGCAAGGCGCGACGCTGCGCTGCTTTATGATTCAGACGGTGGAAGGGAATACGTTTGAGATTCGCTTTGACCCGGCCCAGGATCAATGGTTTATCCAGCGGGCGTGGTTGCGCGATCTGGTCGTCTAGCGCGGTAGCCGCGCAGTCGCGGCTGTTCGGCTGGGGCCGCGCATCGCATTTTGAGAGGAAGTGAACTTTGCAACAACAACGCCACTATGACCACAAAGCTTTGCTGGTGCAGCCGCGTGCAGAGGACGCGGGCGCGGATGCCGACCTCATTTTAGAAGTGACGCCCGAACAGGCCGGCTGGGACTTCATCACGTTTCAGGCACGACGCCTGGCGACGGGTGCCAGCTGGTCATTCGCGACGGGCGAGAACGAGCTGGCACTGATTAACCTGACCGGCGTCTATTCGGTAGAGAGTACACGCGGCAATTGGTCCCACATCGGCGGGCGCAAGTCGGTTTTCGAGAGCGCCGCCCATGCCCTCTATTTGCCCCGCCACACGGAATTTACAGTGACTGCCGAAACGGACGGCGAGTTTGCCGTGACCTGGGTGCCCACCGACGTGGATCACGATCCCTACCTGATTCGCCCGGCAGATGTAGACGTATCCGTGCGCGGGGGCGACAATGTGAGCCGTCAGATCAATGACCTGTTGCCGCCCGGTTCGCCGGTACAGCGTCTGGTGCTGGTAGAGGTCTATACCCCTAGCGGCAACTGGAGCAGCTATCCGGGCCACAAGCACGACGTGCATATCGAAGACGATGCCGGGAAACTGGTCGAGGCGGATTTGGAGGAAGTCTACTTCTACAAGTTCGACAGGCCCAACGGGTATGCCCACCAGCGAGTCTATACGGATGCCCAGTCACCCTTGCATCAGGCCGGTTATCCCATCGACGCGCTCATGCGCCCTACGGAAAATTGCGCCGTGCTGGTGCCCGAAGGCTATCATCCCGTGGTGAGCGCGCCGGGCTATACAACCTATTATCTCAACGTGCTGGCGGGCAGCGCGCAGAGTCTCGCGAATCAGGACGATCCGCAGATTACCTGGCTCAAGGATACCTATTCGTGGACGGATTCGCGGCTGCCCCTGTATTGACGATCTGACAATCCCAATTCCATCTATCCACAAAAGTGGCAGTACAAAACAGATATTACACAGTTAACAATGGAGTGACTGCACATGACCACACCGGATAAACGCACGAGTGGACCTTCGAGTACACCTTCAAGTCCATCTAGCGGCGACGAACGTCAATTCGACAGCCTGCACATGGGCCGATCTTCGATTGACTTGTATAGCAACGACGTGGGCGCGCCGTTCGAGGATATTACCAGCTTTGCCGCGTATGTGGGTGGTTCGCCCACCAATATCAGCGTGGGCGGGCGACGCCTGGGCCTCAACACGGCCCTGATCACCGGCATTGGCGAAGACAAGGTTGGCGATTTTATTCTGCATTTTCTGAATCAGGAAGGCGTGGAAACCTCGCACGTGGTGCGCAAGCCGGGCCATCGCTCCAGCGCGGTGGTGCTGGGCATCGAACCTCCCGACAAGTTCCCGCTGGTCTATTATCGGGACAACTGCGCGGATATTGAGCTGACGATTGATGATGTGCTGGCTGCGCCGGTTGCGCAGAGTAAGGTGCTCCAGTTTGCAGGGACGAATCTGTGTAAGGAACCCAGCCGCAGCGCGACCATGTTTGCGGCAGAAACGGCACGCCAGGCGGGCACGGAAGTGGTGTTCGACGTGGACTTTCGCCCCGACCAGTGGCACGATCCGCGCGCATTTGGCGTGGTCGTGCGCTCGATTATGCCCCTGGTGGATATTGTGATCGGCACCGAAGACGAGTTGAACGCATCCATGCTCACGGATCCGGCGCAAATGGAACTGACCCATTCGCAGATTTCGGATACCAAAGTGCGCGGCGACGTGGACGCGGCGATTGCCACAATTCTGACACTTGGCCCCAAAGCAGTTGTCGAAAAGGTGGGTGCACAGGGCGCACGGATTCACCTTGCCACTGGCGAAGTCATCGAAGCGCCGTTCGACGCGACGGTTCACCGCATCGAGGCGGCCCCCGGCTCACTGCTCAGCCCTGAGCAGCCCATCCTCAGCCTGGTGGCGCTGGATCCGCTGCACGCCGTGGTGTGGGTGCCGATCGACCGGTTCGGCGAGCTTGAGGATGGCCGGCAATATCGGTTGGCCGCCGCCGCGCCGGTGAACCGGACGCTGGCGGGGACGCTGATCACGATCGACCCGGTGCTGGACTCGGCAAGCCGCGAGTTCCGGTGCGTCTTCGAGATCGACAACCCCGATGCGTCGTTGCCGGCGGGCTTCACGGTGCGCCTCCTGGGTCCGGTG